>JAOUGX010000011.1 GCA_029865385.1 Gammaproteobacteria bacterium
TGCGTACAGGCGCGCAACATGCCAGTCGGTATCGGGAATGGCGCGTCCCGTGTCGGTCATTCGCTCTGCGATTTCCGATGGTATGTGACGCCCGTCGTGCGGCACGCTGACCAGCAGCGGTGCACTGCCCTTCGTGAATTCGAAATTCGCATTCATCCAGCCAGGCTCGGCAGAATTCTGTCGGCACAGGACAGGAAGCGCCCGTCGTGAATCAGTTTCGCTACCTTCTCGAAATCTTCGGACAGCGAACGATCCGTAGTGTACGAAGCCGATACCTGGCGAAGTTCGTCGATGACTTTTTCCAGCGGCTTGGAACTCTTTTGCGGATGGTGAAACTCAATGCCCTGTGCAGCCGCGAGCATTTCAATTGCAACGATATAGGCCGTATTATCCAGCATGGTATGCAAGCGGTTCGCGGCGAACGTTGCCATGCTGACATGGTCTTCCTGGTTCGCTGATGTGGGAATACTGTCGACACTGGCAGGATGTGCGAGCGATTTGTTTTCGGAAGCCAGTGCCGCTGCAGTGACCTGCGCCATCATGAAACCGGAATTCAGGCCACCTTCCCTGACCAGGAACGCCGGCAAGCCGCTCAAGTGTGAATCGATCAGCAGCGCGATGCGCCGCTCGGAAAGCGCACCGACCTCGGCGATTGACAACGCGAGATAATCTGCAGCCAGCGCTACCGGCTCGGCGTGAAAATTGCCACCGGACAGCACCGCGTCCGTTGCTGCGAAAACCAGCGGGTTGTCGGTTACAGCATTGGCTTCAATGGCGAGCACCACGCCGACATGCCGCATGACATCGAGGCAAGCACCGATCACCTGTGGCTGGCAACGAATGGAGTACGGGTCCTGAACGCGTGTGCAATCGAAATGCGAGGCGCGGATATCACTGCCTTCCATGAGCTTTCGCAGGGCCGCGGCGACATCTATTTGTCCGCGATGACCGCGAACCTGTTGTATGCGCTCGTCGAATGGTGTGTCACTACCTTTGATGGCATCGGCCGCCAACGCCCCGGCTGCCAGCGATGCGGCCAGAATATTTTCCGCGCGGAAAAGCGCGGCCAGCGCCAGCGATGTCGATATCTGTGTTCCGTTCAGCAACGCAAGACCTTCTTTAGGCGCAAGCTGCATTGGCGCGAGCCCGACTTCTGACAGTGCTTTTTCGGCCGGAATGTTTTTCCCGCCGACGCTCGCCGTACCGTGACCGAGCAACAGGCCGGCCATGTGCGCAAGCGGTGCCAGGTCACCGGACGCACCCACCGAACCCTTCGCCGGGATACAGGGATAAACACCGCCGTTGATCAGTTTGCACAGCGCATCGACCAGCTCCGCGCGAACACCGGAAAATCCCTGCGCGAGCGCGACAACCTTCATGACCATTGCCAGACGAACGCAATCATTTGTGAGCGGTGGTCCGACGCCTACCGAATGCGACAGCACCAGGTTCTGCTGCAAGGCCGCCAGTTTTTCCGCGCCGATACGTACCTGCGCAAGCTGCCCGAAGCCGGTGTTGACGCCATACACCTGCTTGCCGCCGGCGATAACCTTGTCGATCTGCGCCTGCGATTCGCCGATGCGCTGCAATGCCGTCTGACCCAGCGTCAATTCGACGGGGCCCTGCCAGATAGCCCGCCATTCGGCGAGCGTGATCGGTTGTGCGTCAACGGTGATTTTCATTCAATCGGTTCCTTCGCTGTCGCCCACAATGCAGGCCGCTGCAGTTCTTCCCGGTGAAAACGCGAAAATGGGGCCGGATACATTTATTTGACGATGAATAAGGTATCCGGCCCCATTTTCGAAATAAATGTATCCGGCCCCATTTTGGGCTGCCCCATTTCGGGCTCCATTTTCGGTCATTGCCCGATCATCGGCAGGTCGAGTCCGTGTTCCCGCGCGCAGGCAATGGCCTCGTCGTATCCTGCATCCGCATGGCGCATGACGCCGCTAGCGGGATCATTCCACAGCACACGCGCGATGCGCGCATCGGCTTCTTTCGTGCCGTCGCAGACGATGACCAGCCCCGCGTGCTGCGAGTAGCCCATGCCGACGCCGCCGCCATGATGCAGTGATACCCAGGTCGCGCCCCCGGCAGTGCTCAACAGCGCGTTGAGCAATGCCCAGTCGGAAACAGCATCCGACCCGTCTTTCATTGCCTCGGTTTCCCGATTCGGGCTTGCGACCGAACCACTGTCGAGGTGATCGCGGCCGATGACGACCGGCGCTTTCAATTCACCGTTGCGCACCATTTCGTTGAACGCCAGTCCCAGCCGGTCGCGTTGGCCGAGGCCCACCCAGCAGATTCTCGCAGGCAGCCCCTGAAAGTGAATCCGCTCCCGCGCCTTGTCCAGCCAGTTGTGCAGGTGAGCATCGTCGGGAATCAGGTCTTTCACTTTTTGATCGGTTTTGTATATGTCCTCCGGGTCGCCGGACAGCGCGGCCCAGCGGAATGGCCCGACGCCACGGCAAAACAATGGCCGAACGTAGGCCGGGACGAAACCCGGAAAATCGAATGCCTTTTTCACGCCCTGGTCGAACGCAACCTGGCGGATGTTGTTGCCGTAGTCGAATGTCGGCACGCCCTGCGCCTGAAATTCGAGCATAGCCTTGACGTGCACGGCCATCGATCTTGCAGCGGCCGCCGCGACCGCATCCGGATCGCTGGCACGTTTGGCGATCCACTGGTCGACCGTCCAGCCTATAGGCAAATAGCCGTTCGCCGGATCGTGCGCGGAAGTCTGGTCGGTCAGTGCATCCGGGCGGATTCCCCGCTTCAGCAATTCCGGCAGAATTTCCGCTGCGTTCCCGAGCAGTCCCACCGACAGCGGTTTACGATCGGCGATTGAGCACTCGATGATTGCCATCGCGTCGTCGATGTTTTCCGCACGCCTGTCGAGGTAACCGGTCTCCAGGCGCTTGTCGATGCGATCCGACTGGCACTCGACGGCCAGCATCGATGCGCCGGCCATGGTCGCCGCGAGTGGCTGCGCGCCGCCCATTCCGCCGAGGCCCGCCGTCAGTATCCAGCGCCCCGCAAGATCGCCGTTGAAATGCTGTCGACCCACTTCGGCAAAAGTCTCGTACGTTCCCTGCACGATGCCCTGGCTGCCGATGTAGATCCACGATCCGGCCGTCATCTGGCCGTACATCATCAATCCTTTCCTGTCGAGTTCGCGAAAGTGATCCCAGTTGGCCCACGCTGGCACCAGGTTCGAATTCGCGATCAGCACTCGCGGTGCATCGCGGTGCGTGCGAAATACGCCAACCGGTTTCCCCGACTGCACGAGCAGCGTTTCGTTGTCCTCCAGCTGCTTCAGTTTTTCGACAATCACGTCGAAACACTGCCAGTTGCGAGCGGCCTTGCCGATACCGCCGTAGACGACGAGATCCTCCGGACGCTCCGCGACCTCCGGATCGAGGTTGTTCATCAGCATGCGCAGCGGCGCTTCGGTCAGCCAGCTCTTTGCATGTAATCTCGTGCCAGTCGGCGACTTGACGATTCTTTTTTTCATGGTGCGGATTCCGGTGTGCTTTTTCTTATGCCTGGCGGCGTGTAGTTTCCGGTCAGCTCGAAGCGGCTGCCGGGATGGTATAGGCGCGCGAAACTGACCGGGCGCCCGTCCGACCAGGTGCGGCGCATGACGACGAGGCAGGGCTCCTGCCCGGCCATTTTCAGGCGCCGGCGCGTTTCGGGGGACGGCATCGCTGCGCGTACTTTGTGCTCGGCCTCCTGCAGCGGCGCAATCGAGCTGAGCCAGGCACTGGGCGTAACGCGCGCGAAGTCCTGCTGCAGGCAGTCCGGCGCGAACGTGGCAACGACGTATCGCTCTTCGAGTTGAATCGGCGTGTCGTTCTCGCGGTGCACCAGCAGCAGGTGAAACACGGCGTTGCCCTGGGCTATGCGCAGAATATCGGCCACTTCCGCCGACGCAGCCTGCTGCTCCTGCACGATCACGATTGCCGCGTGGCGATGTCCGCGAGCGGCAATTTCATCTGCTATGTTTCGCACCTCGAGAACGTGCGATGCCGACTGCAGGTCCGCAACGAAGGTACCAACGCCTGCCACGCGTTCGACGTATCCTTCGTCGTTGAGTTCGCGAAGCGCGCGGTTGGCGGTCATTCTCGATACGCCGGTCGAATCGACCAGGTCGTTTTCCGAAGGCACGCGGTCTCGCGGTTTCAATTCACCTCGCGAAATCTGGCCGATGATCTGTTGCTTCAGTTGTTGATAGCGGGGCATCGCAGTCATCGATCGGCCTCCGTTTCCCGCAGCAGATCCCGTACAACGCGAACGTATTCTTCACCCGCCGCTTGTGCCGCACGATGCCTGCCATTCACGACCTGCCACTCGCCATGCACCATGACACGATCGATCGGCAGGGTGAAACCGGAAAACACCAGTGCATCCAGTATGGAATCGATACCGTGTCCGGCGAGCATCGGGCTCTCGTCGTCAAGCACGACAAGATCCGCCATCGCGCCTTTTTCCAGGCGCCCGGTGTCCTGCCCCGTTGCCAGGGCCCCGCCCGCTGCGGCGCTTTCGAAGAGATTGCGCCCGGTGTGCTGATGCGACAACGCGGCAATATTCCGCTGCTCGGTAATCAGTCTCTGACCGTACTCCAGCCAGCGAAGCTCCTCGAATGGATTGATGGATATGTGGCTGTCGGAACCGATCGCGATGTGCCCGCCCTGCTGCATCCAGTCCTGCAGACGGAACAGGCCGTCGCCGAGATTGGCCTCCGTACTCGGGCAAAGGCAGACTACGGCGCCCGTTCGGGCAAGTGCCTGCGTTTCTTCCGTGTCCATGTGCGTCGCGTGCACCAGGCACCAGTTCGAATCGAGTTGGTAGTTTTCCAGCAGCCACTCGACCGGCCGGCGGTCGTGAACCGCCAGGCACTGCTCGACTTCGCGGCGCTGCTCTGCGATGTGAATGTGCATCGGTACGCCGTCCCTGTTTGCCGCTGCCGCAATCCGGTCCAGAGATTCCCTGGTTACCGCCCGCAGGCTGTGCGCTCCGATGCCACAGGTGACTGTGTCGCCGGTGAATGATGCCGCGTCGCTATAGTGCTGGAGAAATTCGTCGACGTTGCTGGCAAACCGCCGCTGTTCGGCTGTCGGTTGCGGCTCTTCGAATCCGGCACGCTCATATAAAACCGGCACATAGGTCAGCCGGATTCCGCTTTCTGTCGCCGAATCGACAATCGCTTCTAGCATTGCGGTACCGCTTCGCTTTTCACCCGGCTCGTTATGCAGATAATGAAACTCGGCTACGGATGTGTAGCCGCTGCACAGCATTTCGATGTAGGCCTGCCGCGCGATCGCCTTCATTCGAGACGCATCCACACGACCCGCCAGTGCGTACATGCGATTTCGCCAGGTCCAGAAATTGTCCTTGCCCTTCGGCGAACGACTCTCGGTATGCCCGGCCAGGGCGCGCTGAAAAGCGTGGCTGTGCGCATTGGCAAGTCCCGGGATGACGATCCCCGCCTGGTATTCCGCGTCCCCGGCAATCACACCACGCTCGATCGCCGTGATCCGGCCGCGATCGAACTGCAGCCGGACCTGCTCGTGCCAGCCGTCGGCCAGCAGCGCTTTTCTGGCGAAAATTGCCGTCATGGGTCCCCCGTTTAGGTTGTATATACAGGCTAAAGCATGCTAGCTTGCTTTGCAATCCGGCGCCGGCCCTCAGGAAATGGCGCACGGGACGCAGGGGACGGGTATCGATGGCCGATTGGGAGCTGCTACTGACGGACGCGAGCATTGCGACGATGTGCGCAGGCAGCGTCCCCTACGGCACTGTCGAGAACGCGGCCCTGGCGATAGCCGACGGGCGAATCGCGTGGCTCGGGCCGCAATCGACAATACCCGCCGGCAAGGCTCAAGTGACACGCTCGATGGCCGGACGCTGGCTCACGCCGGCGTTGATTGACTGCCACACACACCTCGCGTTCGCCGGCAATCGCGCCGCGGAATTCGAAAAGCGGCTGGCGGGCGCTTCCTACGAGGACATTGCGCGTGAAGGGGGAGGCATCATGTCCACGGTCCGGGCGACGCGAGCGGCTTGCGAAGATTCCCTGCTGCAACAAACCTGCCGTCGATTGAGAGCATTGCGCCGCGACGGCGTGGCAACCGTGGAAATCAAATCCGGTTATGGCCTGGATCTCGAAACGGAACTGAAACTGCTGCGCGTCGCTCGCGCTGCGAGCCGCGCCACAGGCATCCCGGTATCGGCAACCTTTCTCGGTGCGCATGCGATACCGGCCGAGTACCGTGGCAAGTCCAACGATTATATCGAGCTCGTTTGCAGCGAAATGCTGCCTGCCGTCGCAGAGAATCACCTGGCCGATGCTGTCGACGCGTACTGCGAGACCATCGCATTCTCTTCCTCGCAGGTTGCAAGAGTTTTTGAAACGGCAAGCTCACTCGGCCTGCCGGTGAAACTGCACGCGGATCAACTGAGCGACAGCGGCGGCGCCGAACTCGCCGCGTCGTTTTCCGCGCTCTCCGCAGATCATCTCGAGTACACCTCATTGGCTGGAGTGCGTGCGCTTGCTGGCGCGGGCACGGTCGCCGTTTTGTTGCCTGGCGCCTTCCTGACGCTGCGCGAAACCCGCCAGCCGCCGATCCAGTCACTTCGCGATCACGCTGTATCGATTGCGATTGCCACGGACTGCAATCCCGGTACTTCACCGATCTGTTCGCTGCGAACATCGATGAGCCTTGCCACCAGCCTGTTCCGCCTGACTCCAGAGGAGTGCCTGGCCGGTGTCACGCGTAACGCGGCGGCGGCGCTGGGACTTTCCGCAGATCGTGGCACGCTGGAGATCGGCAAACGCGCCGACATAGCAGTCTGGGATATCGATCATCCGAACGAGCTGTCTTACTGGATGGGCCTGAACGAACTCTCAGGGCTGCTCGTCGGCGGCAAGGAGTTGCCGAACTGATGGGCTGGACGCAGAAGGATGCGAACACTATTCTGCCCTCACCGCCCCCCCTACCAGACAGCTATCGACCTTGAACACCGGCCTCGCGGCCCGGCGCCGCTTCGTACTGGTCCTCGGACTGCTCACCGGGCTTGCCGCCGTGACCATCGACATGAGCCTGCCAGCCATCCCGCAGATGGTCGAGGCACTCGGCACACGCATGTCGATGGGCCAGCTCATTGTCGGTTCGTTCATGGCCGGCATCGCGCTGGGACAGCTGCCCGCGGGCCTGCTCTCGGATCGCCTCGGGCGCATGCCGGTGCTGTACGGTGGCGTGGCGGTTTTCATCGTGGCGGCCCTCGCTTGTTCCTTCAGCAGCAGAATCGAATTGATGCTTGCGGCGCGCTTCGTCCAGGGACTCGGCGCGTCGGTTGGAGTTGTTATCGCGCGGGCCATCGTGCGTGACATCGCCAGCGGCAGGGAAGCTGCACGACTGATGTCGGTCCTGGTCATGGTCTTCACCGCCGCACCCATGCTCGCCCCGATTGCCGGCGGTTACATGGTAACTACGTGGAACTGGCGCACTCCTTTTATCGCGATTGCGATCTTCGGCGCCGCCGTATTCCTGATGATGCATACGATACTCAGGGAAACACACGTTCCGGTACGCGAACATCATATTGTTCGCCAGTTGCTGATGAGCCTGCGCGAATTCTTCTCCCACCGGCAATGCATCTTCGGCGTTCTGCTGGTACTGCTTCCGGCAGCAGGTTTCATGTCGCTGATCACTGGCTCGTCGGCCCTGATCATCGAGCTGTACGGATTCCCGCCGCAGGCATTCGGCTTCATTTTTGCACTGGCCGGCTTGTCCATCCTCGGAGGTTCAGCGCTGAATCGTCGCCTGTTGCTTCGACTGAACGGCATGCAGGCCATCGGCATTGGCGCGGTACTGGTCGGCATCGCTTCCGTGCAGCTGCTGATCTTTTCCTGGCTGAACGACGTAGCTTTCTGGTGGCTGTGGGGCAATGTGTGCCTTTTCATGTTCAGCACCGGATTTCTTATGCCGAACGCAACGGCGCTGGCACTGGATCCCGTGCCACGAATCGCCGGTGTCGCCGCATCGATCATCGGTACGGTACAAAACGTCGCCGCCGCAGCCAGCGCAATCATCAGTGGATTGCTGTACGACGGATCGATCCGCAACGTTTCCTTTGTCATGGGATTCTTCGGCATCGCCACAGGTATCGTATTTCTGCTGCGCCGACCGATTGCCGGCGCTGAACTCACCGCTCGCGAAGCAGGCGTCTAGGGCAATTCGCTCATGATCTGCGCGAGATCCTTGCGCGTCTGGGTCGGCAGAACTTTCGGGTAGCCGTACCAGATCAGTCCGACGACGAAATTGTCGGCGCTGCTTGAACCCAGAATGCTGAAGAGACGCTCGTCTAGTGTTATGGCGCCGGTCGTCCATTTGCTCGCAACCCCGGCCTCCGACAGGTACAGCATGAGATTCTGGATGGCGCAACAGCAACTTGCATAATCTTCGCGCTGACAAATTTCGTCATCGGATTTTCTGCAGGTCACCACAAGCCATCCCGGGATCGCGCCCGCCGCCTGTGCCTTGAATTCGCCGAAAGCCGCATCTTTTTTTTTCGCCGCGTTGTCGCGTATCAGCTCAATACTGTGCGCGATAGCTTGCGGCCCCAATACGTGGAAGTGCCAGGGCTCCGTCAGGTGATGGTTGGGCGCCCAGCGTGCCAGCTCGATGGCTTCACGGATCAGTTTTCGACTGACCTTCTGTTTGAGAAACAGGTTTGTTGTCCGCCGCCCGCGAATTCGTTCGGCCAGCCGCTGCAGGCCTGCCTCGACTTTGACTGTCGATCTCATCATACGTGCTCGATGACCATGGCAATGCCCTGGCCGACCCCGATGCACATCGTGCACAACGCGTACCGGCCGCCACTTCGCCGCAATTCGTAGCACGCCGTTGTCACGAGTCGCGCACCGGACATGCCGAGCGGATGGCCGAGCGCTATGGCACCGCCATTCGGATTGACGTGCGCGGCGTCGTCGTCGATACCGAGCTCTCGCAGCACGGCAAGCCCCTGCGCCGCGAATGCTTCGTTCAATTCGACGACGTCCATGTCGGAAATCGCGAGGCCGGCCATTTTCAATACCTTGCGCGCTGCCGGAACAGGCCCGATACCCATGACCCGCGGTTCGACGCCGGTCGATGCCCAGGCAATGACTCTTGCCATCGGCGTCAATCCGTGTGCTTTTGCCGCATCGTCGGATGCCAGCAACACGGCACAGGCACCGTCATTGATTCCCGACGCGTTACCGGCCGTGACCGTGCCATCGGCACGCACTATGGGACGCAATTTCGCGAGGCTGTCGAGGCTGGAATCCGTGCGCGGATGTTCGTCGCTGTCGATCAGCAGGGGATCGCCGCGCTTCTGCGCTACCGGTACCGCGACTATTTCCTCCGCAAGTCTCCCCGCCTCGATCGCAGCGGCCGCTTTCTGCTGGCTGGTCAGAGCAAACCGGTCCTGGTCCTCGCGGCTGACATCGAAGTCGATTGCTACGTTTTCTGCCGTCTCGGCCATGGAATCGATGCCGTACTGTTGTTCCAGTTTGCGGTTGACGAAGCGCCAGCCGAGGGTCGTGTCATAGATCTCGGCATTGCGATCGAATGCACTGCCTGCCTTTGCCAGCACGAACGGCGCCCGCGACATCGACTCGACGCCGCCAGCGATTGCCAGATCGGCGCCGCCCGCCATGATGGCGTGGGCCACATTGCCAATGGCATTCATGCCGGAGCCGCACAGGCGATTGACTGTCGCCGCCGGCACGGAAACCGGCAATCCGGCCAGCAGCGAGGACATGCGCGCTACGTTGCGATTGTCTTCGCCTGCCTGGTTGGCACATCCAAAGACGAGATCGTCAATTCTTGACGGATCCATGCGCGGATTGCGTTGCAGTAGCGCGGCTATCGGGATTGCACCGAGATCGTCAGTCCGGACCGTGGCCAGCGCGCCACCGTACCGGCCGATCGGCGTCCTTATTGCATCGCATATCCAGGCGTTTCTCATGCATTCGTCTCCACGGGATCTAGACGGTCATAATTTCTGCCCAGGTAGACGCCGACAAAGGCCCACATCAGGGCAATGAATCCGCCGATGGCAGCGAGCGCTCCGAGCCCCAGCCCGAGAGTCGTGGCAAGCACCGCGAACAACCAGCCGGCCAGTGCATCGCCGCCGCGATAGACGACGATATCGATAACCGGCTTGGCCTTGAATCGTGCCTCACGGTCGACGACCGTGTAGAGCATTTCGCGCGCCGGCCGGGTAATCGCATAGTTGCCCGAACGCATCACGACCCAAATGACGATGACAGCCGCCAATACCGGGTTGCCGGCTATCGCCAGCAGACCGATCCCGACCAGCAATGGTATGACGGCAAGTGTCTTTGCCAGGCCGAAACGGGTTGCAATTCTGCTGGTCGCAAACATCGCCGTGGTAATTGCTATCGCATTGACTGCGAGATTGATTCCGGCCCAGATCTGCGTGTTGGTGTCGCGGTCAAAACCGTCGAGCAGGTTCTTGATCTCGAAATACGCGAACGAACCGACCGCCGTGTACAGGAATATGAATATCGCGATGCCAAACAGGTACGGGTTGGTCACAAACTCCGAGAAACCGGACAAGGGGTTACCGCTTATAGTCGCATTCGGGTCGCGACTTGTGTCAGGCGATCCAGGCTGCATTGTTTTCATCGCCTGCAAGACGCCGATCAGCGGCACGATAGCGACCAGAATGATGGCCGCCAGCAACATCAGGTTCATCGATCCCAGCGCTTTCGCGAGCCCGACGGTTGCTGCGGATCCGGCAATCGTGCCTGTACTCGCTCCACTTGCGATGAAAGCAAACAGCCTCGGTGCCTGCACTTTGGTGAACAGGTCCGACATGAGACTCCAGAATACGGATACGTGAAACAGCGCAAACACGCTTATCCAGACGTAGAAGGCCTTGTCGATGTAGTCGGCATTGCTTGCGTAACTCGCGCCGACATAAAAAAGCACGAATGAAATGGCAAAAAACGTGTAGACGCCCGGTACAAGGAAACGAAAGCGCAGACGGGACGCGGCAAAGCCGTAAATAGCGACAGCTGCCATACTGAAAAAGAAATTGTAGGTCCACAACAACGCGACGCTGACGTCGCTCCAGTCGGGCGCCATCGCGTCGCGAACCGGCTTCAGGATGTTGTAGGCAAACATCAGGAGGAAAATGAACAGAAAAGACAGGAAAGTTGCCTTAAGCTCATGTGGTTCGATCTTCGTCGCTGATCGAACGATTCCTGCAAACGCGTTTTTCTTGATCACCGAATGCTTCCACGCCGTCCGAGATGACGTAGGTTAGCGGAAAAAGAGGTCGAACCGAATATCCCTTGCGGAATTATTCGATTCGACACCTTTTTTCTATTGTTTGCCGACGCGCTCGGCAACTTCCAGCAATTTCTTTGCCGACAGACGTATTTTGTAATCCGCATTGACGTAGTCATACGCGATTTCGCCAGAGGTATCGATAACGTAGACCGATGGCACCGCCAGCGCCTGGTATTGCCGGATCGACGAGCCATCGACATCCTTGCCCTTCTCGTTCAGCCAGTCCACGGTCTGCTGATTGACACGAAACGCCGTGCCAAACGCCAGCGCAGCTTCCATATTGGCATCCGAAAGTATGACGTAGTCGAGACCGTCAATGTCGTCCTGAGTTTCCCTCGAGAGGCTTGCGTGCAGGAGTTCGGGGCGATCGCCACTGAGAAAATAGACGTCCATTCCCAGTGCGCGGATTTGCGGTATCGCGTTTCGCAGTTCCGACAGGTGCATGTTGCAGTACGGACACCATCCGCCACGAAAAGAGATGAGAATCGCGGGACGCTGCAGCGCGGCCGGATCGAAGTCAAACTTCTCATCCGCGACGGTCCTTGCGGAGAATTTCGGTGCATAGTCGCCCGCTCGTAACGGTGTGGTTTCCTCGGCGCTTGCAGGCAATTCCGCGAAGTCGGCCGCCGTACCGGGCCGAACCTCGGAAAGAATCAGCGATGCGACAAGCAAAGCGATGAATGCGGAAAAAGCGAATGCACGTCCTGGAATCATTGTCGAAGCTCCTCGATCAGTAACCAGCCGACCGGCGCAGAGCGTACTTTATTACAGAGGATTCAGACGGCCTTTTCCAGGCGGTCTCGCTGCCGTATGTCGCGGACGCCGCGGCTGCGGGCCTTGGCCCGGTACATCGCCTGGTCCGCGGCTCGCAACAGTCCGGTCAATGTGTTGGCGTTGTCGGGGTAAAGCGCGAGCCCGATACTGGCCGCGCAATAAAGCGTTTCGGCACCGATCAGGTAAGGCTGCTCCAGTGACTGCGCGAGTCGACTGGCCAGGGTTTCCGCAACCTTGCCATTGACGTCAGGAACCAGCGCGACGAATTCGTCACCGCCGGGACGGCCGATGATATCGCAGGACCGCAGGCTGCTGCGCAGCCTTTCGGCCGCAGTAATCAGCAGCTGGTCGCCGATCTGGTGGCCGCAGCGATCATTGATCTGCTTGAACTCGTTCAGGTCGATGAACAGGAGCGCACCGGTTGCGTCGTCATCGCTCTCGGACAAACGACTCGCAGCGTCTCTCTCGAATCCGCGACGATTCAGGACCCCGGTCAACGGGTCGCTCCAGGCAATGGACTCCATCTGGATTTCCTTTGCTTTGCGATCGGTTATATCGACGAATGTCACGGCGACGTCTTCACCAACCGGTTCCGCAATGATGCGCAACCACTTGCTGACGCCCCGGGCCTCGATCAATGCTTCGGTATCGAGGATCTCGCCACGCTCCGCCGATTCGAGCAGCTGCTGTACCAGCGATTCCCCCGCATGCGGATCCATGCCGAACGACGCGAGCCGGATAAGTTCAGCCGCACTACGATCGATCATCATGTCCGATTCGGCACGCAGGAACCGGCCCGCGGCGGCATTGGCAAAGATGCACCGCAGGTCGCGGTCACCTTTGTCGTCGAATACCCAACGCAGTCGGAGAATACCGTTTACCGAGTGATCGATTAGTGTGCGCAGGAGCCGCTCGCTGCTCAGGACCTCTTTCTGTGCCTTTTCCACGTCGCTGACGTCGCGAAACATCAGTACCCGGCCGCCACGCGAAACGGCTTTGCCAGGTTCGATGTTTGACACCTGCAAGTGGAGGAACCGGCCCGTGTTGGTCATGATTTTCTGCGGTTTGCCGGTATCGAGCGCCAATCTTATTTCTGGAACATCGTCACCGAACACAGAATCCAGAGATGATCGCAGCGCGTCTTTTTCAGAAATTTTGAGAAGCGATTCTGCGCCATGATTCAGACTGATGATGCGTCTCTGATCGTCGACGACAACGACCGGGTCCTGCATGTTCTGAAACACCGTCTCGTAAGCGAGCGGCGTGAATTCTATGACCTGTTCGCCGATCACCAGCCACGCGTACACCGGCAGCATTGCCGCAAAAACGAGCGGAAGCGTCGATATAGTATCCGGGCCGACTCCAGCATCGTAAGCGACAGCCGCAATAAGAGGTACGAGGGCGGACCCGGCCAGCGTCAGCAATCCCCGGCGGTGAATCGGAGCGACCGCACTCGAGTGCAGGACGAGAGTCAGTACGCCCGCGATAACCATCGTGTAGGCATACGGTGAATGCACGAACAGATACCACTTGCCCCAGGCGAGCGGCCGGGTCAGGAATTCGCCCGCGGCATTGACCGCTGGCAGCTGCCACATGAACTCATGCCAGTAGTTTGTTGCGGCAATTACAATGGACGAGACCGGTACTATGAGCAGCGCAACAACCGCGGCAGCCGGAGTGTCACGGCCTGTATACGAACGAAAGCAAATCAGGATCAGCACCGGCACGAGGGCCGTGCCAACGAAATGCCCGAGTCGTCCAACGGAAAAAACCAGGTAGTTTGTGGCGATCAACTCGACGGCGCCGCCCAGCACCCAGATACCGACCACGACAAAGGTCAGGGCCAGCGGAAAACTGCCGATTTCCCGCCTGCTGCCAAGCAGCCGGGCGCCAAGCAATATGTAGCAACCAGCGCAAAAGCTGAGGACGACAGGCAGTACAACGGCGGCGGTCATGACATAGGTGAATCGGCTTCGTTTTACAGAATAAAGTCAATGTTACTTCGCGCAAACCATTGATTCTGGGACCTGCTCCACAGCTTTGGCTTGGCCGTTCTGGCATAAGTGGTCGGATCGTTTCACTTTCGGTGCGGCAAAGAGGGTTCGCCGGTTTAATACGCAGCCCGCCTGAGGTCTGGTTATGCGGCAGCCGCTGGCCTAAAGTGTCCCGCAGACCGATGCCGCCAGTGATCCGGGGGTGAGACATGTCTGACTACGAACCTACCATCAAAATCCGCCGGCCACCGAGGATCCAGACCGACGGCCACGGCCGTTCGGTCTGGACCGACCCGGTCGATACTTCCGATGAACTCGAACTGGTGTCCACCCAGGCGCTGCGCGTCATTCTGGACGCGGATGACAAACAGGCACGAAAAGCCATTCAGGCCGCTGTCAAAGGCAGCAACGAGGGCGTACTCGCGCGCGACCCGACAGCCGGCACGTTTGAGATCATCGGCGACGACGAGCTGCAGAAGATCCTGGATAGCACGCTGGATCTGCCGCCGATCACCCGGCCCGCCGATATCACACTGGTTCCGCTAAACAAAGAACCTAGCGAGGAGCTCTCGCTCGTCAGCACACAGGCGCTGCGAAAAATCCTCGGCACCGGGGATTCCGCGCCCGCGCAAAAATCGAAAAAGAAACGCGATTCGAGCGGCGGTTTCGACCCTTACAACAGCGGTTAGCTGCCCCCGTTTCCGCAGGCTTCGCGAAAAATACTCTGCACGCTTTCTCGCGGCAATTCATCGAGTCTTGAGAGGAAACGCTCCGCCGAATTCTCCTGCAGGATTTTTTTCAGGTAAGGATCGTCCGGGCTGCGCTCGCTGATACGCCAGAAGCGGATCGAGGTTGTGGCAGCCAGCCGCGTCCGGATCAGGTCGTAAAGGAGATCCGTTTCGTCCCGGCGCAATGGCGTCACCGAATGGTAACCCGCTATAAAGTTTGCAACTCTGGATAACGGATTGCCATTTCGTGAGCGCAGATAGGAAACCGCCACGGCGACGTCGACAATCAGCGGCGAACTCAACATATCGCCGAAATCGATAACACCTACGACTTTCGATCCCTGCGGTGCATCGACCAGAATATTGTCCGGATTAAGATCGTTATGAATGACCTGCCATCGAAGATTGCCGAAACGCGGCAATGCGTGTTCCTCAAAATCATCGAGGCAACGCGCGACCTGCTTGCGCAAAGCCGGGTCCGTAATGAAACGTTGCAATTCACGAAGATCCAGTGCGCGTTTCATGTCCCATAGCAGGTTGTGGTCCGAGGCATCATGTCGAAAATCACGCAACGCCCGGCCAATTTCGGCAAGGTATATCCCCGCATTGCGACTGAACCCCGGCCCCGGCACATCGTCGCCAAGTGGCACCCCCTCGACGTAACTGACCAGCCGGCAGATGTGCGATACGTCGCCGGATCTCACGGTTATTTGTAACTCGCCGGCCAGCGTAGGTACGATCCGAGGCGCGTTGAAACGCTTTCCGTGCTCGGATTGATAGCGCTCGATGTGCTGCAGTGCCTTGATCTGGAAGTCCGTTACCTGTGGATCTTCGGCCGCGTTTGCGATTTTGAACACCAGCTTCAAACCGTCGGCTGTGCGAACCTCGAAGTTCTGGTCTCTTTCGCTGACCAACGACTCTGCTTTCACGACCGCAAGACCGTAATGCTGCAGCAACAGCTCGATGGCGTCCTGCCGCTTCAGTTGTGGCACGTCGCTGGCAATGACTGCCAGGGGATTGTTATCAGGATGAGTCACTAGCGGCCGGGCGATTGACGGGACGGGTCAGTATGCTGGCGACATCGCCGGCCATCAAGACAGGTCATGGCGAGCCGCCAAAGCAGTTGGTTCCGCCGGCCACAGCGACCGTTGCCGCCGAAACCAGCGAACGGCCGGGCCAAAGTCCCATTCGAAATGGCCGATCGAGCCCGATCCGTATACAATCCTTGCTGTTCGCCGGCCCGAACACAGCGAAAAACCAGAAATTCGGGGAAACCGGGCGGCACAGGGTGCTGTTTCACGGGCTGGTAACCCGGCATCGAGACACCATCTGGTCCAGACAGCAGAAAACACATAAGGACGGTTAGTCATGTCTCTCGATATTACATTTACGCTCAGCGACGACGATCTCGACCACTTCCAGAAAATCGTGGACAAAGCCAAGTCGGCGATGGCAAGCACTGAAAGCGCTGCCCAGATCGAAGCGGCGGCAAGGCAGCTCATAGACGATTCACGCACGGCCGAGTTGCCGGATTTCATTGCATCCAGGCTGTCGAAACTGGAAGTCGTCATCAACATGGTTGGCGATGCGGAATGGAAATTGAGCGACGAAGAGCGCACTCGCGTGCTTGGCGCGCTGGTCTACTTCTGCGACCCGGAGGACCTGATTCCCGATCACATTCCCGGCATTGGTTTCCTGGACGATGCCATTTACGTCGAGCTGGTTATTCGCGAACTCAAGGCAGAGATCGAGTCCTACGAGGAATTCTGCAACTTCCGCATTTCCGAAGAGAAACGTCGCAAAGACCGGGGTCTCGATCCACACGTCGAGCGCGAGGCCTGGCTTGCCGACAAGCGCGCGTCGCTGCATGCCCGTATGCGCAAACGGCGCCGCTCTGGCAGCTCCGGTGGTGGCGGCTGGCGCCTTCGCTGGTAGTAGCAGCGCCCTTGAAAGCAAAAAAAGCCCTCGTTTATGCGGGCTTTTTTTTGCGGCTGGGACAACGCTGCGATTGATTTTCCGATTACTCAGGTCCACTTCTCGGCGTCGGGCGGCACGTACTGCGAGAACTGGTGCAGCAGGCCGGACGGTCGATCCGCAACCAGCAGCATGGCCCTGTGCTGCGGCCGAACGAATCCGCTGGCAGTCGCACCGTCCAGGTAACGCAACAGATCGTCGAAAAAGCCGTTGACGTTCAGCAGGCCGCAAGGCTTCGAATGAAATTGCAGCTGACCCCAGGTGAGCACTTCGATGATTTCTTCCAGTGTCCCGTACCCTCCGGGCATCGCCACGAACCCGTCTGACAGCATTACCATCATCGATTTCCGCTCGTGCATGGATTCGACGATATGCAACTCGCTCAAGCCTTTATGGCCGACCTCCTTGTCCATCAACGCGCGTGGAATTACACCGATCGCTTTGCCACCGGCGCCTAGCACCGCGTCGGCAAGAATTCCCATCAGGCCCTTGGCGCCGCCCCCGTAAACAAGTTCGACTCGATTCGTAACGAGCGCGGTTCCAAGCTGTCTCGCGGCATCGACGTACACCGGCTTGTTGCCTGTATTGGAACCGCAGTAGACACAGAGCCGTTTCATGGATCCGTGCGTGTGGATCAGGCCCGGCGCGCCGCAGGGTAGACGATATCGTGGAGCTCGAGGCGGCTTTTCTTCATCTCGTCCGGTGTCAACGCATCGAGTTCGTGCGGAAACACCAGCCACTCCGCTGTTTCGTGCAGGTAATAGTCCGGAACGAGGTCCGTTTCGTTACGCGTCGGCTTATACCAGGGCGCCGCGATACGCATATCCTTCGGCGTATTGCCGCGGGCGCGCCGGGATAGCTCGCGCACGACGGCGGCGAAAGTATTTCCCGTATCGAACACATCGTCGACTATCAGCACGCGATCGTCGTGGGCGATCTTCTTGATGATGTAGTCCAGGCCGTGCACCGCGACCTCGCTGCGTTGATCCACTCCGGTGTATGAGGAAGTCCGGATGGCGATGTGATCGGCATCGACTCCACAATAGGCAAGGATTTCCTGTACCGCCATGCCAACCGGTGTGCCGCCACGCCATATTGCAATGATCATCGTCGGTTCGAAACCGCTCTCGAGGACCTTTACGCCGAGGCGGAAGGAATCAGCCAGCAACTCTTGCGCGGTCAGGATGGTTTTTTGCACCGCGTGCCGTCTCCTGCGTCGTTTCGATCGGTGTATGATAACGGCCATCAATACTACAGCAACTTCGGTTTCCCGGGATAACAATGAAAAAGACGTTTATTGCCGCCGATGACCTGCTGCTGGATTCATTTCGCCTTTCTTCTTCGATCTACGAGTCCGGATTCCGGCCTGACTTCCTGGTCGGCTTGTGGCGCGGAGGCAGCGCCGTCGGCATCGCCGTGCAGGAGGGACTCGATCATTTTGGCGTTGCCACCGATCACATCGCGATTCGCACATCGTATGCCGGCCTCAGCAGCTATTCACAGATGGTCGACAAGGCCGAAAACATCCGCGTGCACGGTCTGCAATACCTGCTTGAACGCGTTTCAGCCGAGCATTCGATGCTCATTGTCGATGACGTCTACAGCTCCGGATCGAGCGTGCGTGCCGTAATCAATGAGCTCGCCACGAAAGCCCGCCGCAACCTGCCGCAGGATATCAAGACCGCAACAGTCTGGTACCGGCCAACGGAAAGAACCGTGGCTCCGCCCGACTTCTATGTTCACGAGACCCGGGACTGGCTGATATTGCCTTACGAACTTTCCGGACTTTCTCTTCAGGAGCTGCGCGAGCACAAACCCGAATTGGCAGGCGTCATGGACCGGCTCGAGGAACTCGTTGCTGCGACACAGGGCAGCAGCTAGTGGACATCGGACAAGCCGAACGCCGGCAACTGCCGTTTCAGTCGGACAGTGAACCGCTTGTTATTGTCCACTATGAGTCGCAAATTGCAGCCGCGCGTTTCCTGCATCAGGTCATGGAAGACCGAAGAGGCACCGGGCTCTTGTACGGCCCGCCGTCCTCCGGCAAGAAAACTCTGATGCGCCAGTTCGTGGGATTCCTGCCAGCGGATCTTGCCATTGCGACAATCGACGGAAGCCGATTGAACGCGAACGAATTCCTTGAATCCGTGCTGTCCCGGTTTGGCTACGATCTTGAGTACAGCTCCTCGGCCGACTGGCTGGACATGCTGACAGTGTTCGTCAGACAACAAACGCGAATCAACCAGCCTCCACTGCTCGTAATCCACAACTTCGACAGAATGCATCCGAGCGCATTGCGGTGCCTGTGCAAACTGGCCGAACTCAGGCTGCATCACCGAGTCGCTCTTCGCATTATCCTGATCAGCGAACGCGCGCCGTACTCAATTGTGCACGCACCTGCGATGAGTGCCGTGGCAAATAGGATGCCTGCGGCGTTCGAGCTGGGGCCCATGACCGCACGAGAATCCTTCAGGTATCTTTACTCGAAACTTCGTGCCAGCGGTTTCGATAAACCCGAAGGCCTTATGCCGGTAGACGTCTGTATTGAACTGCATCGCGCTTCCGGTGGCTGGCCGGGCAGGATTGATGAGCTTGCGATGCTGGCGATGCAACGCGCAGGAACCTCGCGCATCCAGCTTGAACACGTTCACGAGCATGCGGACCCGTCGCCTCCCGCCGTCTCTCCGCCGCTCTCGGCGGTGCAGGATGAAAATGCGCAAGGTATCGACAAGCTTTTCCTTACCCTCAATGGAAAGACGCTTCAGGAATTCGAGCTCGAAGGCTCGAAAATACTGATCGGCCGATCCGAATTCTGCGACCTTAAGATCAGCAGCCGTTACGTGAGCAAATTTCACGCCATGCTGTTGCGCAAAAACGATTCAGTGCATCTCATCGATCTCAACAGCAGCAACGGCACGTTCGTCAACTCACGCAGAGTGCAGATCGAGGCATTGAGACATGAAGACGTCATTTCTCTTGGAAACCACGGCATCAAGCTGATCAGTCCGAGCAACAGGACGCGTGCGGCAACTGTCGGCACCGATCTGGCGGATACGGCAACCATGAAGACCCTGACGGAACTGCGCCGTACCAGGGCTGGTCCGGTCGAGGACGAAGGCTATTCGCCTGCCGTAAATACCGATCGTCCCATCAGGTAGGTGGCCGCTACGGCTCGATCATCTCCGAGCGTCATCAGCGCGAAGAACTTTTCGGCGACATCGGTCGATTGCGAAAGACGCCGTTTGACCGCAGGCGAGGACGACGAATCCAGCATGATGAAATCGGCTTCCTTGCCGCTGGCGAAATTGCCGATCCTGTCATCGAGATATAGCGCCTTCGCTGCGCCCAGTGTGGCCAGGTACAAGGCACGAAACCCTGGCAAGGACTGGCCGTTGAGTTGCAACGCCTTGTAAGCATCGCTCAATGTCCTGAGCAGATTCAGACTGCTGCCGCCGCCAACGTCACTACCGATGCCAACCCTGATCCTGCTATTACTCGCCGATCTCAGGTCAAACAGTCCGCTGCCAAGGAAAAGATTCGAGCCAGGACAAAATGCTATCGCCGCTCCCCGTCGCTGCAACTGCTGCCTGTCCGCATCGTCGATGTTCAGACAATGCGCGAACACCGAACGCGCCCGCGACAGGCCGAACCGGTCATACACATCGTAGTAGCTGCGATTTTTTGGAAACAGCTTTGCGACCATGTCGATTTCGGCAGCGTTCTCGGCAAGGTGCGTTTGCAGATAGACGTCCGGGAATTCCGCGGCGAGTTCACCGGCCGCCTGCAGCTGCCTGTTTGACGATGTAATGGCAAACCGTGGCGTGATGGCATAGGACAGGCGACCTTTGCCATGCCACCGGTCGATCAATTTTCTCGATGCCTCGATGCCTCCGTCCGGCCCGTCGCGCAATTGCTCGGGACAGTTCCTGTCCATCAGCACCTTGCCCGCAATCAGTCGCATCCCTCTCTGTTCCGCCGCAGCAAAAATCGCGTCCGCCGATTCCACGTGCACTGTGGCAAACACGAGCGCCGTGGTGGTACCGTTTCGCAGCAATGCGTCGGCGAAATACGCAGCGACTTCCGCCGCATGCTGCGCGTCGGAGAACCGGCATTCTGTCGGGTATGCATAGCGCTCCAGCCAGTCAAGCAACTGCGTGCCGTATGACGCAATCATGTCGATCTGTGGATAGTGAACATGGCAGTCGATCAGCCCGGGAATGATCAATTTGTCGCGGCATTCAATGAGCTCGACATCTGCGGACAGACCGGCAAGGAGCGCCGCAGCCGGTCCAAGCTGTTCGACGAGACCGTTGTTAACGACTAACAGGCCATCGTCGAAGTACTCAATTGCCGAACTGGCATTTGCCTCGCCCGGATCGGCGAGGCAATGCAGGATCGATGCCCGAAATGCCCGTCGCAGGGTCATTGCGTCAGGGTGACCGTGTCGCTCAGGAATACCTGGTCACAGTTCGCGCCTTCGCCGACACGATCGATGACCAGAAAATCATGGCCGGCCTCGAGCGCGATCAGCGGCATGTGCCACACGCCCTTGTGGTAGTTGATCCCCTGGCGACCGTTTGTGATAAATGCCTGCAGGTCGGCAGCTTCGATGTCCTCGCCTGCCCGCCCGACAACGACGATAAAAACGAATCGCTGCAACGGGATAAAGGCCTGACTGCCGAGCGGATGGCGTTCGACCATCTCCACACGATACGGCAGCTTCGTCGGCGTACGGCAGCGCGCAATGCTGACTGCGACCCGCCCCTCGGGACTGGTATCGACGTCCACATCGACAAGATCATCGAAGCGCTCGAAGCGCAATTCGTTCATGGCAGTATGTGCCATCGGCGCGGCCTCGATGACATTACCGAAGGGTTTGAATCTATCGGCCGTCAGCAGTTGCGGTTTCAGCGTGATCCCGCTCATCGGTTTTCCTCCGGCATTGCACGCCGACCGATTACGCGCAAGCGGCTGACGCCGCCGTCCGGGTAGATCGAAAGGCGCACATGCGACACGATGCCGAGATTGGCTATTTCCTTATCGAAAAAGTGCTGCTGATCCATGCCTAACCTCGTTTTCGGCAACAGCAACGGCCACTGTTCACTTTCTTTCTCGAGGGCATCCAGGTCAGAGGTGCGTGTAAACGCCGCTTGCAGGGCAGCACTGTCCGGGTAATTGCCTTTGAAATGCGCCGTGTCGATTTCAACCCGCTCGACGATTCCGGGGTGACCGAGAGCCAGGATGACCCAGTCGTTGCCCGGCACGCGCCGGCGCGCCGTTTCCCAGCCGTCACCCATGTTGACGCCGCGACCGGATACGTTGAGGTTATGCATGCTGCCGAAGTGCTCGTCGTTACAGCGAAGCGCGCGCCCGCCGTTTTCAATCGCGAGCAGGTCCAGGAAATCATCGGCTTCGTATTGACTCCAGTCCGGCCGCACTTCCCCGTAGATCCTCAGCCTGGCTATGCCGCCGTCGGGAAAGATGTTCAGGCGCAGGTGCGTCCAGGTGTGCTCGTTGTCGATCGGCAGCAGGTGATTGGAGTTTCCAATGAGGTCCACTTTGGGCAGCAATGGCTGCCAGCCGGACTCGGGAATTTCCTCTGCGCTTTCGCAGGCCTCGATCGAGGCCTGCGGCGGATAGTTTCCCGTGAAGTGCCGGGTATCGATATCGACACCGTGAATCCGTCCGGGAATACCCAGCCTGATCACGCAATAATCGTGCCCCGGCGTACGTTTGCGGCGACTTTCCCAGCCATCCATCCATTTGCCGTGATCATCGAACTTGTCTGCAATGAATACGGGCTCTGCCGCATCGATCAACCGCGATTTGTCCGCAAAAAAATCGTCGGTGGCAAAGACGACTCGGGTCCCGAGCCTCGGCTGTTCGAGCCTTACCCAGTGTCTGAACGGACTTTCCGTTTTGGCATTCATACTTTTGACGAGCCCTCAAACATTTTTGCCAGTCTTAGCCTGGCGATCTCGTGTATTTCGACCATTGCCTGTTCGAATTCCTGATCGCGGCTGTTTTTCAATCGTCGCTCGAACGCTGCAAGAATTTGATGTCGATTGCTGTTGCGCACGGCCATGATGAAGGGAAATCCGAATTTCTCCTTGTAGCGGGCGTTGTGCTCCTGGAAGCGCCGAAACTCTTCCGGCGTGCACTGACCGATACCGGCACTGGCTTGCTCGTCCGACGAGTCTGCAGTGAGCCCTCCGGCCACGGCTGCGCGCCCGGCGAGATCCGGGTGTGCGCGTATCAGTGCGAGTTTCGTTTCCGTGCCGGCACGGTCTACGCAGGCAGCGAAGATTTCCGCGAGCTTCACCGGATCCTGTACTTTGCATGCCTGCACGAAACACTGTTCGGCAACCCATGGTGAATGTTCGTACACGGCACCAAAACGCTTGACGAAATCCTCCATGGCAAGTGACACGGCAATGTTCACGAGCCCGGCTCCGCCGGGTGCTTGCGTAACCAGTGATTCGCGATATCGATGCGCTTTGCGATCCACACCCGATCTCTGGATGAAACATAGTCCAGAAATTTTTCAACGGCGGCGGCCCGGCCCGGCCGTCCCGCGAGGCGACAATGCAAACCGACAGACATCATTTTTGGCTTTGTATCGCCTTCGGCGTAAAGGACATCGAATGTGTCCTTCAGGTAAGCGAAAAACTGCTCCCCGCTGTTGAAACCCTGCGGCGTTGCAAAGCGCATGTCGTTCGCATCGAGCGTGTAGGGCAGCATCAATTGCGGTTTGCGGTAGGAATAGTCCCAGTATGGCAAATCGTCGGCGTAGCTGTCTGCGTTGTAAACGAATCCACCGTTCTCGGCCACCAGTCTATGGGTAGCCGGGCTGCAGCGACCGAGATACCAGCCGAGCGGGCGCTCACCGCAGACCGAGCTGTGTATCGAGATCGCCTGCTGCATGTGTTGTCGTTCGACAGTCTCATCGACGAACTGATAGTCGATCCAACGGAACCCGTGCGTTGCAATCTCCCAGCCGGCTTCCTTCATCGCTGCAACAACCGGCGGGTTTCGTTGCAGTGCCATAGCTACGCCGAAAACGGTAACGGGCATGTCGCGCGCTGTGAACAGGCGATGCAGCCGCCAGAATCCGGCACGCGAGCCGTACTCGTAGATCGACTCCATGTTCATATGGCGCTGATCCTTGTACGCAGTCGCGCCGACGATTTCGGAAAGGAAGGCCTCCGATGCGGCATCGCCATGCAATATGCAGTTTTCGCCGCCTTCTTCGTAGTTAATGACGAACTGTACGGCGATGCGCGCGCCATCGGGCCAGCCGGCATGCGGAACGTTTCCGGCGTAGCCGCGAAGATCTCTCGGATAGGATTCTTTTTTCATTATCTATTCTTGACGCGCGCCGCCACGGTACCAGGCATCGATCAGCTGTCGCTCATCTTCGCTGATTTCGCTCAGGTTGCCGATAGGCATCGCGCGCATGACGACGGTCTGCTGATGAATGCGCAATGCCGCATCGACGATTTGCTGGTCCGTGTCGAGCTCGACTCCAGCCGGCGCCGACGGGAACGCCACGTGAGTCGGCCTCGACGAATGACAGATTGTGCAGCGCGTATGAATTACAGGACGTACCTCGGCAATCGTGATGTCCGTAACGCTAAGCGCCGACGAGCGCGGAGCAAGGGCAACGATGACCGCGCCGAGGAGCAATGCCGCGACCAGCAACGGGGCCGGGCCCGGACGACCCTTGTGGCGCATTACGAAATGCACGCGGATCAACGCCCCGGCAATTGAAATCGCTATTAATATCAACCAGTTGTACTTGTGATTGTAGGTCACCGCAAAATGGTTGCTGGTCATGACGAACAGCACGGGCAACGTGAAATAGGTGTTGTGCACTGAACGCTGCTTGGCGCGAATGCCGGGCATCGGATCCGGCGGCTCGCCGCGTGCCGCCGCATGCACCATCTGCCGCTGGCCGGGGATAATGACGAAAAAAACGTTTGCCACCATGATCGTGCCCAGCACCGACCCGAAGTGAATGTAGGCACCGCGGCCGCTGTACAGCTCGCACAGTCCCCAGGCAAGCACGCCGCAAAGCAGAAGCAGCATTCCAGCCAAAGCGTTTTCATTTGCACCGAGCGGCGAGCGGCACAAGAGGTCGTAAACGAACCAGCCGCCCGCAATGATGAGTATCGCCGTTACAACTGCGAACGCCGGGCTCAGGTCCGCGACGGAACGATCGATCAGGTAGATGTCGGCGCCGTACCAGTAGATCAGCGCCAAAAGGAACATCCCCGACATCCATGTCGAATACGCTTCCCATTTGAACCAATGCAGGGACTGCGGCAGCACCGCCGGTGCGACGCGATATTTCTGCGCGTGATAGAAACCGCCCCCGTGCACCGACCACAGCTCGCCGCCGACGCCCTTGTCATCATCGCTGAGCGCCGCCGGCGGCTGGAGGTGGTTGTCCAGCCAGACAAAATAGAAAGAGGAACCGATCCACGCGATACCGGTAATGACGTGCAGCCAGCGGCCCAGGAGATTCAGCCAGTCAACGAGATATGCTTCCATTGTTCTCTTTGTTATCTGCTTGTGCGTCAGCCGGCGCCTGTTATCACGGCCGGCCGGATTTCGCCACGATGGTGAGCGGCTGCCCGTGATCATATCCCTGGTCGACCCGCAGCGCGTCCCTGATCGTCAACAGCTCCGCCGCCACGCTGATTGCTATCTCGTCCGGCCTCTTGCCGCTGATGCCGCCGATGCCGATCGGGCAACTCAGGCGCTCCAGCGAGGATGCAGGCATCTCGCAATCCCGCATCAGCTTCTCAAAGCGGCGACGCTTGGTAACGGAACCAATCAGCCCGCAATACGCGAAATCATTACGCTCGAGAACCTGCTGGCAAATGTCGTAATCGAGTGGATGACTATGCGTCATCACCAGGAAGAATGCGCCAGGCGGCATTGCATGGACTTCGCGAGCCGGGTCCGGTGAGTCGACACGGGTTACCCGCGGAGGCAATGAGGCCGGAAAAATGTTGCGTCGGTTGTCGATCCAGCGAATGCGACAGTCGATTTTCGACAAGGCCGCGACGACGGCGGAACCCACGTGTCCTGCGCCAAAGATCGCCACCTGCATGTCCGTTTCCGTAAAGGGCTCGAGCAGATACTGCTGCTCCGCATGTTCGATGCTGCGGGCCGAACCGTGTCGCTCGCCCAGCATCGCCCTCGCGACACTCAGAACTTCGTCGCTCAGTTCGGAATCGTTCAGCGAATACGTATTGTCGGCGCTAATCAAATATTTGTTGTCGGACGACGTTGCCATGACAAGCGGTTCGCTCGCCTGGTAAAAGTGCTGCAACTCGTCGAACCAGCGACAATCGGAGCGCACGAAGCGCTCGAACAGGACCTCCACAACGCCACCACAGCACTGGCCGAGATCCGATCCGAGCGGAAAACGCCGCCAGAACGCTTTCGGCACAGGATAGTCGCGCAGGTGTTCGAACGCGATCCGTGAGCACTGGTATTCGAGCTGCCCGCCGCCGATAGTGCCGATCGTCTGCGTCGGCGTGACGATCATCCGCGCCCCGACTTCACGCGGCGCCGAACCGCGTACCGAGGCAATCGTCACCAGCATGACCTCAATAAATTCGTCGAATTCACCGCGCAGCGACTGCAGATGCTCGATCCAGTCGATCACAAGCGCACCTCACCGTTACGCTGCAACGCAACGGCATCCAGCACCGCTTCCGGTGTAGCCGGCGCACGCAATTCGGGCAGGCGCCCGTAGCCATCGACGCTGTGAATGGCGTCCCGCAGTGCCTGAAATACCGACAAGCCGAGCATCAGCGGTGGCTCGCCGACCGCTTTCGATCGATAGATGGTCTTCTCGCGGTTGGCCGTCGACTCGAGCATCGTCACATTGAACTCGAGCGGAATATCCGACGAAGTCGGGATCTTGTAGGTAGACGGCGCGTGCGTACGCAGTTCGCCCTTGTCGTTCCACCATAGCTCTTCGCTGGTGAGCCAGCCCACGCCCTGCACGAAACCGCCTTCGATCTGGCCCCTGTCGATCGCGGGATTCAGCGACTTGCCGCAGTCGTGCAGGATATCGGCGCGCAGCACCCGGTACTCGCCGGTCAGCGTATCGATGATCACCTCGGACACCGCGGCACCATAAGCGAAGTAGAAAAACGGCCGGCCGCTGAAAGTGGAACGGTCGTAGTTGATTTTCGGTGTCCTGTAGAAGCCGGTCGCCGATAACGAGGTTCGCGCGAACCAGGCGAGGTGAATCAGCTTTTCGAACGCAATGCTTTTTTTGCCAATACGCACTTCGTTGTTGACGAATTCGACTTCGCCCTCGCCCACGGAAAAATGCTCGGCAGCGAAGCGAATCAGGCGCTTCTTGATCTTTCTGGCGGCCGCCTGCGCTGCCTTGCCGTTCAGATCCGAGCCGCTGGAGGCCGCCGTTGCCGAAGCATTCGGCACCTTGCTGGTATCGGATGCCGTGATCTTGATGCGATCAATGTCGATCTGCAGTTCGTCGGCAACTACCTGGGCCACCTTGGTAAACAGCCCCTGCCCCATCTCGGTGCCGCCGTGATTCAGGTGCACGCTGCCATCGGTATAGATGTGCACCAGCGCCCCCGCCTGGTTCAGGTGCGTAGCGGTGAACGAGATGCCGAACTTTACCGGCGTCAGCGCGATGCCGCGCTTCAGGAGCGGGTTCCCGGCGTTGAACTCGCGAATCGACCTGACACGGTCGCGGTATCCGGAGGTTTTCTCCAGGATGTCTGTAATTTCGTGCAGCAGGTTGTCTTCGACTTTTTGCAGGTACTGCGTGACATCGCGCTCGCCGATACCGTAGTAGTTGTGCCGCCGCACGTCGAGCGGGTCCTTGCCGAGCCGGCGCGCGATATCGTCGACTACGCATTCGATAGCGAACATCCCCTGCGGGCCGCCGAATCCACGAAATGCCGTGTTGGAAACGGTGTGGGTCTTGCAGCGATGCGACACGATGCTGACATCGCCGAGGAAGTAGGCGTTATCGCAGTGAAACATCGTGCGGTCGTTGATAGCACCGGACAGATCGGCCGACATGCCGCAACGCGAAGCGAACGTGAATTCGATGCCTTCGATGCGGCCGTCTTTGTCGAAGCCGACCTCGTAGTCGATGACGAAATCGTGACGCTTGCCGGTCATGATCATGTCGTCGTCGCGGTCCAGGCGCAGTTTGCAAGGCTTGCCGGTCTGGTTTGCCATCAACCCTGCGATGCAGGCGATCAGCGCCGGCTGGCTTTCCTTGCCGCCGAACGCGCCGCCCATACGACGGCATTCGACGACAACGTCCTTGGATTGCCTGCCGATTGCCGCAGCCGCCAGGTGCTGCACCTCGCCAGGATGCTGCGTGGAGCTGTATATGAACAGATCGCCGTCTTCGCGCGGCATGGCCATCGCGATCTGCCCTTCGAGATAGAACTGGTCCTGACCACCCAGCGTCAGGCGCCCGTTCAGCCGATTGGCCGCTTTGGCGATCCGGCTCCTGCTGTCTCCGCGCCGGATGGTTTCGGTGGGCAACACGAAGGACCCGGCGGCAAGCGCTTGCAGCGGATCGAGAATCGCTTCGAGTTCCTCGTAGTCGACACGCGCGAGACGCACCGCTTTCCTGGCCTGCGTTACGCTTTTCGCAGCGACAACGAAAAGCGCCTGGCCAACGTACTGAACAAGACCCGGTGCCAGAATAGGATCGTCTTTCACGACCGGCCCGCAATTGTTTTCTCCCGGAATATCGTCGGCGGTCATCACGGCAACCACGCCCGGCGCACTACGTACCGCAGAGAGATCAAGCTGTCTTATCCTTGCATGCGCTTTCTGACTCATGCCGACGGCGAGATGCAGCAGGCCGCGAGGCTCCAGGATATCGTCCGTGTACGTCGCCTCGCCGCTGACGTGCAAATGCGCGCTGTCGTGCGGAACTGCGGAGCCGGCTGCCCCGCGTCGTGCGCCCGCGGCCGCCTTCGCCTTAGCGTCCATAGCTATATACTCGCGACGCGACTTCGTTGCCGCCGGATATATAAAAACGATACAACAGGTTTGCACAGACTTCGCGGCGATAACCGGCGGACGAGCGCATATCGGATATCGGTTCGAAATCCTCGCGCAACGCTTTCATTGCAGCGCTAACACTGGCCTCATTCCACTCCGCGCCGCGCAGTACCTTTTCACAGTTCCCTGCGCGCTTCGGCACGGCGGCCATGCCGCCGTAGGCAATACGCACGTCTTTCACCGTACCGCCATCGAGGCGCAGCCAATAGGCGCCACAGACCGCCGATATATCCTGGTCGAAACGTTTCGAGACTTTGTAACTGGCTACGTGACTGCTTACGTCAGGCAACGGAACAAGAACCTTTTCGATGAACTCACCGGGCCTCAGCGCCGTCTTCTGGTAGTCGAGGAAAAATTCGTTCAATGCCAGACGGCGCGTTTTCCTGCCGGAACGCAATATCAATGCACAATCCAGCGCCAGCATCGCCGGCATCGAATCGCCGATCGGCGACCCGTTGGCAATATTGCCGCCGAGTGTTGCCGCGTTGCGAATCGGCGGCGACGCGAAACGCATGAACAACTCCTCGAGTGACGGGTATCGCGCGACGATGACATGCATCGCGTCCGTCAACGATGCTGCAGCACCGATCTCGATGTCCGAAGACGAAACAGCGATCGTCTTCAGCTCGGCGACGTTGCCAACATAGACGACACAGTCGAGATCGCGAAACTGCTTGGTTACCCAAAGTCCGATGTCGGTACCGCCGGCGAGAATCGTCGCCTGCGGGTTGTCTTTTATCAGCGCAGAGCATTGCTGTATATCGTTTGGCGCATAAAATCGCCGGCCGTCTTTTTCCAACGCCAGGCAGGCACCATCGCGCAGCCGGCGCAAGGCATCGTCCCTCGCCGCCAAACTGTTGCCGGCATCGGCGGTCCCTCGGGGCAGGTCGATCCACGTTGCGTTGTCGCCGCGCAAATCACGCGCGTACATTCGCTGCGCCGCGTCGATGATCGGCTGATATCCCGTACAGCGGCACAGATTGCCGGCGATCGCATCGTCGATTTCGCGACGCGTCGGCGCCTGAACATTCTTGTACAACGCGAACAGGGACATGATGAAGCCTGGCGTGCAGAAACCGCACTGCGAGCCGTGACACTCGATCATCGCTTTCTGCACGGGATGCAGTTCACTGCCGTTCTTCAGGCTTTCGACAGTAAACAACTCCTTTCCGTCCAGTGTCGGCAGGAACTGAATGCAGGAATTGATCGCACGGAGCCTCGATCCCTCGTTGGCGTCGGGTTCGGCGACGACGACGGTGCAGGCACCGCAATCGCCTTCGGCGCAGCCTTCCTTGGTGCCGGTGCGATGCAGGTCTTCCCTGAGGTACTGCAGGACGGTGCGCGTCGGGTCACAGTCGCTGACCTCGTGCAATATGCCATCGAGGAGGAAGCGAATGGTGTCTCGGCCTTCCACGGACTCAGCTGCCCCGGTACGTCGCATAGCTCCATGGCGAGACGAGCAGCGGAACATGGTAATTCTGGTCTGGTGCCAGCGCACAGCGAATGACGACGTCACCGAGGAACGGCGGGTCACCCTGTTCCATTCCGCTGCCCGCAAAGAAGGAGCCGATGCCAAACTCGAGCTCGTAGATGCCGGCACGAAACGTTTCGTCATTGAGCAGCGGCAGGTCGGTGCGGCCATCGGCATTCGTTACGGCATTGGCGACCAGGTGCCTGCCGCCATCCAGCGAAAACAGTTTCACCTGGATTCCGGACCCCGGCCGCCCGCGTGCGGTATCCAGCACGTGTGTCGTCAATCGCCCCATGATTGCCCCATGAATCGCTCCTCCAAAGCCGTTTCTGCCGATGCCTCCGGCTATAGTAGGCGATCTCAAAGCCGCATTTCACGCGTTCAAAAAGTAGCAATAAAATCAATCGTTTGTTGAATCAGGGCGGATTCAGGCCGGGCTGCTCGAAAACTGTGCAATACGCGATCGGTCACAGCTGTCCGGCGCATGCGGGCGTTGACTGTGTTAGCTTTGCAGCCGGTCAGAATACTGGTACCCGGGGGAAATCATGAGCAGTGATCAACTGACACGGCGACTGTTTCTGCAAAGCAGCGCCGGCACTGCGTTTGTGCGCGCAGGAATTGCAGGGCTGGTCACTATTGCGGAGAGCGCCTGCACTGCGAGGGACGAGGCCGCCGCGTTTACGACTTTGTCGCCGGCCGATGCGCGCGAGTTCGAGGCCATTGCTTCGCGCATACTGCCGACCACCGATACGCCCGGCGCTCGCGAAGCCGGCGTCATCTGGTTCATGGACAAGACATTCGGCACATTCGGCGCCGAATACCTGTCGAATGCCCGCGAGGGGTTGGCCGAGTTTCAATCGCCGGTTGGCGGCGCATTCCCCGGCGCACAGAAATTCTCCGACCTCGACGAAGCCGATCAGGATCGTCACCTGCAAACGCAGGAGGACTCGGAGTTTTTCGGCCTGATGCATTTCATGACGGTTCTGGGATTCTTCGGCATGAGCAAGTACGGCGGCAATCGTGATGATGCCGGCTGGAAACTGCTTGGTCTGGACGGCCATCACCAGGGATGGCAACCACCCTTCGGTTATTACGACGCCGAATACGTTTCGGCAAATCGAAGCCAGGGAGATAATCATGGTGAGTGAAATTCAGGCCTCGTATCCGAACGACAGGGAAGTTGATTTCGTCATTGTTGGTTCCGGATCGGCCGGTGGCATCATCGCGAAAGAGCTTTCGACCAAGGGCTTCGACGTGGTCGTGCTCGAACAGGGACCGTTTCGCAAGGCTGAGGACTTCACCCATGACGAGATATCGGTCCTCGTCATGAACGAACTCATGGGCGGCGGGCAGAAAAACAACCAGCAGACATTTCGCGACGACGCCAGCAAGACAGCTGTCGTGCAGAACAACCAGCCTGCGGAATATGCGCAGACAGTCGGCGGCAGCAGCGTGCATTTCACGGCCAACTTCTGGCGCTTTCACGACGTCGACTTCAAGGAACGCAGCCTTCTCGGTCCGATCAGTGGCACGAACTTCGCCGACTGGCCGATCAGTTACGATGAACTCGAGCCCTATTACAGTCGCGTGGACTGGGAGATCGGCGTGTCCGGCGCGCAGGGACCTTTCGACCCGCCGCGTTCTCGCCCTTACCCGGTCCCGCCACTGCCGATAAAGTCATCCGGTGCGTTGCTGGAGAAAGGCGCCAAGGCGATCGGCCTGCATACGCAGCCGGCACCAATGGCCATCCTTTCGCAGCCGCATAACGGCCGCGCACCGTGCATCAACTGCGGTTATTGCATGGGATTCGGCTGCGAAGTGGGCGCCAAGTCATCGACGCTGGCTACAATGATTCCGCTCGCCATCGCAAGCGGTCACTGCGAGATCCGTGCCGAATGCGCGGTATACCGGGTGGAAACCAACGCCAAGGGACGCGTCAGCGAAGTGCTTTATTGCGATCCGGAGGGCAAGGAACGATCGCAGAAGGCCAAGGCCGTCATCCTGTCCGCCAACGGCGCGGAGACTGCACGCCTGCTGTTGAATTCGGCCAGTGCGCAATTCCCGGACGGGCTCGCTAACTCCAGCGGTTTCGTCGGCAGGAACCTGATGTTCAACGGACACTCGGCCTGCGGCGGAATATTCGAACACCCGCTTAACGATTACAAAGGCGTGCAGGTCACGCGAATCATTCATGACTTTTACAATGCCGATCCCGCGCGTGGTTTCTACGGCGGTGGAGGCATCGACGCAAGGCCGTTGCTGGGCTCGAGCCCGGCGATGTTCGCCATTGCCGGCATGGATCCGGATGCGCCGAAATGGGGTAAGGAATTCAAGGAAAGGATTGCATACGATTTCTCCCACGAAATGTGGATCATCGGGCACACGACGTCGCTTGCGCTGGACAGCAACAACATCACGATCGATCCAACCCACAAGGATCGCTGGGGTCGCCCGTCACTCCGCATGACCTATAAGGATCATCCCGACGACATGGCCATGGCGAAATTCCTGCAAGGCTATTCGATGCAGATGTTCGACGCGGCCGGCGCGAAGAAATCCTGGGCACTGCCGATTCACGAACAAAACGCCGGTGCCCACCTGCTCGGTACCTGCCGCATGGGCGACGACAGCGCCACTTCGGTTGTCGACAAATACCACCGCTCGCATGACATTCCCAACCTTTTCGTCTGCGACGGTTCGAGCTTTGTCACCTCCGGCCGTGGCCAGCCGACGATGACCATCATGGCGCTCGCATTCAGGGCCGCGGAACATATTGCAGCTGCTGCCGGACGCAACGAGATCTGATCATGACCGAATGTCGAATGCGCGTTGGGGCGCGCGCCTTACTGGCGGTCGCCACGCTGGCCTTCAGCGCGTGCCAGCCCGCCCCGCCGCCACCGGAGGAAACAATGACAGACGTGCAATACCTGAACATGCCCGGCACCGAAGATCTTGGCTTGCCATTTTCTTCGGCTGTAAGAGTCGACAATACGCTGTACCTGTCGGGAAATATCGGTAACCTGCCGGGCTCCAACGAACTTGCTCCGGGCGGCATACAAGCCGAAACACGTCAGACGATGGAAAATATCAAGACGGTGCTGGAACAATTCGGCTCGTCGATGAACCAGGTGGTGAAATGCACCGTATTCCTCGCCGACATCGGCGAATGGGCCGCAATGAACGAGGTCTACCGGACCTATTTCCGGAATGCGCCGGCCCGTAGCGCGCTGGGAAGCAGCGGCCTCGCGCTGAACGCCCGCGTCGAAATCGAGTGCATCGCCACGGTCGAGTGATCGAACCAAAAAAGGGGCCAAAAAAGGGGCCGGATACATTTTTTGTCGTCAAAAAATGTATCCGGCCCCTTTTTTAAAAAATGTATCCGGCCCCTTTTTTGGCAGGCGACTCAGTTTTTCGCGTCTTCCAACAGCTGATCGCGGCGTTTTGACAAGGCCGCCAGGCGTCGCTTGTCGAGCACGTCACCAAGCTCAGCCTGCAGGCTGGCATCGTCTACGGACTGCAATGCTTTCACCCATGCGGTGCCAAGTGGCAATTCGACGCTGCGCAGGCCGGGTGGACGGTCGCGATGCGTGGTGAACGAATCCTGGTGTCCGCTTAGCATCAGCTGCCAGTTATCCGGGCTGTACAAAATGGCCTGCGGCTGTCGACCGGGATTGAATATCAGCGCATCGAAAACGTACATCGAGCTCCATTGATCGTTCAGGGGGCACCATGCATCGCCGCCGAGTCGGCCTGCGGCGCGTTTCGTTTCATCGCTGGCCTTCTCCGGCAGAAACTGCAGGCTGCCCGCCTGGCCGTCCATTTCCCGCAAGACCGTCACCGGCACCATGTCCAGCGACAGGAGCCGGTCCAGCCTGTAAGCAGCAACTTCCGGCACAAATCCCTTGCTGCGCGGGTTTTTTGAAAAAACGGCGCTGATGTTGCCGGCGTCCGACTTGACACTGACTATGGTTCTGCCGCTTTCGTCGACTCCTGTCGCAGCGATGACGCCGCGAGTCATCGCCTCTTCGAGGTCCGCGGCACTCAGCGTGTCACGCCGGGCTCCAACGTGCCGCGGATGCGGAACTGGCCCGTCGCTTGCGGCCCCCGATTCGTTGATTACTGCCAACGAATCGCCTTCGATGACCAATGCGTTACCGCTGCCCTTATACGCGGCAGTCAACATACCGGTATCGATTTCAATCACCTTGCCATCAAGTCGCTGCAATACGCGCCGCGTCATCGTCGGTGTGTGCCCTATTACAACGCGCGTGGCGCCTATCGTCTGCAGTACCCGATCCAGCTTGTCGGACTCTGTCAACGCACTGCACGCAACGTTGCCGCGGTACCACAGCGGACCCTGCGAACTGTGAATATCCGAGTCATTCAGCTCGATCACAGCAGCGATCGCGCCCCGCAGCTCGCCCGACAGCGCGGCATCCTGCTGCATCGGCTTCAGCAGCTCCGGGTGATAGTAGAAATTCTCGGTCGGGCTCAGAAGACCCGCGTCATTGAGCGCACCGACCGCTTCCGAATACGCCCGCAGCTCAGCGGCTAATAGCGTATTGACGCCATCGAGCCCGAGCTTCTCAATCATTGGCGACAGGCCGCCGTGCACGAAGGCGGTTTCGTCGATCACCAGCAGCAGCGGTTTCTGCAACAGCCACTTTCCGTAATGACCATCCGGCCTGAAGGCCCGACGGTGCGCGAAGAATCCGGGCGGTGCCTTCTTGTCGAAATCGGCACGCAAAGTCGCCTCGTCCGCGACATCGGCATTCGCTGATCGGAAGTATTCAAACCAGCGTTGCCGCTCCGCCGCATTTTCGTCGCCGGCGAATGCAGCGTACTCGCCGCGCGATACGTAGCGCAGATCGCCCACGAGATTCATGACTTCGTGATTTCCGAGCAACAGGTGTACCGCGCCGCCGCTCAAAGCGGCTTGCCGCTCCAGAGCCATGACAAGGTCCATGACTTTGCGCGAATCGGCGCCACGGTCCAGCAGGTCACCGGTAATTACAAGCTTCGTCGCACCGGCGATCCAGGACTGTTCATCGTCTATGACACCCGCATGCTTCAGTGTGCGCAACATGCCATCGTAGGCGCCGTGCACGTCGCTGATCGCGACGACACGCTCCGCCCCGGTAATGCTCCATGGCGCCGCGTGGACACATCCGAGCAGCGCAACGAGCACAATCGATGAAAATAAGCTAAACGGCCAGCTACGCAACGATACTGGCCGTGACTGTTTCCCTCGGTGCGTCTGTTTCACGGGGGTCTCCGACGAAAGCGCAGTGAGCATTCTAGACGAGCCGCTGCAGCTTTTGCAGCCGCTCAATTTTTGAAAGGCTACATGATAGACTTCCGCCGCTTGCAGGAGTTTCCCGATTTGAACGCAACATTTTTGTACCTGACAGTGATTCCTGCTCTTATCGCACTGGCTCTTGCTCCTTCAACCGCGCCCGCCGAGCAGGGCGAGGCGAACCGACCCCTTTTCCAGAACCACGAGATTCTGCAGGTAAGAATCGAAGCGCCGTTCACGACGATCATGAGCGAGCGTGACAGCGACGATTACAGCGAAGGCTTGCTGCATATTGTCGAATCAACCGGAGCCGAGCGGACGTTTGACCTCAAACTCCGCACGCGAGGGCACTATCGGGGCAAGGCGGAGCATTGTCACTTTGCACCTTTGCGAATCAACTTTCGCAAAAAGCAGGTAAAGGGCAGCGAGTTCCACGGCCAGGACAAGCTGAAGCTGGTTACCCATTGCGAGAATTTCGGAAGCAAATACGAGCAAAGCCTGCTGCTGGAGTACCTTTCGTATCGCATCCTGAACCAACTTACAGACCTGAGTTTCCGGGTAAGGCTTCTGCAGGTCGACTACATCGACACGGAAAAAGATGGCAAAACACGCAGCAAGTACGCTTTCCTGATCGAAGATGACGAGGAACTGTCAAAGCGGATAGGGCTGGAAATGGCATCCATTGAGGCGGTCACAACCGAACAGCTCGACCAACGCCAGACTGCATTTTTCAGTGTTTTTCAGTACCTGATTGGCAATACGGACTTTTCGGCCGTGCGTGGCGCCGCCGATTCAGCTTGCTGCCACAATGCCGCGCTGTTTGCGGGACCCGACGACCGTTACATACCGGTTGCTTACGATTTCGACCTGTCGGGATTCGTCGATGCGCCCTACGCGGCGCCGAATCCGAATCTGAAAATCAAAGACGTCAAACAACGATTGTATCGGGGTTTTTGCAGTCACAACGACTTTCTCGACGAAGCTATCCGGAAGGTGGTCGACAACCAAAGCGATATCATGCATCTGATTGCAACCCAGGACGGCCTGTCCAAGGGCTCCAGACGCAAGGCATCCCGCTACATCGCAAAGTTTTATGACCGGGTGTCGAATCCTGCCAAAGTCGAACGCTACATCGTCAAAGAATGTTCGTAGGCAGAGGATCTGCCGGTTTTTGCCGAATCCAGTCGGCGACGATTTGCGCCGTGCGTGGATGCATCAGGTAACCGACCGAGCTGTGCGGATTCGATTTACCATACCGGACTGACAGGTTGTAAATGTGATAGTCGCGAATACTGCTCACCTGGTGCAGTTTCAGCATCTGTTTGTAGTCGTCGGCCAAGGTATTGTCGTGACACATGTAGTCGTCCTCGGCGGAAACGTTGTGCCAGGTCAAAATGTTGGTAGGAAACCGCTCCCTGCCCTTTCTGTCCGCACCGAGCAAGCGTCGGCGCACCATGGAGTCACCCAGCGGCGAACCCAGTGTCAACCACGAGTCGATTTTCCGTGTTGAATAACGCTCCGCGTATTCCGGATCGTGTGACAGCTGCCACAAGACATCGAAACTGACGATCGATCCCGTACCGTGCGAAACCAACATGATGCGGTCGCCTCGCGAAAGCGATTCGATAAGCGTGTTGCGTACGCGGTTTCGCAGATTCGAGGCGAACTCGCTCTTGTCATTCCAGTATTCGGCAAGATCCCTGGCGACACTGGAAATGAGGGCCTTCGACAGCCCGATCGACCCCAGCAGCGGCGCCGCGACGTCGGCGGCAAATTCCGCTATGGCGGTCTTGCCGGGCAAACGATCGTAACGCGTGACGCCGAAGTGCTTGGTCTTCCCGAGCGACTTGAGTTTCAACAGCGCGTTTCGACGATCGCCGATATCGAGTGATTCATCGTAGTGTCCGCCGCTTTCCAGCAGGAATTGATTGCTGAAGTCGCCATAGTAACTCAGCTGTTTTTGCAGTTGGTGGAAGCACTCGAGCAGCTCCGGTCGATCCCTTTCGATGGCCGCGCTCAGCGCGGCAATATTGAGATCCAGCAACTCGGTGGCGCTCGGCTTGAAATCGCGCCCATGGACGAATATCAAGCAGTCGCCCGGTACGCCATTCTGTTGTGCCTGTTCCATCATTTGGGTTCCCCGCCCGGTCGCGGCTCATAGACCGCCAATCGCGCTTTCTTGTCGCCGCCTTCGTCCGCAATCAGCAATTTACCACTGGACGTCAGTTCAATCCCCTCTGCCTGCTTGTGACGGCTCGTCTGGCGGAAGCGGCGCGCGGCGACCAGGCCGCCATCCGCTGCAACCTGTACCAGGCTCTTCTGTTTCGCCGCAACGATCAGAAAGCTGTTGCCGTCACGATCCATCACGATACCGGAGGGATTGAAGTCATCGACTTTCAGTGCCTGCTCGATATCCGCTATCGGAATTCGGATACTGCCGACAAATTCCCTGCTTGCGGTCGACCACTCCCAGACATGCAATCCGGGGGACTGGCTGCCGCGGCGCCGCGCCTTGCAAACGAAAAAGAGGCGCCCGGTCTCTGCCTGTTCGGTCAGGCCCTCGACCTCGCAGGTTTCACCGAGGCCCGTATCCACTCGCTCTGCATCAAGATGCGCCCCGTTGTCGCCCTCCGCGGACGAATACAGTACGCCGTCGCTGGTGGTCAGATACAGCCGGTCGTTCAACCACGCGATACCCTCGAAGTCTCCCTTGATAGCGGGATTTCCCAGCGCAAACGCTTTGATCAATGCGCCGTTTGCGTAGTCGATTTCGAACACGACCGCGCTCTCGTCCGCGACCGCGAAAAGTCGCCCGTCCGGAGCCAGGGCAAGACCCGAAATTTCCCGCAGTTTTCCCGGCAACTTCCATTGCCTCACCGTGGCGTCGGTCATCGGATACGGGGACAGGCGGTCTGACTGAACTGCCGTGATCAAGCCTGCCGCGAGAAACAAGGCAAGCGCCGGTATCGTTTTTCTCAGGAACATGTATCGCCGGAACTACGAGACTTAATAGTCATCATCCATGCGGCTACGTCGAGTCAGCATGGAGAAAAACGGCCCGGAAAGGACTTTGCCGTACTCGAGCTTCCAGATGATCAGGTTTGCATAGACGAACGCCATCGAAATGACTGCTGCAACTCCGAGCGCGCCGATTCCCGAACCGAGGCCGATACTGATTGCCGCAAATATATACATCGCGTGCGATGGTTGATCCAGGGAAAAGCGAAAGCGCACCGCAGCAACGATCCCGGCCAGGCTAAATGCCAGGGCCAGGCTGTTAAGAACGATCATCGAGATGCCGGTAACGACGATCGGCAAAATCACGATGGTCTGCACGAAGGACTGATCCACCTCCTTGCTGCGGCTGGTAATGAAATACACCCACGAGACCGGCACGATCAACAGCGCGGCGCCAAGGCTTGCAAATGCAAGCCGTATCGGCACATTCGGCGCATACACCGTCTCCTCCAGGCTCGAGTAAACCGGCTCGAAACTGTCGGTATTGTAGTCGGCCAGTTCTTCTATGCCGCCAACCGGCAGGTACTCGACGATGCCGGGAAACCTGGTTATCAGTACGGCGACAATTGCTATCCAGAACGTGTAATAGAGCGTGATCAGCGTCAGTGGAATCAGGAAACTCGCCGACTTTCTCATTTCGCTACCTGCAGTGGGCCCGCTCTGCATGCTCGGTACAGTGGCATGCCGGCGCGGCAATTGTTGTTGTTCTGGAAAAGCGTGGCGATATGAAAGATACCTCGGTCCGACTGCAGGCGCCACATCCGCGGCCGGTAATCAGCCGCTCCGGCATGACCCGGCAGGACAAGTGTTAGGCTATGCGGGATTTTTTTGCCACGGACAGCTTCTTCATGACCGACTCGATTCAACTGCTAGGGATCAGTAATGCGATCGTCGATGTGCTCGCTCACGTCGACGACGATTTTCTGCAAAAAATTGCGGCGCCGCGCGGCTCGATGACGCTCATCGACCAGCAACGGGCACGCGAAATCTACGGCATGATGGGCCCTGCAACCGAGAAATCCGGCGGTTCCGTCGCCAACACGATCGCGGGCTTCGCCAATCTCGGCGGCCGTGCCGCGTATATCGGGCGAGTCAAGGCCGATCAGCTGGGCGAGATTTTCGTTCATGACATGCGTTCGCTGGGCGTCGACATCAGAACCGACCCGGCCACTGACGGCTCGCCGACGGCTCGCTGCCATGTCTTGATCACGCCCGACGGTCAGCGGACGATGCAAACTTATCTCGGCGCCTGCACCGAGCTGAGTACTGCCGACGTAACGCCGTCAAGCATTGGCACACCTGGCATTGTGCTGCTCGAAGGCTACGTTTGGGATATCGCCGAGGGACCGGCGCTCGTCAACAAAGCGATCGATATCGCGAGAAAGAACGGATCACGAGTGGCGCTGTCGTTGTCGGATTCATTCTGCGTTGAACGACACCAGAAGGAATTTCGATCTGCAATAAAAAATGGCGTCGACATAGTGTTTGCGGACGAAAACGAGGTCATTGCCTTGTTTCAGGCGAAGAGTTTCACCGAAGTTCTCGATGCACTCGACGGTCTGTCCAATATGTTTGTCATTACGCGTTCCGCTAAAGGGTCTGTCATCGTTCATGGCAGCGAAAAGGTGGAGCAGAAGGCCATCAAGGTCGACAAAGTGATAGACACGACCGGCGCCGGCGATGCCTACACGGCCGGCTTTCTGTTCGGGCTGGCGTCGGGCCGGTCACTCGTCGACTGCGCGAGAATGGGAACCTGGTGTGCGACCGGCGTCATCCAGCAGGTCGGCGGCCGCATCGAGAAAAATGCTCTGAGCGGGTTTAAGTAGAACCCCGTCATTGCGAGGAGCGAAGCGACCCCGTCATTGCGAGGAGCGAAGCGACCCCGTCATTGCGAGGAGCGAAGCGACCCCGTCATTGCGAGGAGCGAAGCGACCCCGTCATTGCGAGGAGCGAAGCGACCCCGTCATTGCGAGGAGCGAAGCGACGAAGCAACCGCTTCCCGACACAACAGACGCAGGGTAGATTGCTTCGCTGCGCTCGCAATGACGGTTGCTGCGCTCGCAATGACGGTTGCTGCGCTCGCAATGACGTAATCCGCGGAAAGTTTTTTCAGCTGCCGATCGGGTGCCAGGTCGTTTTGACTTCCTGCGTTTCCTGGATCAGGTAGGGATTCTGCGAAGCATGCGACTTCCAGTCGATCTCCACGCGTGACAGCACGCGCTTGATGTTGTCGGCGGCTTTTTCCTGGATCTGTTTCGCGACCGAGGCATCGCCGTCGCAATAGACAATCGCATTGACATCCATGTGTGAAGAAAACTGTCCGGCAAGCTCCTCCCTGAAACCTGTGAGTATATTCACGACGCCACCCGGCACATCCGAAGCGTGCAACACCTCGGCAAGGCTGACGGCGCACAACGGCAGATTCTGTGACGCCAGCACGACACAGGTATTGCCGCCGACGATAACCGGCGCGATATTCGAAACGAGTCCCAGCAAGCCGCTTTCTTCCGGCGCGAGAATCGAGACGACGCCGGTCGGCTCGAGTACGGAGAAATTGAAATGTGACGAACTGACGGGGTTTACGGCGCTGAAGATCTGCTGGTACTTGTCCGACCAGCCCGCGTAATAGATCAGACGGTCGGTTGTCGCATCGACTTCTGCTTGCGCCTTTCGTTTGGTGATTCCCTGCAACACGAGTTCAGCGACGAATTGCTCCCGCCGGCCTTCCAGCATCTCGGCGACGCGATAAAGAATCTGCCCGCGCAGGTAAGCGCTGGACGCGCCCCAGCCGGGCTGCGCGGACCTCGCCGCGACGACCGCATTGCGAAAATCCTTGCGGCTGCCGCGGCAGATGTTGGCGATGACGGCACCGTCGTCGTCTTCAAGCGGATAAAACCTGCCCGATTCGCTGCGTGGAAACTTTCCGCCGATGTATATCTTGTAGGTCTTGGCGACCGGTACGCGTGCGGTTTTTGCCGTCATGACTGCGGCTCCAGCCGGACATAGGCACCCAGGCCGTGCAGGCCGCCTTCCCTGCCCACGCCGCTTTCCTTGTAACCGCCGAAAGGCGAGGTCGGATCGAACTTGTTGAACGTGTTCGCCCAGATGACGCCGGCGCGCACCTGCTGCGTCATTTTGAAGATCTTCGCGCCCTTGTCGGTCCAGACGCCGCCGGACAATCCGTACGGTGTGTTGTTGGCTTTGGTCAGACCTTCTTCGAGCGTGCGGAATGTCTGGATAGCAAGAACCGGCCCGAAAATCTCTTCCTGCACGACGCGATTCGATTGCGACACGCCGGTGAAGATGGTCGGCCGGCACCAGTAACCGCGCTTCGGCACCGGGCAGGAACTCTGGTACATCTCGGCACCTTCTTGCTGGCCGATTTTCAGATACGACTCGATCTTCTCCAGCTGCGGCGCGGAATTGATCGCGCCGACGTCGGTGTTCTTGTCGAGCGGGTCGCCGACGATCAGCGTCTCCATGCGGTCCTTCAGTTTCTGTATCACCTCGTCCGCCACCGATTCCTGGACGAACAGGCGCGAGCCGGCACAGCAGACGTGTCCCTGGTTGAAGAAGATTCCGTTGACGATACCTTCCACAGCCTGGTCGATGGCGGCATCGGCAAAAATAATGTTCGCCGCCTTGCCACCGAGCTCGAGCGTATATTTCTTTTTCGTTCCCGCAATCGCGCGCTGGATCAGCCGGCCGACGTCGGTCGACCCGGTGAAAGCAATCTTGTCGACATCGGGATGGTTGACGATCGCGGCGCCGGTCTTGCCCGCGCCGGTCACGATATTGACGACGCCCGGCGGCAGGCCGGCGTCACGAATGACCTCCGCCAGTTTCATTGCAGTCAGCGGTGTCGTTTCGGCCGGCTTCAGCACCACCGTGTTGCCGCAGGCCAGTGCCGGTGCAATTTTCCAGGCCGCCATCAGCAGCGGAAAATTCCACGGAATGATCTGCCCGGCGACACCGAGCGCTTTCGGCGTGCGGCCCGGAAACGCGTAACCGAGTTTGTCTGCCCAACCCGCGTAATAGAAAAAGTGTGCGGCCGCCAGCGGAATGTCGATATCGCGCGATTCGCGAATCGGTTTGCCGCCGTCCAGCGATTCGATCACCGAAAACTCGCGCGCCCGCTCCTGCAGTATCCGGGCGATGCGGAATATGTACTTGCCGCGTTCCGCGGCATTCATCTTCGACCATGCGCCGCGGTACGCCTTGCGGGCCGCTTTTACCGCGCGGTCGACGTCCGCGTCGGTCGCCTCGGCCACGGAAGACAGTACTTCTTCGGTTGCCGGGTTGATGGTTTCGAAATAGCCGCCTTTTACCGGCGCGACGAATTCGCCGCCAATGAACAGATCGTACTTCTTGTCGATGTGAACGTGGTCGGTGCTCTCCGGCGCCGGCGAATAGGCCCAGCCGGAATCGAATGCAAGCTTGTTGGGTTGGCTTTCCACCATGACTCCCCGGATTAATCCTTAGAAAAATAGTCTGCGGACTGGTAAACGCCAGTCTGCTGTTTGCGCAGCTGCATCAGCACGTCATTGGCCAGCGAGCTCGCACCGAAGCGGTACCATTGCGGCGTCATCCACGCATTGCCGAGCGTTTCGCGCAACATCACCAGGTAATGAATTGCCAGCTTGGCATTCGAAATTCCTCCGGCCGGCTTCATGCCGACCATGCGGCCGGTTTCGCGGAAGTAATCGCGAATCGCCTGCAGCATGACCAGCGTAACGGGCAAGGTCGCCGCGGGCTGGATTTTGCCGGTCGATGTCTTTATGAAATCCGCACCGGCGTGCATGGCCAGAACGCTTGCCCGGCGAACCCGGTCCAGCGTACCGATCTCACCGGTTTCCAGGATGACTTTCAGGTGCGCGTCGCCACAAGCTTCCTTGATAGCGGCAATTTCGTCGAATACATAGCCGTACTCGCCGGCGAGAAATGCGCCGCGTGAAATCACCATGTCGATTTCATTCGCGCCTTCCGCAACCGCAATTTTTGTTTCCTCGAGCTTGATGTGCCGTGGCGCCATGCCGCTGGGAAACGCCGTCGCGACGGAAGCTATGTTGATTCCACTGGCCCCGAGGGCCTTTTTTGCGACACTCACCATGGTCGGGTACACGCAGACGGCTGCAACGTGCGGCAGGCCCGGCATCGCATCGTGCAAATGCATGGCCTTCTGGCACAGCTGTCGAACCTTACCCGGCGTGTCCTGGCCCTCGAGAGTGGTCAGGTCGATCATGCTGAGGATCAGCTTCAACGCGTCGTTCTTCGACTCATTCTTGATGCTGCGGCTCTGGAACCGCGCGACCCGCTCGTTGACACCGACCTCGTCGACCAGCGCCACGCGGCTGAGATCCGGGAAGTGCGGCGATGCCGGTACGGCCGACAGGCTCATGTACTCATCCTCGCGGTTTCGAGTGCGACGACAATCATCTCGTCGAAAGTGGTCTGTCGCTCTTCGGTTGACAAAGCCTCGCCGCTGCGAATGTCGTCACTGACCGTGCAGATGGCCAGCGCCTCGACTCCGTGCTCGGCCGCGATCGGATAGATGCCGGCGGCCTCCATTTCCACACCCAGTACGTTGTACTTCGCCATCGTATCGAACATGTCCGTGTCCGGCGTATAGAAAAGGTCTGCCGAAAAAATATTGCCGACGTGATAGTTGACTTTGTTTTTCGCCGCAACAGTCACAGCGTTTTGCACCAGGCGAAAGCTCGCGAGCGCGGCAAGATCATAGCCGCCGAAGCGCATGCGATTGACACCGGAATCCGTCGATGCGCCCATCGCGATCAAAACGTCGCGAAGTTTCACGTCGGGATGCGTGGTACCGCAACTGCCGACACGAATAAGGCGTTTGACCTTGTATTCCGTGATCAACTCGGTGCAGTAAATGGATACGGAAGGAATGCCCATGCCGTGCGCCATAACCGACACCGGCGCGCCTTTGTAGCTGCCGGTAAACCCCCACATGTTGCGAACGTCGGTAACGCGCCGTGCGTCATCGAGATAAGTATCGGCAATATATTGCGCGCGCAACGGATCGCCAGGCATCAATACCGTTTCGGCGAAATCGCCGGGCGCTGCGTTCATGTGTTTGGTTGCCATCAGGTCTCGCCAGTCAATTTTCTTGTTGTTGCGCGGATTTTACCACCTGGAGACCGTGGACATTCCGCCATCGACCACCAGGTTCGCACCACTGATCCAGCGCGCGGCCGGACTCAGCAGGAAATACACGGCATCGGCAACATCCGCGGATGTGCCGAGCCTGCCCAATGGAGCCTTTGCCTGCCATCGTGCGACGCCCTCCGGCCATTCCGCTTTCAGGCCGTCGCGGTCGATCAGGCCCGGCGATACCGCATTCACCCGGATTCCGGCGGCGCCATACTCGAGCGCGCAGGCGCGCGTGAACATCAGCATGCCGGCTTTGCTGGTGGCGTAGTGGCTGTGACCAACAGCGGGGTCCGAGCCCTCTATCGACGCTATGTTGACAATCGCACCCGGCAGGCCCGCTTTGCGCAGCCGTTCGGCCGCCATCTGTGTAATCGCAAACGCGCTGTCGAGGTTTGCAGTCATGACTTTGCGCCAGTCATCGACTGTCATACCCGCCAAAGCCTGCACCGGCTGAGTGGCCGCGTTATTTACGACGAGGTCGATGGCAGGACCGCCGATCGCCTCTATAGCGGCAAACAATTCCTGCGCCCCTGCAGCTTCGGAAAGATCGGCTTGCACACTCAGCACGTCTATTCCCGATTTTTCGAATTCATTGGCAAGTGCAGAAGCTGCAGCTGCGTTGCTATGAAAATGCAGGGCCAGATCGGCGCCCGCTGCAGCCAGTCGGCGCGCGATTGCGCTGCCGATATTGCCGCTGGCCCCTGTCACCAGCGCGCGATGTCCGGACAGATCGGTGCCAGTGTCAACCAGCCCCTGCTGTTTGCTTCCTGTCATTGAGGTTTTTCCGCTTCTGCGGCCGCCCGGCAACGATACCCGGCCGGGCGTGGCCTGCAGGGATTCAATAGAATAGGCGACACAAGAATGACACAAAACCGGCAAAAGCGAGCCACATCCAATGAGCAATGTCATCCGCCCCGGGCCGCAGCAAGGCGAGGAGATTCTGACCCGCGAGCGCTGTTTCATTCGCGAAATCATCAACGACCCGCAGGTTCCGCACTTCTCCCTCGCCCTGTGCCGTGTACTGCCTGGCGTTACAACCGAGCTGCACCGCCTGAGCGTGGACGAGTGGTACCTGATCAACGCCGGCCATGGACACATGGAAATCGACGGGCAAGCCGGTGTGCCGGTTGGCCCGGGCGACACCGTCGTCATCCCCTGCGGCTCGGCGCAGCGAATCAGTAACACGGGAACCGCGGAGCTGCGCTTTCAGTGCGTTTGCCTGCCACGCTTCACGCCGGACTGCTACGAACCACTCGAATGAAGCGCAGCGGAGCGCTGCCGCCGGCGTGATCGTTGTGCAACAGCCACAGGATTGCCGCCGAATTTGGGCCCTCCGAAACGACAAATTTCTGGTTATATGCGCATTCATAGGCGTTATACTGCGACATCCGCAATCTGGAGACACAAAATGCGTGGTTTCAATCCAACAAAATCAATAATCAAAGGCCTACTCAGTATCGCGCTTGGCGTGGGCGCCGCAGGGCTTCTGCCGGATACGGGCAGCCTGGCCTTTGCACAAGGCAATGCCATCCTGGAAGAAATAACGGTTACGGCACAGCGCCGCGAAGAGAATTTGCAGGAAGTACCGATCTCGGTTACGGCAATGTCCGGCGAGAGAATGGCGACGCTCTTCGAGGGTGGCGAAGACATCCGGGCTCTGGCAGCCCGCATTCCGAGCCTGTATGCGGAATCGTCCAACGGCAGATTGGCGCCGCGCTTCTACATGCGGGGTCTTGGCAACACGGACTTCGACTTGGCCGCGTCTCAGTCGGTTTCGATTCTGTTCGACGAAGTCGTGCAGGAAAACGTCATTTTGAAAAGCTTCCCGCTGTTCGATATCGAGCGCGTAGAAGTGCTGCGCGGCCCGCAGGGCACTCTGTTCGGTCGCAATACGCCGGCCGGGATCGTGAAGTTCGATACGCGCAAGCCCACCGCAGACTTCGACGGTTATGCACTCGCAACGGTCGGCAGCGCCGGCACGATGAATATCGAAGGCGCTGTCGGCGGCAGCCTTAACGACGCCAAGACCCTGCAGGGTCGTATTTCATTGTTAAGTCAGAATCGCGACGACTGGATCGACAACGCCTACACCGGCGAGAACGATGCCATGGGCGGCTGGAATGAATTGGCGTGGCGTGGCCAGTTGCTGTGGGCCCCTACGGACAATTTCAGCGCACTGCTAAACTATCACGGCCGCGATATGGACAATGGAACGGCCTCTATTTTCCAGGCCAATATCCTGACCACCGGCAGTAATGCGCTCAATAACAATTTCCACCGCGATCGCGTGTTCTTCGACGAAGGCGACAACAATCCGCAGGAAGCCCAAGCGGCCGGCGGCTCGCTGAAACTCGATTTCGATTTCGGCAATGACATGACTTTAACCTCGATCTCGGCTTACGAGACCGTGAAAAACCGCAGCCTCGGCGACATCGACGGTGGATTCGGCGCCGTGTTCCTGCCGGAGATGGGCCCGGGGTTCATTCCGTTTCCGTCGGTAACACAAGATGGCCTGGACGACCTGGACCAGTTCACGCAGGAATTCCGCCTGGCATCGCAAGCCACGGACAGCTTTTTCTGGCAGGCCGGCGTGTTCTACTTCGATTCGGATTTCTCGGTTACGACCAGCCCGTTCTTCGTACCGTCGACAACGGTGCGTCACGAGAACACATCGTGGGCAGTATTCGGACATGTCAGCTTCGATCTCACCGACAGGACCACGTTAACGGCTGGAGTCCGCTACACCGATGACGACAAGGACATGAGCGTTACGGACACACCGCCGTTCAACCCGCTGCCACCCGGAATTTTGGCCGGCCAGCCGGTGTCGGTCGCTGACGAACAGGTCAGCTGGGACCTGAGCCTGATGTACGCGGTGAACGACGATTTCAATCTTTACGGCCGCGTCGCCAGCGGTTTCCGTGCACCGACGATCCAGGGCCGTAACATCGCGTTCTTCGATGCCAACCCGTACTCGATCGCGACCTCGGAAACGATTCTGTCATCGGAGCTCGGCTTCAAATCGACGATCGGCGATCGCATGCGCCTCAACGGATCCGTGTTCTATTACACGATCGACGACCAGCAGCTCTCTGCTATCGGTGGCAATGCCAATTCCAACGTGCTCGTGAATGCCGACAAAGGCACCGGTTTCGGCGTGGATTTCGATGCAGAGATCCTGCTCACCGACAACCTCATCCTGACGCTCGGCGGAAGCTGGAACGACACGGAAATCGACGACGCGAACCTGGTAACGGCGATGCCCTGCGGCGTACCGACCAACACGGCGCGGCGCTGCACCGTTCTGGATCCGCTGGACACCGATGGCTTTGCCATTCTCGATGGCAATCCGTTCCCGCAGGCGCCCGAGTACCTGTTCAATGCCGTGCTTCGTTACAGCATGCCAGTGGACGGCGGCGACCTGTTCTTCCAGACGGATTGGGCATTCCAGGGCGACGCACAGTTCTTCCTTTATGAATCGACCGAATTCCACAGCGGCGACATTTACGAAGGCGGCGTGCGCGCGGGCTTCACCGCAGACGACAATCGCTGGGAACTCGCCGTGTTCGGACGCAACATTACCGACGCGGAGAACCTGAAAGGCGCCATCGATTTCAACAACAACACGGGCTTCGTCAACGACCGGCGAATCTGGGGCGCGAGCTTCAAAATCAATTTCGGCGCTTTCTGACGCGCTTCGACATGTTCGAAAAAAACCCGGTGAAAGCCGGGTTTTTTTTGGTCGCGATTCAGAGGTGTGACTCACCGCTTCGCTGGTCGCCCGCAGTGCAGGCTCCTACACGTACTACCCGGAACAACCCGGTCGCCCGCAGTGCGGGCTCCTGCACGTACTGCCCGGAAATCGGTCGCCCGCGATGCGGGCTCCTGCACAAAACTCCTGTAGGAGCCCGCATCGCGGGCGACCGGGTGCTGGTAGTATCAGCAAGCCATGCCCGGACCCGCTTTCATAGCCTTCTTCGTCCTGCTCGTACCGCTTGCAGCGAATGCCGGCAGTTATTCGGATTTGCGCCTCAGCGGCAAGATTTATGACCGGCGCATTATCGAGGCCAGTGGCCTTGCGAGATCGCATGTCGTCGCGGATCGCCTGTGGACACTGAATGACGGCGATGCGAAACCGGAACTCTTCGCAATTGATGGCGGCGGGAATCTGCATGGCTCGATATCGCTCAGTCCGGCGACAAATGTCGACTGGGAAGACATCGCGTCGTTCGAGCATGACGGTAAATCGTGGCTGCTCATCGCCGACATTGGCGACAATGAAGCGAAGCGGCGTTACTGCTCGTTGTATGTCGTCGAAGAGCCGGCCGAACTGCATAAACAGAAGCTCGAACCCGCCCGCCAAATTCGATTCACCTATCCTGACGGACCGCTCGACGCCGAATCCGTCGCCGTGGATGCCGAAAACGACAGCGTTCTGATTCTGGTCAAGCGAACGGTTCCGGCGCGCCTTTACTCGGTGCCGCTTCTTGCCGGCGACGACGACTCCATCCGAACCGCCGAATTACTGGGCGATGTGGCCACCCTTCCGCAACCGAGTCAGCTGGAACTGGACCGTGCGCTTGCCCATCAGAGCTGGCACTGGCAGCCGACCGCGATGGATATCACCCGAAATGGGCGCACGGCCGCAATTCTCACCTATCGCGGAATATATATTTACCAACGATTGGAAATGGAAAGCTGGATCGATGCGTTGCAAAGGGTACCGCAAGACATCGATTTCCCCACGAACGGAATCGCCGAGGCAATCGCATTCAGTTATAAAGACGACAGCCTCTTCGTTACTGTGGAAGGGCGCTCACCGCCAATCTATCGCAGTGACCTTCAGGGCCAGCATCAGCGATAGAACAGGAATCCGGACTGCATGAACACGAGTAAAACAATCTTTTCAATTCTTGGGATCGGCGCACTACTGGCGACAAGTGCCTGCCGCGAAACGACAGATCCGGATTCGGTTGCACAAGACGCCGGGGTTCACGCCATCTCGATCATGACCTTCAACGTCGAAAACCTGTTCGACAATGTTGACGATCCGGGCAAGGACGACGGCACTTACCTGGCATTGACCGACAAGCAGAACGACGAACATCGCACTGCCTGCGCCACCATCGAAGTCCGCCGCTGGCGCGATCAGTGCCTCAACTGGGACTGGAATGAGGACATCATCCAGCAGAAACTGCAGGTGATTGCAGACGCGATCCTGCAAGTGGACGACGGCCGCGGCGCCGACATCGTCGCGCTGCAGGAAGTCGAAAACATCGGCATCCTGGAGCGGTTGCGCACGGATTATCTGGGCAGCGCCGAGTATCTCCCGGCCATTCTTGTCGAAGGCAGTGACCTGCGTGGCATCGATGTCGCGTTTCTCTCGAGGCTGCCGCTCGCGGGTACACCGACCCTGCACAGCATTCCCTTTGAGGGCATTCCGGAGAAACGCGTCGCCGACACGCGCGGTATCCTGCAGGCCGATTTCCTGCTGCCGGACGAAACACTTCTTAGCGGATTCGCCGTGCATTTCCCTGCGCCGTTTCACCCGGCCGAAATGCGCGAAATGGCCTACGCGCGACTGAACCGGCTGCTGGATGCCCTGCCGGCCGATCGGCCCGCATTCGCCGCCGGCGACTTCAATACGACCTCGAGCGAGAACGCGAAAAAAGACCTGCTCGGCCGCCTGGTCCGGCCACGCTGGACCGTGGCACACGAGGTCGGCTGCGAAGAATGCCCTGGCACGCAGTACTACGCAGCTGACGGTAGTTGGTCATTTCTGGACATGATCCTGTGGTCGCCCGGTCGCAATCGTGGCGCGGACGCAACATGGGCCATTCGCGCTGATTCCGTGCAATTGGCAAACAAGACGCCCGCACAAGTCACGCTCGAGGGCACGCCGGCTCGCTTCAATCTACCGGAGGGCAGCGGTGTATCCGATCACTGGCCGCTTGCGCTTATGATCGAAACGACCAATAAACAATAGTTTGCCGGTTTTTGCTGACGAGGTTTCGAGTGATCGGCGCACGGCCCGGAGCAAATGCTGCTGCCGGACTGCGAAAGCCACTGTAAACCCTTATTGCGCGGCCATTTTCGCTGCGTTAGATTTGCCACAAAGCACACGAAGCGGACTGCGCGTTCCGGCCATCCGGGCAGCAGCACCGACTTTTTTCCCGAGCGAAATCAAACCGTCATATTGCTGGCCTAAGGTTTCGCTCCCATTCAAATTGCGGGGATCGACGATGAATAACAACAGTAAGCCTGCACGCCCATCGCACAGGTCGTTCGGACATGCGTTTTTTGCAACCCTGGCATTGCTTGCCCTGTCTGTTGCGGGATTCGCACAAGAAACGACGTCTGCCGTTCGAGGCACGATCAGTGGGCCGGACGGCGCTCCGGCGGCCGGAGCAACAGTCACCGTGGTCGACTTGCGAACCGGCACCCGTCGATCGGCGGTCACCAGCAGCAGCGGCCAGTTTTCGGTCAGCGGCCTGCGCGTTGGCGGACCCTACAACGTCGAGATCCAGTCCAGCCAGTACGCCGGCCAAACGGTCACTGACGTTTATCTCGGCCTCGGCGACACCTTCACATTCGATCTCGCGCTGGCGGCGGATTCGGTGGAAGAAATCGTCGTCACCGCGACGGCCATCAAATCGGCCCAGGTCGCACTCGGGCCAGCGAATACATTCGACATCCAGACGCTGCAGGAAGCGCCCGCAATCAACCGCGACCTCGCGGACGTTGTGCGGCTTGATCCCCGGGTTTATGTCGACGAAGCGGACGTCAACGGCCTGCAGTGCGCCGGCGCGAGCTCGCGTTTCAACAGCCTGACGGTCGATGGCGTGAAGATGAACGACAATTTCGGCCTGAATCGCAGCGGCTACCCGACCGAACGCATGCCCTTCCCTTACGACGCTATCGAGCAGGTATCGGTCGAACTGGCACCGTTCGACGTCCAGTACGGCGGTTTCACGGCCTGCAACTTCAACGCGGTAACGAAATCCGGAACCAACGAATTCCACGGATCGGTGTTTTTCGACTACACGGATGACAGCCTGAGCGGCGATACCCTCGAAGGCGATCCGATCGACCTTGGAGTATTTGACGAGAAGCGCTACGGTTTTTCGATAGGCGGACCGATTATTTCGGACAAGCTGTTTTTCTTTGCTGCCTACGAAAAGCTCGAAGGTGCAAACACTTACTCGCGTGGACCGGCCGGGACTGCCGTCGGCGCACCGGTTGCCGGTACATCTGTGGCTCAGGCCAACGAGATCGCGCGAATTGCCAGGGAACTTTACGGTTACGAACCCGGCGCATTCGAAACTGCGCTGCCCGTCGAGGATGAAAAGTACCTGATCAAACTCGACTGGGAAATCAACGACCAGCATCGCGCCGCGCTGACACACAACTGGAACGACGGCTTTAATATCTCCGAATCGGATTCGTCCAGCGGCCAGCTTGAGTTCTCCAATCACCGTTACGAGCGTGGCGCCGAATTGACAGCAACAGCTTTACAGCTGTTCTCCAACTGGAACGACAGCTTCTCTACTGAGGTTCGTGTATCGAAAGGCAAGCTGGACAACCGGCAGATTCCGCGCGGCGGCGTCGACTTCGGCGAGGTCCAGGTGTTGACATTCAACGACGATGACAACGACGGCGTCTTCTCGAGCGCAACCGTTTATCTCGGTGCGGATGATTCCCGGCATGCGAACAAACTGAATTACGACGTCGTCAACTACAAGATTGCCGGCTCTTACTCGCTGGACGATCACGTGATCACGGGCGGCTGGGAACGCGACGAATTCAGTGTATTCAACCTGTTTATCCAGGAAGCCGAACTCGAAATTCGCTTTAATAATTCCTGCAACGATGCCAACCCGAACGGCTGTATCCATGCGTTCGAAGCCGGCACGCCGGAACGTATCATTTACGAGAATGCTGCACCCAGCAACGTCAAGGAAGATGCCGGAGCAAATTTTGGCTACGAAATCAATTCGCTGTACGTGCAGGATGAGTTCCCGATAGCCGATGGCAATGTCACGGTCGTCGCCGGCGTTCGTTACGACTGGTACACGAGTTCCGACGTGCCCACGGCCAACCCGCTGTTCGAGCAGCGCTACGGTTTCAGCAATTCCAAGAATTTCGATGGCGAAGGGCTCATCCAGCCGCGACTCGGCATTAACTGGGACGTGAATGACAGGCTCGCCGTGCACGGCGGTGCCGGCCTGTACTCGGGCGGCAATCCGAACGTATGGTTGTCGAACAACTATTCCAACAACGGCATCACCCAGGTGGAGGTGTCGGATCGCAACCTGGATAATGCGAATCCCTGCGGCCCGATGATCCGGCTGCCGAACGGCGATCCCGACCCGAATGCGGCGCCCTGTCCGTTGACCTTGTTCAACATACCAACCTCAGGCGCCGGGCGGCCGATTTACGACATTCCGCAGAACCTGATCGACGCGGTTGCGAACGGCACCGCCGACAGCGGCGTCAACGCCATCGACCCGAACTTCAAGATCCCGTCGCAGTGGAAGTTCAACGTTGGCATGAATTGGGAGCTTGACCTGGGTTTCATGGGAGATGGCTACGCACTGGCGGCCGATTATATTTACACCAAGTCCCAGGATTCGGCGATTACGCTGGATGCCGCATTGGCCCAGGTCGGTACCGCGGCAGACGGTCGGCCACTGTACCGTGCGGTTGACTTCCTCGACCCGGACTGCGCTACTGACCCTGGAAATTCCGCGGTATGTCCTTCGCGGTTTCAACAGGACCTGATCCTCGCCAACGTCAGTGGCTCCGACGCCGACGCCAACGTATTCTCGGTCAGCGTTGCCAAATCGCATGAGGACATTGGCATCGACTGGTCGCTGGCTTACGCCTATACGGATTCGACCGACGTAAGCCCGATGACGAGTTCAACCGCCGGCTCCAACTTCGGCAACGTTGCGCTATCGGATCCTAACAATCCGTCACGGGCCGATTCGAACTACGTCATCCCGCACCGTTTCACTGGCCGGTTCTCGTTCCGCAAGGATTTCTTCGGCGACAACACGACACGATTCACGTTGTATGGAAGCCGTAACCAGGGCATCCCGTACAGCTATGTGTACAGCACCGGCAATGCCTTTGGTGACTCGTCATTCAGCCAGCGTCACCTGCTGTACGTTCCGACCGGCCCGTCTGATCCGAACGTCGTTTTCGGCGGCGGCTTTGATCAGACCGCGTTCTTCAACTTCGTCAATTCCAGCGGTCTGTCCGAATATGCAGGCAGTATTGCGCCTCGCAACGTGTTCAACAGCAGCTGGTGGACCAAGTTCGACCTGAGAATCGAACAGGAACTGCCGGGCTTCGGCGAAGACCATCACTTCGCCGGCTTCTTGCTGATCGAAAACCTCGGCAACCTGCTGAACGATGACTGGGGCGTTCACCGCGAAGTGACCTTCCCGCGTGCTGAAGGTGTGGTCGGTCTGGGCGGCGTCTCGCCGACAGGGCAGCTGCTCTACAACTCGTTCACGCAGCCTGGTGGCGAGGGGCGATCGCAGGACGCATCACTTTGGGAGATTCGTTTCGGAATCCGATACGATTTCTAGCAGTCGGCAAGCAAGAAAAAGGCGACCGAAAGGTCGCCTTTTTCTTGGTCGCGCTAAAGATCAATCCGCACCCAACAGTCGCACGCATTCAGAATCGTGGGTTGATTGGGTCGCCTGCGATGCAGGCTCCTACAATGGTTCTATTGCATTTGTAGGAGCCTGCATCGCAGGCGACAACAGTCGTTCTATTGCATTCGTGGGAGCCTGCATCGCAGGCGACAACAGTCGTTCTGTTGCATTTGTACGTGCCTGCATCGCAGGCGACAACAGTCGTTCTGTTGCATTTGTACGTGCCTGCATCGCAGGCGACAACAGTCGTTCTATCGCATTTGTAGGAGCCTGCATCGCAGGCGACAACAGTCATTCTATTGCATTCGTGGGAGCCTGCATCGCAGGCGACAACAGGGCCCTTGCACCGAAAGCGACGCTCAATTGAAGCAGACCGCCTCGCCCGTTTGCAGGAACGCAATTCGGCGATTGTCAGGATCGATGTCTGCGCCGACCTTCTCGCCGTTCGCCTGTGCATTCAGAATGGCGTCAAGAACCAGGTACTGCAGTTCCGATCCGGGTCTCGATACATTCCGTGCTTTCGAAAAATCGTAGCCGTCGCCGCCCCTGTAGATGTAATCCGGTGCAATGAGCAGATAATCGCGGCCCGGCTCGATCGCCGACCACCCGTTGCCGCCAGGAATCAGCAACTGCACGATGCGGCTGCCGCTGGCGCGGTTCCGATCGACGCACACGCGAAAACCGGAGATCTGCGGGAAATACCCCTTGCTCGGACCCACACCTCGAAACCCTGCCTCCAGCAACTTCCTGAAATCTCCGCCGTTAATCGTCATGTAACGCAGGTACGAGGAAAAGCCGAAGGTCCTGCCAATATCTTCAAAGGTAATATCGCCGGCAACGTAGTCATCGAGCCGCAGTGTGCCGCTGTTGACGAACGCCAGGTCTGCGCGGGGATTGCCGAACGCGCCACGCATCTGGTCGACTATGAAGTTTCCCAGGTTGCTCTCGCCGTTGCGGATAGCGACTTCGCGTCCGTCCAGCGACACTGCAGCCTCGCCGATCTTGCTTGGCAGGAAAGGCGCGAGCTCGAGTAGCTTTGCGCGCCAGCGATCGGCGATGGCCTGGTATGCCGGATCCGAAGGAATCGACTCGTCGATGCTTATAACCCTGGTCGCTACCCGCGGCAATTCATCGTTGTTTTCGAAATACACATCGACTTGCCAGATCGTTCGTGCATTTGATGCGCCCTTCATGATTATCGCCGAAGTAGCGCTGCCTTCGTCGAACTCCGGCTCGTGCTCGTGCCCGCCCAGCATGAACAGGAACTTCGGATGATCCTTTCTGAGTTTTGCTAGTTCACGATCGTCCTCCAGAAGCAGGTGCGTCAATCCGAAGATATAGTCGACACCCTGCTCCTCGAGTGCCGAAATCAGCTTTTCGGCACCTGCAACATGCTTCTGGTCAATCTCCGCATAGTCGCGGCTGTTGCCGCCCTCGTCCTCGGTCATCGTCAGTGCAAATACGCCGATCCGCCGATCGCCAACCTGCATAATGACATTCTTCTGGAATGCAGCATCGACTTCCGCATCACCGGTTTTGAAAACCACGTTATCAGCCAGCCAGTCGAAACGCGATTGCCTGACGGCATTAATCAGCGAGTCCGGCGTTCGCGGATCGAATTCGTGATTCCCAGGCACCACCAGCATGGGCGCAAGGTCATCGAGAAAATTCAGCGCTTCGATCATCTGCTCGCCGTCCCACAGCTGGCTCTCAAGAGACGGATACAGAAAGTCGCCACCGTGCGTGATGCGTACTTCCCTGCCGTCGCTCTTTAGCTGTCGTATTATGCTTGCCACTCTGCCAAAGCCACCCCGTGTTCCGTCCTCGACGGCGTCGATACGATAGGTGTCATTCAGGTGGATCAGCGAAAGATCCGGAACCTCGACTTTGTCGGCCGTATCACAGGCAACGACAGCCGCGAGGACCAGGCTCAAAATCAAAACGAATCTGCTCATATCTCATATCCGAAAATCAGGCGGACAGTGGCTAAAATCGACCCCTACGTGCTAATCTGAGTCGCCTAAAATCCTTTGAAAACCAGATAGCTGCAGTATCTGCAGCAGGCACGACGGGCCGCGGGGAAGAGTATGCCATCAGGGCGATTCAATCTGTTCTATTTGCTCGCGATAATTTCTGCGAGCTGTCCGTCCTGTGTCTATTCAGAATCCGGGAGTGAATCGCACGGAGGCATCCAGTGGGTACTGACGGCTGCCGAGTTCGATGCGCTTTGCCTGCAGGCATATAAAACCGCCAGCGACTTTCTCGAACCCGCGCTGAGCGACAGGACCTGGAGCGCGCTTCCGGGCCAGACAGATGCCGGCGACCTGCCTGCCGCGATTATTCTCGATGTCGACGAGACCCTGGTGAGCAATGCCGCATTCCAGGCAAGCTATGAACATCCTTTCACCAACAGCAAGCTGGACGACTGGAACGATGCCGGCGTCGCGAAAGCCATTCCCGGCGCTGTCGCTTTCACAAAACTTGCAAGGGAGTCCGGCGTCGAACTGTTCTTCGTGACCAACCGGCCCTGCGAAAAAAAACCCGGTATTGACAATCCCTGCCCGCAACAGGACGTCACCGTACGCGATCTGAACGAAGCCGGCATCGTCGCTGATGCCGAACACGTCATGATGGCGAACGAGAGGCGGGAGTGGGACCGGGAGAAAGTGGTGCGGCGCAATCTAATCGCGCAGAGCCACAGGGTGATCATGCTGATCGGCGATGATCTCAGCGACTTCATTGCCTGTACGCGCAGCAGCCCGCGCGCTCCCTGCACAGACAGGGCCACGATCGAAAGCCGTGATGACATGACTTACGAGCACCAGCACTACTGGGGAGCGGGATGGTTTATCCTGCCGAATCCAATGCACGGCTCCTGGACTACAGTTAAGTAGCCAATCCATTCCCAAGCGAGGTTCGCGATGGCCAAATTGAAATGCGGTTTGATCCAGATGGCGTTCAAGGGCGATACCAACGCCAGCCCGGAAAAGATCCGCGACGTCATGATCGACGCACACATTCCTTATATCGAGGAAGCCGGAAAAAAGGGCGTGCAGGTCCTGTGTTTCCAGGAGGTGTTCACGCAGCCATATTTCTGCCCGAGCCAGGACCGCAAGTGGTATGCCGCGGCGGAGCCCATTCCCGACGGCCACACGACACGGCTGATGCAGGAATATGCGAAGAAATACAAGATGGTCATCGTGGTCCCGATCTACGAGGAGGATATGCCCGGCGTGTACTACAACACGGCCGCGGTCATCGATGCGGACGGCACCTACCTCGGAAAATACCGGAAGACGCATATCCCGCAAGTCGATCCGGGTTTCTACGAAAAGTTTTTCTTCAAGCCGGGCGATCTCGGCTACCCGGTATTCGAGACAGCGTACGTAAAGCTCGGCGTGTACATCTGTTATGACCGCCATTTCCCCGAAGGCTGGCGTGCCCTCGCGTTGCACGGAGCCGAGTACATCGTCAATCCTTCCGCGACAGTGGCGGGCCTGAGCAAATACCTGTGGGAGCTCGAACAACCGGCGTCCGCGGCCGCAAACGGCGTCTTCATCGGCGCCATCAACCGCGTCGGCAAGGAAGAACCCTGGGCAAAGAAAATGGGCGAATTTTACGGTTCCAGTTACATCGTCAATCCGCGCGGCGCGATCGAGGCTCAGGCCAGCTATGACAAAGACGAGCTGCTGATTCACGAGATCGACCTCGACATGATTCGCGAAGTGCGCAATACCTGGCAATTCTTCCGCGACCGGCGGCCGGAACTGTACGAGCCTCTGGTGGACTTCTGAGCCTGACGATGGGCAACGCACACAGCAGGACCATTGAAGTCGGCGAGTTCGTGGAGCTCGAGGCCGGCGACGATCTTCTTGCCAGCCCCCGCTACAACGACGATATCGCGCCGACGAAAGCAAAGGACCGCACCTGGTCGAGATGGAACGTTGCGTCGCTTTGGGTCGGCATGGCCATTTGCGTGCCGACCTACACGCTCGGCGGCGTACTGACCGCCTACTTCGGCCTGTCGGTTGCCGAGGCGCTCTGGACCATACTGATCGCGAACATAGTCGTGCTCATCCCGTTAACGCTGAACGCGTTTCCCGGTACCCGCTACGGCATACCCTGCCCGGTCGTGTTGCGTGCCTCCTTCGGCATCATCGGATCCAACGTTCCGGCACTGATTCGTGCCATTGTCGCGTGCGGCTGGTTCGGCGTGCAGACCCTGTTCGGCGGCATAGCCATTCACCTGATGTTCTCGGCCGTGTCCGAGAACTGGGCAGCGCTCGGCGGCACCGGCGAGGTAATCGGCTTCTTCATCTTCTGGGTGGCCAACGTCACGATCGTCATTCGCGGCGCGGATTCCATCAAACTCCTCGAAGCCCTGGCCGCGCCATTATTGCTGGCCGTAGCCGTCGGGCTGATCTTCTGGGCGTTGCCGCAAGTCTCTTTGAGCGAGGTCCTGTCGACGGCTGCATCGCGCCCTGCGGATGCGCCGTTTTTCGGCTATTTCATGGCGGCGCTGACGGCGATGGTCGGTTTCTGGGCGACGCTGTCGCTGAACATCCCGGATTTCAGTCGTTTCGCTGAATCGCAGAAGAGCCAGATCGTGGGGCAGATCATCGGTCTGCCGCTGACGATGTTCCTGTTTTCCGGACTTGGCGTCCTGCTCACGGCAGCGTCGGCGGGCCTGGTCGGTGAAACCATTTCCGATCCGATCAATCTCATAGGCCGCATCGACAGTCCGTTCTGGGTCGTGATCTCGATGCTGATCATCATCCTGGCAACGATATCGACCAACACTGCCGCCAACGTCGTCTCACCAACCAACAGTTTCCAGAACATCGCGCCGAGGTTTATCGACGAGACCAAAGGCGTGCTGCTGACGGGCGTCATCGGTATCGCGCTGATGAGCTGGGAGCTGCTGAAGAAGCTCGGCTGGCTGAAGTCCGACGTGAGCCTCGAGAGCCTCTATTCCAACTGGCTGATCGGCTATTCCAGCCTGCTCGGCCCGATCGCCGGCATCATGGTGGTCGATTATTTCCTGGTGCGAAAACAGCGTTACGACCTGTTGTCTCTCTACCGGGACGGGGGCAGTTATCCGGCCTGGCACGTGCCGGGATTCGTGGCTTTTCTGCTGCCGGTTGCACTGACATTGGTGGCCCTGACGACAGGTCACCTCAGCTGGTTTTATGATTACGGCTGGTTTACCGGGTCCCTGCTGGGCGGTGTCATCTATTACCTGATGAGTCGAGGTTAGTTTCATGACTGTTCTTATCAAGGGCGGAACGGTGGTCAATGCCGATCGATCGTTCGCCGCGGACGTTCTGTGCGTCGACGGCCGCATCGAAACCGTCGCGCAAAAACTCGACGCGCCGAAGGGTGCGAAAGTTGTCGACGCCGGCGGCCGGTTCGTGATGCCGGGCGGCATCGATCCGCATACCCATATGCAATTGCCCTTCATGGGCACGGTCGCAAGCGACGACTTCTACTCCGGCACGGCGGCGGGACTCGCCGGCGGCACGACCATGATCATCGACTTTGTCATTCCGAATCCGCAACAGAACATCATGGAAGCGTACCGGCAGTGGCGCGAGTGGGCGCAAAAGTCGGTAGCGGATTACACGTTCCATGTAGCGATCACGTGGTGGGACGAAACCGTCGCGAAGGACATGGAAACGCTGGTTCGCGATCATGGCGTCAACAGCTTCAAGCACTTCATGGCGTACAAGGGCGCCATCATGGCGGACGACGAGATCCTGGTGAACAGCTTCTCGAAGGCTCTCGAACTCGGTGCAATAGTCACGGTGCATGCAGAAAACGGCGAGCTCGTGTACCGGCTGCAGCAGAAGATTTTCGATATGGGCATCCGCGGCCCCGAAGGTCATCCCCTGTCTCGCCCGCCCGAAGTCGAAGGTGAAGCCGCCAATCGCGCCATTCGCATCGCCGAAGTGCTCGGCGTGCCGATTTACGTCGTACACGTCTCGTCGCGACAATCACTGGAATCCATTACGCGCGCGCGCAACGAAGGCCAGCGGGTTTTCGGCGAAGTGCTGGCCGGCCACCTGCTGATCGACGACTCGGTCTATCGCAACAAGGATTTCGAATCGGCGGCGGCACACGTGATGAGTCCGCCGTTTCGCCCGGCGGAACACCAGGATGCGCTGTGGCGCGGCTTGCAGTCCGGCAACCTGCAAACGACGGCCACCGATCACTGCTGCTTCTGCGCCGAGCAGAAGGCAGCCGGCAAGGAGGATTTCCGTTTGATACCGAACGGCACCGCGGGTATTGAGAATCGCATGGAAGTGCTGTGGCATCACGGCGTAAACACCGGGCGCATGACCATGAACGAGTTCGTGCAGGTAACGTCCACCAACGCAGCACAGATATTCAACCTGTTCCCGCGCAAGGGCAGCATCTCGGCCGGCGCCGATGCCGATATCGTCGTCTGGGATCCGGATCGCAGCAAGACCATCTCCGCAAAAACGCACTTTCAGAATATCGACTTCAATATTTTCGAGGGCATGACGGTCAAGGGTTGTGCGTCGCATACGATCAGTCGCGGCAAGGTCGTTTACGCCGACGGGAAACTGGACGTCGAACGCGGTGCCGGCCGCTACGTCGACCGACCGCCTTTCGCGAGCTACTACAGCGCGCTGAAACGTCAGGCGCAGCTGAAAAAGCCCTCCGCGGTCAAGCGCTGATGCCGGCTGGCAAGTCAAACCGCCCCGACATTCGGGCCCGGCGACTGCCGGACAACGAGATCGAGGACAATTTCGGCGACATGCATCCGCCGCTCTCGCGATCCGAAGCGTTGATCGAGGCCGATCGTTGCTACTTCTGTTACGACGCACCGTGCACGACTGCCTGCCCGACCGGCATCGACATTCCCGGCTTCATTCAGAAGATTCGCAGCGACAATATCAAAGGTTCGGCCCGGACGATTCTCCAGGAGAACATCATGGGTGGCATGTGTGCCCGTGTTTGTCCAACCGAAGTGCTTTGCGAGGAAGCCTGCGTGCGCAATGCGCACGAGGAGAAACCGGTTCGAATCGGTCTGTTGCAGCGCTACGCAACAGACCCTGTCTACAAGGAGGACATCAGGCTTTTTCACCGCGGCCCGGAAAGCGGCAAGAAGGTGGCTGTCGTCGGCGCCGGACCTGCCGGTCTTTCCTGTGCGCACCGATTGTCTGTGCTGGGCCACAGCGTGGTCGTATTCGATCGAAATTCGAAGCCCGGTGGCCTGAACGAGTACGGAATCGCCGCTTACAAAACGGTGCATGACTTCGCGCAGCGCGAGGCGCAGTGGATTCTCGACATAGGCGGCATAGAGCTGCGTAACGATTCGGTGCTCGGCGAGGATGTCACACTGGCATCGCTGATAGACGACTTCGATGCCGTTTTTCTCGGCATCGGGCTTGGCGACGTGAACCGGCTGGGCATCGACAACGAAGACATAGAAGGCGTGATCGACGCTGTCGACTACATCGCGAAGTTGCGCCAGGCGCGCGATAAAGGGAGCCTTCCGGTGGCCCGGCGCATCGTCGTCATCGGTGGCGGAATGACCGCCATCGACATCGCGGTACAGAGCAAGCGGCTCGGCGCCGAGATCGTCGACATCGTATACCGGAGGGGGCCAGGGCAAATGGGCGCGAGTGGTTACGAACAGGGATTCGCGCAGACCAGCGGCGTGACGATCCGGCACTGGGCAAGGCCCGTGCGAATTCTCGGGGAAAAGTTCGTCACGGGTGTCGAATTCGAGCGCACGATGCTCGACGACAATGGCAAGCTCATTGGCACCGGGGAAAAGTCGACGATAGAAGCCGATGTCGTGTTCAGGGCTGTTGGCCAGCTACTGGGAAGCGACCTGCCGGAATCGGCGGCAGCCTCACTGAAAATGCACAATGGCAAACTGTCGGTCAGCGGCGATCGCAAGACGTCCATCGACGGCGTGTGGGCTGGCGGTGACTGTGTCGCCGGTGGTGATGACCTGACGGTAACTGCAGTGCAGGACGGCAAAGTCGCCGCGCACTCCATCGACCGATACCTGCGGGGTGAATGAACATGGCTGACCTGAGCAGCGAATTCCTCGGCATCCGTTCGCCGAATCCGTTCTGGCTCGCCTCGGCGCCGCCGACCGACAAGGCTTATAACGTCAATCGTGCCTTTGAAGCCGGCTGGGGCGGCGCCGTGTGGAAGACCCTTGGCGAAGATCCGCCCATCGTCAATGTGAGTGGGCCACGTTACGGCGCCATTCACAGCAACGAGCGCCGCGTCATCGGTTTCAACAACATCGAACTCATCACAGACCGGCCGCTGAAGGTCAACCTGGACGAGATTCGTACCATCAAGAAGGACTGGCCCGATCGTGCGCTGCTCGTCTCGGTCATGCTGCCGATGAACGAGGCCGTCTGGAAGAAGTACGTACCGATGATCGAAGACACCGGCGCAGACGGCATTGAACTCAACTTCGGCTGCCCACACGGCATGTCGGAACGCGGCATGGGCGCGGCCGTCGGGCAGGTGCCCGATTACATTCGCATGGCAACCGAGTGGTGCAGGAAATTCGCGAAAAAGCCCGTCATCGTCAAGCTGACACCGAACGTGACCAACGTATTGCCACCGGCCAAAGCCGCGTGGGAAGGGGGCGCCGATGCAGTGTCACTGATCAACACGATCAATTCCATCATGCGCGTCAACTACGAAACACTGACCATGTACCCGACCACGGACGGCATGGGTTCGCACGGTGGCTACTGTGGACCGGCGGTAAAGCCAATCGCATTGCACATGGTTGCCGAAATCGCGCGCAACAGGGAAACGGCGATGATTCCAATCTCGGGAATCGGCGGTATAACGGACTGGCGGGACGCCGTCGACTTCCTCGCACTCGGCGCGTCCAACGTGCAGGTGTGCACAGCGGCCATGGTGTATGGATTTCGCATCATCGACGACCTGACCGCGGGTTTGAGCGATTTCCTCGACCGGAAAAACATGCGGTCTGTATCCGAGCTTGTCGGCAAAGCCGTGCAGAGCGTTACGGACTGGCAGTACCTCAATCTAAACTACGTAGAAAAAGCTGTTATAAATCAAGATCTTTGCATTCAATGCGGCCGTTGCCACATCGTCTGTGAAGACGCCTCGCACCAGGCCATTACCAGCACGGTGAACGGCGAGCGGCATTTCGAGGTGATCGACGCCGAATGCGTCGGCTGCAATCTCTGCGTCAGTGTGTGCCCGGTCGACAACTGCATCACAATGGAGCAGATGACGAACGGCGTCGATCCGCGAACCGGCAGAGCGGTAAGCAGCAAGAAAGCGGATTGGACCACCCATCCGAACAACCCGATGCGCAAAGGAAGCTGAGTGACGAGGAAGATCGCAAACCAGGACCTGTTGATCGAGGCCGCGCACAAGGTGCGGGACAACGCCCATTCGAGGTATTCCGGCTACCGCGTCGGTGCGGCTATCGAAGATGACCGCGGCGATATACACATCGGGTGCAACGTCGAGAACGCAGCTTTCCCGGAAGGATCCTGCGCGGAGGCAAATGCCATCGGCGCAATGGTTGCGGCAGGCGGCCGCACGATCAGAACGATTGCAGTGGTTGGCGGGAAAAAAGACGTAGAGGCGTGCACACCATGTGGCGGTTGTCGGCAACGCATCCGCGAGTTTTCCGATGCTGAAACCGTGATCGTGCTGATGGGTGAAAACGGCAAACCGACGCGTTACGACATCGACACGCTGTTACCGAAGTCCTTCGTATTGAAGTAGTCGCCTGCAGTGCAGGCGACCGAAGCTTGCGACCCACATCGCAGAATCCTTGTAGGAGCCTGCATTGCAGGCGACCGAAGCTTGTGACCCGCATCGCAGAATCCTTGTAGGAGCCTGCATTGCAGGCGACCGAAGCTTGTGACCCGCATCGCAGAACCCTTGCAGGAGCCTGCATTGCAGGCGACCGAAGCTTGTGACCCGCATCGCAGAACCCTTGTAGGAGCCTGCATTGCAGGCGACCGATCTATAAAAAAATCGAATCCCAATGTGGATACTCGCGGCACGACCTTGCAATTCCAGCACGCATCGGATTTGCAACGATATATCGCGCAATCGCTGGCAAGTCATCCTCCGACCGGATGGCTCTATCGTAAAAGCCTCGCTGCCAAACGGCGCAATATCTTTTTCGCGTCGAATTGATTTGTCGCGCCGAGTTGGATTTCACGTTGTGTACAACTCGGGAAAGAGCCGACTCGTCTCCAAGCTGCAGAAGCCAATGCAGATGATCCGGCATGACGACGAAGCTCAAAGTCCTGGCCCGATTGAGTTCATTTTCATGCCGCAGACAGTTGACAACAATTCGTCCCGTCGTTAATTCTGCAAGCAATCGACGCTGCTGGTGTGTTTTCGCAATCACGTGGTAGATCTGTCCGGGTATCGATGCCCTGCCTTTTCTCAGCTGGCTTGTGCCCCGGATTGGATCTGTTGAAGCAGTCGGCATGGTCGAAGGATGGCATCGCGATGCTTGGATTTCGGTTTGGATAATTCGGCGATGCGTACAGATTCGACATCGGGTCGCCTGCAATGCAGGCTCCTACAGTCCTCGATTATCATCGCAGAACCCTTGCAGGAGCCTGCATTGCAGGCGACCGAAGCTTGTGACCCGCATCGCAGAACCCTTGTAGGAGCCTGCATTGCAGGCGACCGAAGCTTGTGACCCGCATCGCAGAACCCTTGCAGGAGCCTGCATTGCAGGCGACCGAAGCTTGTGACCCGCATCGCAGAACCCTTGCAGGAGCCTGCACTGCAGGCGACCGAAGCTTGCGACCCGCATCGCAGAATCCTTGCAGGAGCCTGCACCGCAGGCGACCGAAGCTTGTGACCCGCATCGCAGAACCCTTGCAGGAGCCTGCATTGCAGGCGACCCGACTCAAAGCAGCCGTTCGACCGTGGCTCGATCTGGCATCGACGGCTGGGCGCCGCGCATCGTGGTTGCAGCGGCGCCTGCCGCGCAAGCAAATCCCAGTGCATCCGCTGGCGTCCTGCCCTCGACAAGCGAGAGAGTGAGTGCGGCCGTAAAGCAATCGCCTGCACCCACGGTGTCGACGGCATGAACTGCAGGTGGCTTCGCTTCCGCGATCACCAGACCGTCTTTCAGGATCACTGCAGCGTGTTCGCCCCGTGTAATGACTACCAGTCCGCGGCAATGATCGACGGCACTTCCATACCAGGCCGCCTCGGTTTCATTCATCACGATCAGGTCGGCGCGTTCGATTAGCTCCCGCGGAACGTTTTGCGCCGGTGCGAGATTGATGCAAAAAAAGCCGTGGAACTTTCTGGCTGCGTGACACAGGGTTTCAGGCGGTACCTCGAGCTGGCAGATCAGGGCATCTGCATCGGGCAATTTCAGGTGCTGAGGCTTAAGCGAACGATTGGCGCCCGGCGCGACCACGATCTGGTTTTCACCGGACTTCGCTACGCTGATTAACGCAACTCCGGTAGCTGAACCGGGGTCTCTGATACTTAGCGAAAGATCGACGCCGCCCTCGCGCAGTAGCTGCAGCGCCTCATCGGCGGCCGAGTCGTCACCTGTGCAGGCAACAAGCTGCACGCTCGCGCCGAGTCGTCGCGCGGCAAGCGCCTGGTTGGCGCCCTTCCCTCCCGGATAGCGGGCGAGGCTGCCGCCCGTTACCGTTTCTCCGGCGCGAGGAAGGCGATCGACTGTGGCAACGATATCGAGATTCACGGAACCCACGACGATGACTTTGATGTCTCGTCCCAACATCACTTCAACCGCGCCAGCCGCTCTGTCAACAACTCGTAGAAACCGTCTGCATTTACCCGGTATATCCAGGTCGCGTTAGCGGACCGGCCGCTAACGCCCCAGAAATCGACCGCGGTGTGGCCTAGCGTCAGCGGCGACCGCGTTTCGATCGCTATATTGCACAGCTTGCCCTCGAAGAGTTCGGGCTGTAGCAGGAAGGCGATCGTACAGGGATCGTGCAGCGGAGCGCCGTCGGCCCCGTATTTCGTCGAGTCATGCCGCGAAAAGAACTCGAGCATTCCCGCCGTCGCTTCTGCCGCGCGGTTGCCAACTGCCTTGATCCGGGCGATGCGTTCACGAGACGAAAGTACCTGGTGGGTCACATCGAGACCCATCGCCGTAATAGGCCTGCCGCAGTCAAAAACGATTTCCGCCGCGTGCGGATCCACAAGGATGTTGAACTCGGCTGACGGCGAGGTATTGCCGCCTTCGCGCATGGCCCCGCCCATCAACACGATCCTCCTGATGCCGGCGAGGATCGACGGGTCCTTTTGTATTGCAGCCGCGATATTTGTCAGGGGCCCCGTCGGAACCAGCGTTATCGAAGCATCGTCGGCCGAACGCAATGCGTCGATGATGAAATCGACGGCGTGCCGGTCTTGCGGCCTGCCGGTCGGCGTGAATACCTCTACTCCGTCGACGCCCGTCTTGCCGTGAACGTTTTCCGCGGTTATCAGCTCACGCAGCAGCGGCTTCGCGCAACCGGCGAAAACCGGTACGTCGGTTCTGCCGGCAATATCGCACATCATTCGCGCATTCCGCTCCGTCAGATCGAGCGGAACATTGCCAGCAACCGTCGTAATTCCCAGCACATCCAGTTCCCCGGGTGAGGAAAGTGCAAGCAGCAGATTTATCGCATCGTCCTGCCCGGGATCGCAGTCGATGATGATTGTTTCTTTCATGGAAGGTCAGAAACCCAGCAGAACTCCCGCCATTGCCGCGCTCATCAAATTGGACAGCGATCCGGCCGCGACGGCCTTGATGCCGAATCGCGCTATCAATTCCTTTTTCTCCGGCACCAGGCTGCCCAGTCCGCCAAGCAGGATGGCTATCGACGAAAGATTTGCAAATCCGCAAAGCGAAAATGTCACGATCGCGCGAGTCCGATCGCTCATGCCTGCCAGGTACTCCGGCATATGACTGAAGGCGACGAATTCGTTGAGAATCAGTTTCTCACCAAACAGCGCCCCGGCGGCCTGTGCTTCGGCCCATGGAATGCTCAGCAGGAACATCATCGGTGCAAACATCCATCCGAGTATTTTCTGCAGCGTCAGGTCTTCGATCCCGGCGAGTCCCGCCAGCCCTCCGACCAGGCCGTTGAACAGGGCAATCAATGCAACGAAGGCGACCAGCATCGCGCCTATGTTGACGGCGAGCCGCACACCGTCACTTGCACCGACCGCCGCCGCCAGGATGACGTTCTCGTGTTTACTGTCCTCCATCACCAGCTGCTCTTCCCTGACTCCGGCCACGATGTCTTCGTCCGGCATGATGATCTTGGCCATCAGCAGTCCGCCCGGCGCTGCCATGAAGCTCGCGGCAAGCAGGTATTTCAGTTCCGCACCCATCTGCACATAGGCGAGCATCACGGTGCCGGCAATTGACGCAACGCCGGAGACCATGATGGCGAAAAGTTGCGGATCGGTGAGCTTGCTGAGGTAGGGACGCACGACCAGCGGCGCCTCGGTCTGCCCGATGAAGATGTTCGCGGCAGCATTCAGCGACTCAACAGCACGCGTACCGATGACCCAGCGCAGGCCGCCACCGATCAGCTTGACCACAATCTGCATGATTTTCAGGTGATACAGCACCGACATCAGTGCTGAGAAGAAAACGATCATGGGCAGCACATTGATTGCGAAGCTCCAGATACCGTCCGTTGTCGCCAGGCCGCCGAACACGAACTCGATACCTTCGCGGGAATACCCCATGACGTTCAGCACGCCGAAGCTCATCTTCTCGATTATGGTCTTGCCGGTATCGGAGTAGATGACGAACGCGGCGACCAGCGCCTGCAACGCAAATGCGGCTCCGACGATACGCAAACTGATGGCCTTGCGGTTTCCGGATATCAGGTACGCAATTCCGAGAATTACAACGATGCCGAGCAATCCGATGAAAGTGCCAGTCATGCGAGGTCCCCCGACCAACTATCGATTTTGTATTTCTTGAAGCGAGCTGCGTAACCCAAGCATACCGGCTTCGGCCTCCGGCTGTCTCACTAATCGGCACCGATGATGTCGTAAACAACGGGCCTCTCTTTCGGCTCTGTCGGCGAAATCGTGCAGGCGCGCCGCAGCAGTGCGGCGGCATGTTCCGCTCTGTCTGCAGTGGCTGCATGAACGGTCGCCAACGGCACTTCGCGATCTACGAAGGTGCCGATTGCTGCGATCTCGCTGAATCCGACCGACAGGTCCAGTTTTTGTCCGAGTTCGCGCCGGCCTCCGCCCAGTTCGATAATGGCATTGCCGACGGCGAATGCATTGACTGCAGACAGGAAACCTTTCGATTCGGCAAATACCGGCACTTTGACTCTCGCGACGGGCAGATATTTCTTGTGACTCGCCACGAAATCCGCCGGACCCCCGAGTTCGGCCACCATTCGATTGAAGACTTCGGCAGCCGAACCGGAAGCGATGCTGTGTTCAACCTTGTTCGCCGCTTCCTCGCGGCTATCCTCGCGGCCGGTAAGGACGAGCATCTCCGAACACAGACACTTGACGACCGCATCCAGACGCTGCTCGCGCTTCCTGTTCGTGAGGTAGTCCACCGATTCTGCAATTTCCAGCGCGTTGCCGGCCGTCGTACCGAGCGCTTCGTTCATATCCGTCAGCACAGCGTGAGTCTTGAGGCCGGCGGTTTTTGCCGTGGCGATGATGCTTAACGCAAGTTCCCTCGATTTCTCGTATGTCGGCATGAACGCACCGGAACCGACCTTCACGTCCATCACCAGTCCGTCGAGCCCGGCAGCAATCTTCTTGGAAAGAATGGACGCTGTTATCAACGGTATCGACTCCACGGTTCCCGTGATGTCGCGAATCGCATAGAAACGACGGTCTGCCGGAGCCAAGTCGGCGGTCTGGCCGATGATCGCGCAGCCGGCCGATTTGACGACCTTGCGAAACAGGCTGAAATCCGGCATCGACTTGTAACCGGGAATGGACTCGACCTTGTCCGTCGTGCCTCCCGTGTGCCCGAGGCCACGGCCCGAAATCATCGGCACGAAGCAGCCGCAGGCCGCCACGATGGGCGCCAGCATGAAGCTCACCTTGTCGCCGACGCCACCGGTGGAGTGTTTGTCGACGACCGGCCCGTTCAGCTGTTCGCCCGACCAATCCAGAACGGTTCCCGATCGCGACATTGCCATTGTCAGCGCACCGGCCTCCGACGCCGACATGGAATTCAGGAATATAGCCATGGCCAGAGCCGATACCTGTTCCGCCGGGATGCTGTTATCGGCTAGGCCGGCGACAAAGAACTCGATCTCTTCTTGCGAAAGCTCACGCCCGTCCCGCTTCTTTCGAATTACGTCAGTAAACAGCATTAGGAACTCGGTTGGCTCAGACGAAACCGCGAAGCGGCAACGCGGGGCTTCGTTGCAGCCAGTTGTCTGCGGGATAGTGGCAACGCCGGTCGATGACGTGCAGCGAATAAGCGTGACGGGATTTCTCCGAGCGGTTCTCGCCGCTCAGGTGGGGCGCCCGACCATCGAACACGACCAGCGATCCGGCCTGGACTTCGGCTGCGAGCTTCAGCTCCTCCGGGAACGGTTCATCGCTCAGCACGTCGGTTCGAAGTGAGCCGTCTTCGAGGCGATGGTTTCTCTGTCGTAACGGTCCACGATGAGCGCCCGGAATGAAATACATGCAGCCGTTCTCAACGGTCGCGTCTTCGAGTGCAAACCAGAATCCGATGCAGGATTCGGGCTCCGTGTAAATGTAAGTCGAATCCTGGTGGCAAACGACTTCGGCACCGATGCGCGGCGGCTTGAAAAGGTACATCGACTGGATGATTGCGGGCTCGACAATCCCAAGGCCCTTTGCCACCTGGTCGAGCTCGGGCGAACGCGAAAAGCGATCGAAAACGGGATCCAGGTCGTGCATCGCATGACCCATCTTGTTCAGGCTGTTGTCGCGGGACTGGCGCAGTTTTCCGGATTCGTCGAAAGCAT
>JAOUGX010000070.1 GCA_029865385.1 Gammaproteobacteria bacterium
TTTCGTGCTGCATGGTGGTTGGCGAAAAGGCGCGCGGCGCAGAGCTGGTCCGTGATCAAACCCGCCCAGGTCGACGATCTGATTTTCTATTCGATGCTTGGCGTGATCATCGGAGGCAGGCTTGGCTACTGTCTCGTATACGGCTGGCAGGACCTGCTGCGTGATCCGCTCTACATCTTTAAAATTACTCAGGGCGGCATGTCGTTTCACGGCGGGCTGGCCGGTGTCATGGTCGCGATGTGGTGGTATTCGAGGCGGCTTGGCGTGCGCATGTGGGGCGTATGGGATTTCGTGGCGCCGCTGACACCACTCGGTCTCTTCTTCGGGCGCATCGGCAATTTCATCAATGGTGAACTTTGGGGAAAGCCGGCCGACGTGCCCTGGGCGTTCGACATCAACGGCGTAGGCCTGCACCCGTCACAGCTTTACGAAGCGCTCCTCGAAGGCCTGTTGCTGTTCATCATCCTGTGGCAATTCTCGGCGAAGGAACGTCCCTATATGTCGGTATCCGGCTTGTTCCTGTTGCTCTACGGATTGTTTCGCTTCTTCGTCGAGTTTTATCGCGTACCCGATGAGCACCTCAACTACCTGGCAATGGGCTGGGTGACCATGGGACAGGTGCTCAGTATTCCAATGATTCTGCTGGGCGCTATCATGATAATGATGGCGTATCGCAAGCCACAACCGGCAGTCGCCTGATATGAAACAATATCTCGACATGATGCGCCATGTGCGGACCAGCGGTGCACGCAAGGAAGACCGCACCGGCACCGGAACCCTCAGCGTATTCGGCTACCAGATGCGGTTCGACCTGAGCCGCGGTTTCCCGATAGTGACAACCAAGAAACTGCATTTGCGATCGATCATTCACGAGCTCCTGTGGTTTCTCCGGGGTGACTCGAACGTAAAATACCTGAAGGACAACGGTGTCTCGATCTGGGATGAGTGGGCGGACGAGCAGGGCGAGCTGGGCCCCGTATACGGCGTACAGTGGAGAAGCTGGCCAAGCCACAATGGCGGCGTGATCGACCAGATCAGCGAGATTGTGCAGAGTTTGCGCGAAGATCCGGACTCTCGCCGGCACATTGTCAGCGCATGGAACGTTGCGGAGATTCCGGGCATGGCGCTGCCGCCATGCCATTGTCTTTTTCAGTTCTACGTAGCCGATGGCAGGCTGTCGTGCCAGCTGTACCAGCGCAGCGCCGATATTTTTCTCGGCGTGCCGTTCAATATCGCGTCCTATGCGCTGTTGACCCACATGCTGGCCCAGCAGGTGGATCTGAAGGTCGGTGATTTCATCTGGACCGGCGGCGACTGTCATCTGTATTCCAATCACTTCGAGCAGGCAGACGAGCAGCTGCGGCGCGAACCACTGGCATTGCCAACACTAGCCATTCGTCGCAAACCGGAAAGTATTTTCGATTACCGCTTCGAGGATTTCGAAGTGTTGAACTACCAGTCGCATCCGCACATTCGTGCTGCCGTTGCGGTCTGATCGAGCCCAGCGATGAAAATCTCGATGATTGTCGCTGCCTCGACAAACGGCGTTATCGGCATGGACGGTGGATTGCCATGGCACCTGCCCGAAGATCTCAGGCGATTTCGTGAACTGACTATGGGCAAGCCCATCATCATGGGGCGCACTACACACGAGTCTATCGGCAGGGTACTGCCCGGCCGGACCAACATCGTTTTGACGTCCAACCCCAACTACAACGCGCCGGGCTGTGAAGTGGCAACCCGGCTCGACCAGGCGCTGGCCTTCGCCGGCGAAGCCGACGAGGTCATGATTATCGGTGGCGCCTATGTCTACCAGTCATTCCTGCCGATGACGGAACGCATCTACCTGACGCGGGTACGCGCCAACATCGACGGCGATGCCTATTTTCCCGAGCTGGATCCAGACGAGTGGACAGTCAGGTCGAAACAGGAATTCCCGGTTACCGATGACCGCGACTACGGCTTTTCGTTTCAGATCCTGGAACGAAGCTGATCGGTGAGCACCTACAGCGGATCGTGTCATTGCGGCTCGGTCGAGTTCCAGGTCGATACCGACCTCGGTGACCCGGTTCTCTGTAACTGCTCGTTTTGTATCCGGCGTGGTGCGCTGTTGCAAAAGGTTTCGGCTAACCTGTTCCGTGTGACCAGAGGGGACGAAAGTCTGACAAGGTACGGATCCAGGGACTTCTCGGATCACTATTTCTACAAGCAATGCGGGATTCATACTTTCACAAGAAGCAGGCGTAACAGCGGCAACGCTGTGGTCGTCAGCGTTGCCTGCCTGAACGGAGTTGACCCGGAGTCGCTGGTTCCGCGCCTGTTCGACGGTGCGACGTTGCTTTGAGTCACGCGGGTGGCGCCGACCAAAAGCCAGCCTCAGATAACGGCAGTTTGTTCTACATTCATCACCAGCATACTTTCCAAGTCCATGCATTTTTCAGCATCCGCCTGCGCAGCTTGACCCTCCGGCGTGGCCATAGCATTTTCCAATGCCGCGCCGTTGTCGTACCACATTTCTGCAATTCCATCGAATGGTGGAGTCGCACCACCCACACCCGACACAACATGATGCTGTATGTACTTGCGCAAGCCCGGAATCCTGCCAGCAATTGGAGCGTGCGCTTCTCGCCAATATTTGCTGAATGCATCCTTATCCAGAGTGGCTTTACGTTTAACCAGAAACATTATCTTGAGCATTGTTTTCTCCGTCACTGATCGGTCAGCGGTATGGAAGCTGGCACACAGCCGGACAAATTTGGCGGCGGGCGAGCTTCAGAGCGGTTGCAGGCAATCACCGGCGACTTTCGCTGCGGCGTCCATATCGACAGCTTCAAGCGAGTCGATGTTCGCCGTCAGTTTCTCCAGCAAGGTCTGTTGACGCGCGCCTCGTCGCTGCGCTTCGGCGTAAGGAATTTCCGGGTGAAACATCACCATGGAATAGCGTGGGATGAACTGCCCGGGTAAACGCTGTTCGAGTTCGAAGGCGAGCGCTTTTCGCAGCAGATACTTGGGATCGCGAACGGTATCGCGCATCTCCACGTAGTTCTCCAGCGCCATATCGGCAATTGCATTGGCATTGGCGAGTTGCCGTTTTTCGAATCGTGCGAATACGTTGCTCCAATTTTTTTCACGACTCGCCAGGATGTCGTCAATGACCAGACAGTCCTCAAACGCCAGGTTCATACCTTGCCCATGGAATGGCACGATTGCGTGCGCTGCGTCGCCGATCAGCAGAAGATCCGAATCGACATGCCAGTGCTGGCAGCGAACCGTTCCGAGAATGCCTACCGGGTTTTTGGCAAAGGCTTGTGAAAGGTCGGGAATGAGCGGCACGACGTCGGCGAAGTGCTGACTGAAGAAGGCTTGGACCTTCGCGGCCGAATCAAGGGAAGCAAAGCTCGTCGGCCCCTCATTCGGCATGAACAAGGTCAGCGTGAAATCGCCACCCGGGTTCGGCAGGGCAATCAGCATGAAACCGCCGCGCGGCCAGATATGCAGCGCCCCGGTCGCCAGCTGAAATCGGCCGCCCGGCCCGGGAGGTATTGCCAGCTCCTTGTAGCCGTGCGGCAGCAAGGATTCCGAAGGGCTTATATAAGAGTCCGGCCCGAAAGCGCGGCGAAGCACCGAGCCGGCGCCGTCCGCGGCGATCAGGGGCTTGTTGGAAATTTCATAAGTTTCTGAATTATGAGTGTTTTCCAATGTGAGTAGCGATTCCTCAGGGCGGTAAGCGAGCACCTTTTGGCCGAACCGCAGGTCAACGCCGAAGCGCTCACGTGCCGCCCGCGCCAGGATCCGGTTCAGTTCGGCTCGCGACACCGAGAAGATCCTTTCGTGCTCCCGCTGGCCATAGGGCTGGAGTTCGCTGCTGCCATCCTCGTGGTGGATCATGCGGCCGCGCATCGGCAGCAATAACGGTTCGACGTCCTCGAACACATCCGCAAGCTGCAGTGCCCGGATGCCCCGGGACGACAGCGCAAGATTGATGGATCGCCCTCCCGCGACCGGCACGTCGTGAGGATCCGGCTGACGTTCCAGAACGGTTACCTCGATACCTCGTCGGGCGAACAGAATGGACAGCAGGCTGCCACAGAGTCCCGCACCGATGATGTTGACTGGCTTGCTATCCATGAAGTGCGGCTTGCAGGCGTTCGCAGAACTCGAAGACGTCATTGTAGCCGTTGTACAGCGGAACCGGTGCTACGCGGATGACGTTCGGTTCACGCCAGTCGGCCATCACGTTGTGTCGCTCCAGCGATTCGAATACCGCGCGCGCAGCAACGGTCTTGTCAATAACCTGCAACGACAGCTGACAACCGCGTGCGTCTTGTGGCGTAACGCTGGCGACCTGGCCGGCAAAGCGCTGCTGCAAAAGGAAGTCGAGATAGCCGGTCAGTAGCAACGATTTTTTCCGCAGTCTCTTCATTCCGGCCTCCTCGAAAATCTGCAGCGAGGCGATCATCGGCGCATACGACAGGATCGGAGGATTGCTAAGCTGCCACAGCTCGGCGCCCGGGGCCGGCGTAAACGAGTTGGCCATCGCGAAGCGCGTTGCTTCGTCGTGTCCCCACCAGCCGAGCAGTTTAGGCGTTCCAGCGTCGTCGAGGTGACGCGAGTGAACAAAGGCCCCGCCGATCGCGCCCGGGCCGCTGTTCAGGTACTTGTAACTGCACCACGCGGCAAAGTCCGGCGCCCAGTCGTGCAGATCCAGGGGCACGTTGCCGATCGCGTGCGCCAGGTCGAAACCGACGACGCAGCCCGCCCGTTTCGCAATGCGGCATATTGCCGGCATATCCAGCACCTGGCCGCTGTAGTACTGCACTCCGGGAAGCAATAGCAGTGCGATACTGTCGCCGTTATCAGCCAGTAATTTCTCGAGGTCGCCCGTGTGCAGCTCGGACCCGCCGGCGCGCGGGTGCCACTCGACCAGTCCCGTGGCCGGATCGAAGCCGTGCAAGCGCAACTGCGACTGGACGGCGAAACGATCCGACGGAAAGGCGCTGGACTCGATCAGTATCCGGTAGCGCTTCGCCGTGGGTCGGTAGAAGCTCGTCATCATCAAGTGCAGGTTGACCGTAAGAGTGTTCATGCCGATCACTTCGGCCGGCAGCGCGCCACACAGTTTCGCGAGGCCCGGTGTGGCCTGTCGGTGGTACGGCAGCCAGGGCCGGCGCGCATGAAAGTGAGCTTCGACGCCCAGCGTGGCCCAGTCCTCGAGCTCCTCTCTGACGAATTGAGCGGCGCGTTTGGGTTGCAGGCCCAGAGAGTTCCCGCACAGGTAAATGCAGTCTTCGCCGCCTTTCGCCCGCGGAAAATTGAACTCGTTGCGAAACTTCCGCAATTCGTCTTCGGCGTCCATTGCGGCGGCAAATTTTCGGGTCGCCTCGTATTCCATGATCTAGGCGTAGTCCTTGCGACTTAGATTCAGCCACTCGAGCGCGGAGTCGGCGAGCAGCGAGTTTCGGGCAACGGCATCCAACGCCATTGCTTCGATCATTTTCCCGGGATGGTGTTCGCCGAGTGGAAACGGGTAGTCGCTGCCAAGTGCAATACGGTTCGCGCCGAACAGGTTGATCATGTATTCGAGCATGGCAGGCTCGTGTACCAGCGAGTCAACGAAAAATCGACCGATGTAGTCACGCGGATTTCGATCGTTTGCCGTGGCGACGATATCCGGCCGCACGTTGAAGCCGTGTTCGAGACGGCCGATGATGCCGGGAAACGCACCGCCGCCGTGCGCAAAAGCAACGCGAAGTTTCGGCAATCTTTCGAATACGCCGCCGAATATCATCGAGCAAACCGACAGTGCCGTCTCGGCCGGCATGCCGACCAGCCACGGCAACCAGTACAGGCCCATGCGCTCGCGACCCAGCATTTGCCAGGGATGCACGAAAACAGCGGCGCCAAGATCGGCAGCGGCTTCGAGAACAGGGAATATGCGCGGGTCATCGAGGTTCCAGCCATTGACATGGGTTCCAATCTGCACGCCCGCGAGACCGAGTTTTTGCTGACAACGCTCGAGTTCGCGAACTGCGAGGTCTGCATCCTGCATCGGCAATGTTCCCAGCCCGATAAAGCGGCGCGGGTATTCGCCGACGAGGCCAGCAATATGATCGTTGAGAATTCTGGCCAGGTCGGCCGTATCCTCCGGTTTAGCCCAGTAGCTGAACATCACCGGCACGGTTGACAGCACCTGCACATCTACATCGCAGTTGTCGCAGTCCGCAAGCCGGGCCTGCGGATCCCACGAGTTGGCTTCGATCTCGCGAAACAGTTTGCCGTCCTGCATCATTCTCGCGCAGCCTGGCCCGTGATGCTCCAGCTGCACGAAGCCGCCGTAGCCGTAACGTTCTTTCAGATCTGGCCAGTTCTCCGGCAGGATATGCGTATGAATGTCGATCTTTAAGGTCAAGGATCAGCCTTGGCCTGGCTTCGGCATGATGTGACCGCACTGACTGCAGCGACGATGATCTTCCGATTCGTAAAAGCGATCGAATACCGGTGGCAGCTGGCCGACGATGTCGCTCAGATACAGATACTCATCGTACAACTTGTTGTCGCATCGCTCGCAATACCAGATGAAGCCGTCGAGTTCCTCCGGCAAGCGCTTGCGTTCGACCACGAGACCAACCGTATTCGCGAAACGCTGTGGTGAGTGTGGCACTCTTGGCGGTAACAGCAATATTTCACCTTCGCGAATCGGGATATCGACGCGCTTGCCATCCTGCATCGTGCGTAACAGCATGTCACCTTCGAGCTGGTAGAAAAATTCGGGGCCTTCGTCGTAGTGATAGTCGCTGCGATTGTTCGGCCCACCGACTACCATGACAATGAAGTCGTCTTCCTCGAATACCTGCTGGTTGCAAACCGGTGGCTCGAGCAGGTGACGGTGTTCGTCGATCCAGGCTTTGAAATTGAATGCTGTCAGTGATTTCATTTTTTGGATCCGGCAGGCGGCGCCGCGGCGATACATTTCAATTCGATAGCGATCGGTGTCGGCAGGCGCGCCACTTCCACGGTCGTGCGGCTCGGCCCGTCAGCTCGGAAGTAGTCCGCCCAGATCCGGTTAAACGACAGGAAATCTCTTTTAATATCAGTTAGATAGACTGTTACATCGAGCAGGTCTTCCCAGCTCGCGGAGGCGCTTTGCAATACCGCCCGGACGTTTGCGAAAACCGCGTGGCATTGCGCATCGATGTCGTAATCGACGACTTCACCGGCGGCATCCAGCGTAACGCCGGGCACCGCGCCGCCATCGGGCGGACGTGGACCGATGCCGGAAAGGAATAGCAGATTGCCGTGCTGGCGCGCGTGCGGATACGCGCCAACCGGCGGCGGCGCGAGGGCAGAATCGATGCGTCTTGATTTGGTCATGCTTGTTGCTCAGTCACGGCAGTTTACCTTGGTGATTTTCGGCTTGCGGGTCAACTTCACGGCCGTCAGCTGGCGACCCCAGACGCAGCCGGTGTCGAGCGCAATCAAGTCGGGCCGCAGCACAAGTCCCAGCGCGGACCAGTGGCCGAAAACGACGCGCGTACCACGCCACGCGGCATCCTGCGCTTCGAACCACGGTATCAGTCCCTTCGGCGCGTCATCGGGCGGGCCGGAGTGAGTGAAATTGAGCCGGCCTTTCGGCCGGATCATGCGCATGCGTGTCAGGCAGTTTACGATTACCCGCAAGCGCTTGTCGCCCTCGAGATCGTCTGACCATTTCGACGGCTTGTCGCCATACATTTTCTCCAGGAACGATACGTAATCGTCGCTCCTCAGCCGCTGTTCGACCTCGGCAGCGCAGGCCAGTGTCTGTTGCGCGTCCCATTGCGGGGGCACACCCGCGTGCACCATCAAGGTATTCAGCGCCGGGTCGAAATGCGCCAACGGCTGACGCCGCAGCCAGTCGAGCAGTTCATCGGAATCTTTCGCGGAAATGACTTTCCACAGCGAATCGAAGTGGTTGTTCGAAAAGCGGATAGCACTGGCGAGAGCCAGCAGGTGCAGGTCATGATTGCCGAGCACCATGTGAATCGAGTCGGCCATGCTGCGAACGAAGCGCAGCGTCTTCAGCGACTTTGGGCCGCGATTGACGAGGTCGCCGGTCAGCCAGAGGCGATCCGTCTGCGGATCGAATTCGAGCTTGTCCAGCAAGCGGCGAAACGAGTCGTAACATCCTTGCAGATCACCGATGGCATAGACCGCCAAAAGTCGCTCCTTTCAGGGTTAATGCAGAACTCCGGGAACCGCCAGTGTAAAAGGCGGTATCGGCGCGTCGAACTGGGTGCCGTTGTCGGCGCGCATCCGGTAACTGCCCTGCATGGCACCGACCGGGGTTTCGAGAACTGCGCCGCTGGAATAGCGAAAGGACTCGCCAGGACCGAGGTGCGGTTGTTCGCCGACGACGCCTTCGCCTTTCACTTCCTGAATCTTGCCGTTGGCATCGGTAATTACCCAGTGACGGCTCAACAGCTTGGCAGGCAATTCACCGCGATTCAGGATCGTTATCGTGTAGGCGAACACGTACCTGTCGACATTGGGCTCTGACTGCTCACGAACGTAGTCAGTCACGACCTCGATACTTATCTCGTACTTGTTGTTTGGCATTTTTGTTTCTATTGGAGGCAGACTTGTGGCGTATTCTAGCCGGAAATAGCGAGCCGGACTCTCATTTCGCTTGTTCATTTTGGCCTGCAGCCGAATTCGCGAGGCTCACCCACCGATCGATCGCAACCTGCTCCGGTCTGGCGCCAGGATCGATGCCGCAGGCGATAAGCTGTTCCTCGCTGGCGAATCCTTTCAGCGCATTTCGTATGGTCTTGCGTCGCTTGCCGAAGGCCTGCACGACCAGCCGGGACAAAACCTGCGGATGCCCCAGATCGAAGTGCGCCACAGGGAGAGGACGCATGCGCAGGACTGACGACCAGACTTTGGGAGGCGGCCGAAAAGACTCAGGGCCTACATCGAAAAGCGGCAGCGATTCCATGAAGCATCCGAGCATCACGGTCAGCCTGCCGTATGCTTTACTGCCGGGTGATGCCGTAATCCGATCGACCACCTCTTTTTGCAGCATGAAATGCATATCCCGAATATGCTCGCGATGTTCGACCAGGTGGAACAGCAACGGCGTTGAAATGTTGTAGGGGAGGTTGCCTGCAATGCGCAAGTCGGTGCCGAGGCTCGAGTAGTCGAACTTCATCGCATCGGCCTGATGCACCTGAACGCTGTGCCGGTCCGAGAATTGTCTTTTCAGTCCGGCTGCCAGATCCCGATCGAACTCGATTGCATGCAGCTTGCCGCTGCGCGCGGCGAGAGCATGTGTAATCGCACCCTCTCCCGGACCGATTTCCACAAGCGTGTCGTTCGCCTGCGGCGCTATCGCCTCGACGATGCGCGAAATGGTCTCACTGTCGACAAGGAAGTGCTGGCCGAATCGCTTTCTTGGTCGGTGTGCGGAATTCATCGCCGCGAAAGACGCAATGCAAGGTCTACGGACGCGATCATACTGCCGGTATCGGCGATGCCGCGGCCGGCGATGTCGAGCGCCGTGCCGTGATCCACGGAGGTGCGGATAATCGGCAACCCCAGCGTGACATTGACGGCTGTACCGAAGCCTGCGAATTTCAGTACCGGCAATCCCTGGTCGTGGTACATGGCGACGACGGCGTCGCGCGGACCGGCCGCCGGCGTAAACGCCGTGTCGGCCGGAATTGGCCCACGCAGGTCGAATCCGCGCTCTCTAAATGCCGCAACGACCGGCGCAATGACTGCGGCGTCCTCACTTCCGAGGTGTCCTCCCTCACCGGCATGCGGATTCAGTCCGCAGACGATGACGGACGGTTTTGCAATGCCAAAAACCTCGATGAGATCCTTCAGCAATACGTCGAGAACACGCTGCAAGCGCTCCTTCGTCAGGTAGTCGGCAACCGCGCGCAAAGGCAGGTGAGTGCTGGCCAGTGCGACCCGCATGTCGTTGGCGACCAGCAGCATGACCGGCGTCGTCGTGTTCGTCAGTTCGGCGAGGTACTCGGTGTGACCGCTGAATGCGATTCCGGCATCGTTAATTGCGCTTTTCTGCAGAGGTGCGGTAACGAGTGCAGCAAACTCGCCGGACAGGCATCCCGCGACTGCGCGTTTCAGGCCTTCCAGCAGGCCAGCGGCGTTTGCGATATGCGGCGTGCCGCAGATCGCCGGCTCCGGCAATTGTTGCGAAATGACCAGCAGTTCGCCGGCGCGGGCATCGCAATTGCCGGCGTATTCGCGAATTCGTACTCGCGACTTTATCAGGCGCGCTCGTTCGCGAAGGGTCTGCGGGTCGGCGACCACCAGGATCCGGTCGAACAGGGGGGTATCGGCAAGGCTCAGGCACAGCTCGGGGCCGATGCCGGCCGGCTCGCCGGCGGTGACGACCACCGGAACCTTGTGAGCAGGGTTTTTCATGTTTGCTGGTGGCAGCAACCCTTACATGCGGATTTCGACGTACGCCTCGTCGCGAATTCGCCGTTGCCAGATTTCGGACTCGTTCGCGAGTTTGCTGTTACGGATCTGCAGGTCGCAGGTTTCTTCCTTGAGATCTTCGGTGTTGTCGTAGGTGCGCCGGTCCAGTACTTCGAGAATGTGCCAGCCGAAGCGCGAACGAAACGGCTCCGAGACGACGCCGATTTCTGCGGTGTTCGCGACCTGCTCGAATTCCGGCACGAACGTGCCGGGCCCCGTCCAACCCATCTCGCCGCCGTTGTTTGCCGAACCAGGGTCGTCCGAGATCAGCTTGGCAAGTTCGCCAAAGTCCGCGCCTTCCGTAATCTGCGAACGTGCATCGTCCAGGCGTTGTTTTGCGGTCTGGTCGTCGATGATTTCATTTGGCGTAATGAGAATGTGGCGTACGCTGACCTGTTCGATTTCGCTGCGTTGATCCGTGCCGCGGCTGTTATTAACCCTGACGATGTGAAATCCGCTGACTGTGCGAATCGGCTCCGATACCTCACCGACCTGCAGGTCGCCGACAACCTTGTAAAACATGGTCGGCAACTGGTCGCCCTTGAGCCATCCCAGCTGGCCCCCTTCGAGGCTGGTCTGGCTGTCCGAATGGCGAATGGCCATTTCTGAAAAATCGGCGCCAAGAAGGAGTTGTCGATAGACGTCCTTGGCCTCGATTTCCGCGGCACCGATCTGCTCGCCGGTTGCCGATTCCGGAATGGAAACCAGAATGTGCGCGAGGTCGTATTCCGAGTTCACGACGACGTTGTCTTCGAGGTTGTCGAGACACTGCTGGATCTCACGCGGCGCGACGGAGATGCGGCCGATTACTTCGATACGCCTCAGCTGATCCAGCGTCAGTTGCTTGCGAGTATCGCGACGGTAGTCGGCGTAGCTGATACCGTCTTCGGCAAGCACTTCGGGGAGGCGCTCGAAAGGAATGTTGTTCTGTTGCGCAACGGATGCAATTGCCTGGTTCAACATCTGGTCTGACACCTGCAAACCGATGCGCGCGGCACGCTGCAATTGCAGCTCTTCCAGTATCAGTCGTTCCAGTACCTGTTCCTGAAGGATGTTCTCCGGGGGCAACTGCATCTTCTGTTCCCGGGCACGCGCGATGATTGTTGCAGTGTCCTTGTAGAGCTGGCTCTTGAGCACCACGCCTTCGTTGACGACGGCGGCAATACCGTCGAGCATCTCGCCCGATTCGGAAAGTTCGGCTGCCCGCGCGGCGCCGCCTATCAGCAGCACTGCAGCCAGTATGTATTTGATTTCATTCATAAAAATACTATTTCATGTCCGCGGAGTAGCCAAGAATACCATGCTCCAGCATGGTGTCGGCAGAGGTGCCGACGCTGCTCACACCCTTCAATACAAGCTGCAGACCGAAAGAGTTGTCGCGGGTTCCGTCGCGTGTCGTCAGGTAGCGGCGGGACACGAGCCGCAATCCCCAGCAGCAACTTTCGTATTCAAGACCAACCAGCTGTTCCAGCAGTTCCTGGTCACGCAGCGAGTAGTTGTAACGGCCGACGAAATTCCATTTTTGCGTCAGTGGCCACGACCAGGACACATCGCCCTGTTCGAGTGAATCACGACGAAACCGGTACGCAACATTAACGATCTTGTTGGCTTGAGGACGATATTGTATGCGTGCTTCCGAGCGCGTCGTGCCGCTGTCCTCAACGCCCCACTGGTGGCCGAAGTCGAAATTCAGATACTTGTTCAGCAGGAAGCGAACCTCGGCGATGTAGTCCGAGGAATTGTTGCTAATTGCTGGATCCCCGGGCAGCGTCACCCCCTGTTCGCTGAGATAGCGGGCCTGACCGATGGTCGCGGTGACCAGTTCCTCGCCGTTATTGACGTCATGAATGCGCGAGGTCACGCCGAAACTGAGTTGATCGGTATCACCGATGCGATCGACGCCAAGGAAACGATTCCGGCGATACAGTTGCACCAGGTTCAGGTCCGGCAGGATCGTGTCGAAGACGGGCAGCCCGGATTGCTCGCGATAGGGGATGTGTGCGTACTGGAGTCGCGGTTCGAGCGTCATGACCCGATTGCTTGAAGAATTCATCGTGCGTTCGAGAATAATGCCGGTGTCGATGCTGGCGATCGGCAAAGTTCGGGAAGGCTCGGTATCCTCGCCGGCCTGCGTGTTGTCGAGCTGGTAGCGCGTGTGGTCGAGCGTCACACTGGGCGTGAAAAACCAGCCTGCCTGCTCTACCGGCCACGCGATCTCCGGTGTAACGTTGAAGCGCCAGCCGGTTACGCCGACACTCCGGTCGAAGTACACGAGCTCACTGCCCACAGCCACGCGCAACCCGAGCATCTGGTCGGGCCAGATACCCCGTACGCGAGCCTGCGGCAAGCGCTTGTAGGGCTGGTCTTCCGCCGTTATCGATTCGTCGATCGTCTGATACTTCTGCACCTGGGCGAACGCCGACCAGTGTTCGCCATAATAGTCGAAGACGGCGCGTTGATTCAGGTGCGTGGTGCTGGAGGAACTGAGCGAGCCACCAAGGTCTTCGAAATACTGCGCGTCCGAAACTTCAGTGAAGTCGACAATATTACGCCAGGCACTGTCGAACAGGGTCTGATGGCGCAGTGCCGTCAGGTATCGGCTGCTGTTGACCATGCTGTCATCGGGCAGGTAATCGACGACGGCGGTGCCGGAATTCTGTTCGGTCAGGTAACGAAATTCGGTATCCACCTGCAAGCCGCGACTTGTCAGGAGCCGCGGCGTGATCGTTGCATCATAATTTTCGCGGATGTTCCAGTAATACGGGATGGCGACTTCGTTGCCGCTGCGGCCGGCGCTGCCGATGGCCGGTGCGAGAATGCCGGATTTCCGCGCATCGCCGAGAGGAAAGGAAAAGTACGGCGTATACAGCACCGGTACGCCTTGAAAACGAAACTTGACGTGTTTTGCCGTACCCGTGCCTTCCGCCGTATCCAGTTTGATGTCGCCGGCTTCGATCAACCAGTCGTTCGATCCCTCCGGGCAGGTCGTATAGGTAACGGCATTGAGTTGCAGTACGCCTTCCTGGTTTATTTCGAGCACATCGGCGGAGCCGCGCGAGTTACTTTGACCAAGGCGAAATTCAGCACCGTCGAAGCGAATACGCCCGGTGCCGTAGGAAAATTCTGCGGTCTCGCTTTCGACTTCCGTATCGGGGTCCTCGAATCGAACGGCGCCGGTCAATAGCAGTGATTGGGTCTCCGGAATGTATTTCGCCGTTTCCGCGCCGGCTACGCGCTGGCCGCGACGGACGACAATGCCGCCACTCATCGAGGCGCCAGGGTTATCGCCAAGGCTGGCTTCGATCTCGCCGGCTTCGAATTCGACCGTTCGGTCATCACCGCCGCCGTCTTCCGCCGGCAGAAACCCTTCCGACAGCCTGCGGTCTGCCGGAACCTCACAGGCCAGCTCCTGCTGTGCCCCGGCAGTCGATATCGTCAGCCAGAGTGCGAGGCCGGAAATTGGGATAAGGAATCTTGGCAAAAGGAGTTCGTCTGACAAATTGCAATCAGGACAGGATGTTAGCGGGAAAAGATGTCAACCGGTATTACGATTTGCTACCTTCGCACAGTTCTCGGGACCCTTCAACGAATTGAATGCATGGATACAGCAGACTCGCAGGCAGACGAACGGTTCATCGAACTCCAGTCGTGGTTGCAGGACCTTGGCGGGTTCGACGTTTCGAGCCTGAGGCCGGCATCCGGCGACGCCAGCTTCAGGCGCTATTTCCGGGTCAATTCGTCCGACGGGACGTATGTGGTCATGGATGCCCCGCCCGGTAAGGAAGATTGCGGGCCGTTCATGCAAATCGCGGCCTTCCTGCAGCAAATGCGGCTTAACGGGCCACGGATCTTGCGAACAAACGTGGCCAGCGGCTTCCTGCTGTTGAGCGACCTCGGATCGACACAGTACCTGGCTGCACTGCGCGAGCAGCCTGCCCGGGCCGGACCACTCTACGCGGACGCCCTTCGCGCACTGGCAATCCTGCAGGCCAGGGGCGGCGAATTCCAGCGGCAGCTCCCGCCGTACGACGAAAAGCTGCTGCGCTTCGAATTGAGCCTGTTCAGGGACTGGCTATGCGAGAAACATCTCGACCTCCGTTTTGACAGTGCCGAGTCCGGCGAGTGGCAACGAAGCTGCGATCTGCTCGTGAGTTCCGCGCGGAATCAGCCCAAGGTGTTCGTGCACCGCGATTATCATTCGCGCAATCTGATGGTCGTTGCAGATAACAATCCGGGCATTCTGGATTTCCAGGACGCTGTCGAAGGTCCTCTGACCTACGATCTCGTTTCGCTGCTGAAGGATTGCTACATCAGCTGGCCGGCACAGCAGGTCAAAGAATGGGCACTGTCGTTTCGCAGCGAATCGGAAGAAGGCAAGGCGATGTCGCGGCAACAGTTCCTGCGCTGCTTCGAGCTGATGGGCGTGCAGCGGCAACTGAAGGCCGCCGGCATATTTGCCAGGCTCAATCACCGCGATGGAAAACCATCCTACATGCGTGATATTCCGCGAACGCTGAATTACGTCGTCGAGATCGCAGCGCGATACGCAGAGCTTGGTTTTCTGGCAAAGGTAATCAGTGAGCGCGTATTGCCAGAACTGCGGGTACGCCCGCAATGATCGCCATGATTCTTGCGGCTGGCAGAGGTGAGCGCATGCGCCCCGTGACCGACAAGCTGCCAAAGGCTCTCGTCGAAGTAGCGGGCGTCAGCCTGCTGGAACGCCATCTGCAAATGCTTTCAGCGGCCGGTGCTACGACGGTCGTCATCAATCTTGGCTGGTGTGGCGAGCAGATTGTCGATCGGGTCGGGGCCGGACGGGCGTTTGGTCTGCACGTTGTGTACAGCCCGGAATACGAAAACGTACTGGAAACCGGCGGCGGCATCCAGCGAGCATTGCCCTTGCTTGGCAGCGAACCCTTCTGGGTAGTAAACGCCGACATTTATACAGATTATCGAATAGGTGACGATGTGATTGCCGCTGACAGCAGCGCGCACCTGGTTCTCGTGCCGCGGCCGCAACATAAGAAAGTCGGCGATTTCGATCTGCGTGATGGCAAGGTCAGCAATTCGCCTGATCCATCGCTGACCTTCAGTGGCATTGCCTGCTACCGGCCGCAGTTTTTCGCGGACTGCAAGCCCGGTCGATTTCCGCTTGCACCGCTGTTGCGCGAAGCCGCAGATCAGGGCGCCGTGTCGGGCAGCCTGTTCGAGGGGCTGTGGGAAGATGTCGGAACGCCACAACGCCTTGCAAGAATCAACAGCTCACTGGCTGGCTAGAGCGTCCAGAGCAATTCCTGCAGATGTTGCAGGATTTTCTGCTGAACCTCGGCAAGACTTGTCGCGACGCCGAGATTTCTCAGGTCGGTCACCTGCAGGTCGCTGAAACCGCAGGGATTTATACGGGAAAACGGCTCGAGGTCCATGGCAACGTTGAAAGCCATTCCGTGAAAACTGGCGCCGCGGCGCACTCTCAGCCCCACGCTCGCCAACTTCCGTCCCGATACGTACACGCCGGGCGCATCGGCCCGGCTGGCCGCTTCCAATCCGTAATCCGCAGCAGTTCTGACAGCCGACTGTTCCAGAGCCGTAACCAGGTGGCGGACTCCAAGGACCGCGCGTTTCAGATCGATGAGCGGGTAGATCATCAGTTGCCCGGGGCCGTGATAGGTCACCTGGCCACCGCGGTCTATTTGAATCACCGGGATATCCCCCGGCGCAAGCAGGTGTGCCGAACTGGCATTCATCCCGAGCGTAAACACGGGAGGGTGCTCGGTGAACCAGATCTCGTCGGCGGTTGTCGCATCGCGCTCCTCGGTAAAACGCTGCATCGATCGCCACAAGGGCTCGTAGTCCTGCCGCCCCATCGAACGCACAAGAACTGCGTCCATTCGTGAATTCCGTTGAGCCGGCAGACTCACAACGCCACCAGGATCTCGTCGTTGGCGCTAAGGTCGCGGTAAATGTCGTCGAGTTGTGTCTGGCTCGAAGCTTCGATAGTCACCGTGATGGAAACAAAATTACCGGCGCTGCTAGGCACCACGCGTACTGCGTCTTCGCCTATCGCGCCAGCATGTCGCTCAATGATCCGCAGCGCGACAGCGCGAAAGCTGCTGTCCTTCCGGCCCATCATCTTGACCGGAAATTTGCACGGGAATTCGAGCAGGCTTTGCTCTCCGGTGGATGTGTTCATCGACTGACTCCTATTCGAACCAGAGTTTTACGCCGTCGCGCGTACGTTGCCACAGGGACCCGCTGGGATTTTCCTCGAGCGCCCGCAATGGCTCGTTGATCAGGCTGTTGCCGTTCAGGCTTACCTGCAATTCGGCAACCGGCTGACCTTCCGCGACCGGTGCCAGCAACACGGCGGGGATGTTCAGAACCGATTCCAGTTCTTCGTAACTGCCGCGAGGCACAGTTACGTAGACATCGCTTTCGAGCCCCAGGTTCGTGAACTCGTTCGATCCTTTCCAGATTTTCGCCTGCGTCACGGTTTCACCGGCCTTGAATAAGAGGCGGGTTTCGAAAAAACGGAATCCGTAGTTGAGAAGTGCCTGGCTGCCGTCGATGCGCGCCTTGGCGCTGGAGGTGCCGAGCACAACCGAGATGATTCGCATGCCGTCCCGTTTCGCCGACGATATGAGGCAGTATCCGGCGTCATCGGTGAAGCCGGTCTTCATACCGTCGACGCTGGAATCTCGCCACAGCAGCGAGTTGCGATTCGGCTGCTTGATGTTGTTGTAATCGAATTCCTTTTGCGAATACCAGCGATAGTATTCGGGAAATTCGCGAACGATGGCCCTGGCAATGCTGCCGAGATCACGGGCTGTCGTGTAATGATCGTCATGAGGCAGTCCGGTTGCATTCATGAAGTGACTTGATCGAAGTCCAAGTGTCACCGAGTAACGATTCATCACCTCGGCGAAGACCGACTCGGTACCGGCAACGTGCTCGGCAAGGGCGACGCTCGCATCGTTGCCGGACTGCACGATCATGCCCTGCAGGAGATCGCGTACAGAAACCCGGCTTCCGACTTCGATGAACATCCTGGATCCGGGTGTGCGCCAGGCGTTCTCGCTAACGGTAACCTGGTCGTCGAGGCTGACCTGGTTTTCCGCCAGCGCCTTGAAGATCGCGTACGCGGTCATGAGTTTGGTCAGGCTTGCCGGCGCCAGTCTTTCGTCGGCGGCAAGCGCAGCCAGTTCCTGTCCCGTATCGCTGTCGATAAGCAGGTAGCTCTTGGCGCCGATGACCGGTGGCGACGGCGGCGGTGTCGCCTGGCCGGCACCGAAGGTATGCGAAGAATAGAGAAATAAAACGAAT
>JAOUGX010000071.1 GCA_029865385.1 Gammaproteobacteria bacterium
ATAAAAAAACCGCCGAAAGGCGTTTTTTTTTTGCTTCGCTGTCGCTGGTGACATGCCGGTGCGTACTTCGCTCGAGATCGGCTGCCGGCGGCGCGGGGTTTTGCCCTTCGAGTGAGTCGGGTTTCCGAGTGAGAAAGGCAATGCGCCGGGACGCCGGCGCGGACCTATATTACCTGTCTAGGCCGTTGCCAACTGGTAAGAGCGCAGGCGCGCGGCGAAATCCTCCAGCACTTGGATGCCGCTGGCCTCCGCCTCGGCACACCACTCCTTCAACTGCGCCAGCAACTTTTCATTGCTGACGTTTGCGCCGCTCCACAGCTCGCGAAGGCGTTCGCGAAACTCGTGCACTGTCTGCAGCGCAGCATTGTCGGATAACACGTCGCGAAGCCTGGCCTTTGCACGCTCATCGAGCAGGCGTGGCTGCCTGACAAGCAACAACTTTGCCTTTCGCAATGCGCTGTTGCCTGCGGCAATCGCGCGCTCGGTTCTGAATACCGGCAAGGTCACCCGTTTCGTGTAGTCACGCAGGACATGCATGCGATTGACGATAATGGCGCGAAGGTTTTCGAGATCCGCATGCGGTCGTGGTTGTCGTTCGATAACAGGCCTGGGCGCTACCTTGCGTACCTTCGCCAGTCGAAACAACTGGAACGTTTTGATGTAGAGCCAGCCGATATCGAATTCCCAGTTGCGCACTGAAAATTTCGCGGACGTGGGGAATGCGTGATGGTTATTGTGCAACTCCTCGCCGCCAATCAGGAACGCCCATGGAACGATGTTCCGGGCAGCATCGTCACACTCGAAGTTGCGATAACCGCTGTAGTGCCCGATTCCGTTGATGATTCCTGCGGCGAACAACGGCATCGAAACCATCTGGATCGCGAAAATCGTAATGCCCGGCACACCGAAAAACAGCAGATCGGCAATTAACATCAGTACGATGCCGCCGTACTTGAATCGCAGGTAAACGTTTCGCTCGAGCCAGTCGTCAGGTGCGCCGCGGCCGAATTTCTCGATTGTCTCCGGCTTGTCTTTCTCGATGCGGTACAGCTCCGCTCCCTCCAGAAGCACCTTTCGAATTCCGTAGATCTGGGGGCTGTGCGGGTCGTTTTCCGTCTCGCAATAGGCATGATGTTTCCGGTGCACAGCCACCCACTCACGGGTGAGCATTCCCGAGGTCGCCCAGATCCAGAAGCGGAAGAAATGACGCAGCACCGGATGCAGATCCAGCGCCCGGTGGGCCTGATCGCGGTGCAGATACAGCGTAACCGCCATCATGGTGATCTGCACCATGATGAAAGTCGCCACTACGTATCCCGAAAAAGACAGGTTCAACAAGCCGTACAGATAATCCATTCGCAGATCCACAAACAATAAGGGGGTAGCTGCCACTATAGCCAATGCCGCCGGCAGCTCCAAGACAGGCATCACGGATTTGTTGTGACCGGGAATCCGGCGCCATAGTTCATTTTCACGGCGCGCAATGCGCCGCATGAGGCTCTGCTTGCGGCGTGGCGCGACGCTGGCATAGTGTGCAGCGATTCACATTTCCGAGAAAATCGGAAATCCGCTGAGGTTCCCGCGATATGCCCGAGCTCCCCGAAGTCGAAACCAGCCGCCGCGGCATCTCGCCATGGATGGAGGGCAAACGTGTCAGCAGAGTGACCGTGCGTGAGCGCCGTCTGCGCTGGCCGGTGCCGAAAGAGATAGACCGGAAGCTGCCCGGGCAGGTCATTCGCTCGATTCGCCGGCGCGCAAAATATCTGCTGTTCGATACCGACGCTGGCACCTTGCTCATGCATCTTGGCATGTCCGGAAGCGTCCGCATCATCGACGCGGCTGAACCGGCCGCAAAGCACGATCATGTCGACATTGGTCTTGCCGGAGGAAAAGCACTTCGATTTCGGGATCCGCGCCGCTTCGGCTCGCTGTTATGGGCGCATGATCCGGCCACGCACCCTTTGCTGCGGGATCTCGGCCCGGAGCCCTTGGGCGACGATTTTGGTGGCGACTACCTTTGGCGGCTCGCCCGCGGACGTCGCATCAGCATCAAGCAATTCATCATGAACGCGTCAATAGTCGTTGGCGTAGGCAATATCTACGCGAGCGAATCACTGTTTCTTGCAGGGATTCACCCTGTACGGCGCGCGGATCGGATTGCGCTCAAACGGATGCATTTGCTGGCAGAAAGCATTCGATCGGTCTTGCATCAGGCGATTATTGCGGGTGGGACCACGTTGCGGGATTTCTACGGCGGCGACGGAGAGCCCGGCTACTTCCAGCAGAAACTGGAGGTGTACGGGCGCGACGAAGAGCCTTGTTATCGCTGTGACGAGCCTGTGTCAGTCATCGTTCTGGGCCAGCGCTCGACTTTCTACTGCAAGCGCTGCCAGCGCTGAATCATTTTTTCTTTTTGCAGCGCTCGATAAGCGCCTGCTTGACTTCCGGCGAGACGAACTCGGTGATGTTGCCGCCCATGCTCGCTATCTCGCGCACCAGCGTCGACGATATGTAAGTGTATTTTTCGGTCGGTGTAAGAAACGCGGTTTCCACATCGTCGGTAAGGTGCCGGTTCATATTCGCCAACTGAAATTCGTATTCGAAATCGGACACGGCACGCAATCCCCGCAAAATGACCTGCAAGTCATTGGCCATCGCAAAATCGACCGTCAGGCCATCGTAGCCCGCGACTTCCACATTGTTGAAGTTTCTCAGCACTTTGCGCGCCAGCGCGACGCGCTCCTCGAGTGTAAACATCGGCGTCTTGCTCGGATTGCTGGCGACGGCGACGACGATCCTGTCGAATAACCGGCTTGCCCGGCGAACGAGGTCCTCGTGTCCGAGGGTGATGGGGTCAAAAGTACCCGGATACATCGCTGCTACGCTCATCGCTCTCCCCCTTGCAGAACCTGTCCGACGCTCACCAGCGAGTAACGGACATTGCCAGCTGTTTTCTCGTGCGTTGTTGTCCAGCCAGGCGGCATCGCCAGAGGATCGGCCGCACGATCCTGTTCCACATAGACCTTGGCGTTTTTCGCCAGACAGGCACTGGCAACGAGAAGTCTACACAATTCCCCGTGCAGATTGTCTGCAAAGGGCGGATCCAGAAACACGATATCGAACGACGGCAAATCGCTGCGCGCCAGGTAGCTCTGAGCCGCACAGCGTTGAAGTTCGGCCCCACTGGCATCAAGCGTCCTGATGCTTTTCTGCAAACTGTCTGCGGCCGCCTTAGATTGCTCGACGAATACAACCGACGCAGCGCCGCGCGACAGCGCCTCCAGTCCCAGCGCTCCGGTTCCGGCACACAAATCCAGGCAACGGGCGCCTTCAATTCCCGGAGCAAGCCAGTTGAACAACGTTTCACGTATACGCTCCGGTGTCGGACGCAAGCCGGGAACGTCGGCTATGGGGACGAGGCGGCTGCGCCATTTTCCCGCTACAATACGCAGCCGTCCTGGCTGCAACTTTTTCTCTGTGCGGCTACGCTGTGCTGGCATTTGAAGCTTCCTGCAGACCGCGCTGGACGGTGCAGCCGTCGGTCTGACCTTAACAGGTCTCAGTTTAACTCTGGGAACAACTAGTGTTTGGAAAAAAGAAGACTGAGGAACCAGCCAGGCGCGACGGATTTGTCCAACGGCTGCGCGCGCGACTGAACAAGGGCGATAGCTGGCTCACGTACGATCTTGCAAACCTGGCTCCGGGACGAAAGATTGACGACGAAGTACTGGAGGACCTCGAGTCCAGCCTGGTCATGGCAGATGTCGGCGTTGACGCGACCGAACATATCATCGCATCGCTCAGGAAAAGTCTTGCGCGCAAGGAATTGAAGGACGTTGATGCATTGTATGCGGGGCTGCAGAAAATCATTTCGGAGATTCTGCAGACGGTCGAGAAGCCGCTCTCTATCACGGAAGGCGAGGGACCGTTTGTTATACTGATGGTCGGCGTCAATGGCGCAGGCAAGACCACGACGATCGGCAAGATTGCTCGCCGACTCAAGGATCAGGGACTGTCGGTCATGCTTGCAGCGGGTGACACCTTCCGTGCCGCGGCCATCGAACAGCTGCAGGCTTGGGGCGAACGTAACGACGTCAGCGTAATTGCCCAGCAAACTGGTGCAGACCCGGCTGCAGTGATCTACGACGCATACGAATCGGCACGATCTCGTAACATTGATGTGTTGCTGGCAGATACCGCCGGGCGCCTGCAGAATCAGCAGGGCCTGATGGACGAGCTCACCAAGGTCAAACGCGTGCTGGGTCGGCAGAATTCGAATGCACCGCAGGAAATCATGCTGGTGCTCGACGCGAGCCTTGGACAGAATGCGCTGGTTCAGGCCGAGAAGTTTCATGATGCACTCGGCGTCACCGGAATAACCGTGACCAAGCTCGATGGCAGCGCGAAAGGCGGAATTCTGCTTGCCATCGCACGTAAGCTCGCCATCCCGGTACGATTCATCGGTATTGGAGAAAGCGCCGAGGACATGCAGGAATTTCGTGCAGATGAGTTTGCCGATGCAATGCTCCGCCCGGCAAACCAGGTTGAACCAGCAACATGATTCAAATTGAAGATGTGACCAAGCGCTTCGCTACCGGCCAGGCGGCGTTGAAAAACCTGAGTCTATCCGTTGAGAAAGGCGAAATGGTTTTCGTCACAGGTCATTCAGGCGCTGGCAAGAGCACATTGCTTCGACTGATCGCATTGATAGAGAGACCGACCAGCGGCCAGGTCATCGTCGACGGGCAAGACACGCGCCGCGTAACCAGACGCAAGATTCCCGCCTACCGACGGCAAATCGGCATGGTGTTTCAGGATCACAAACTGCTTTACGACCGCCCGGTCTTCGATAACGTGGCGTTGCCGCTGATCATCGCCGGCGTCGGGCACCGCGAAGCGGCGCGCCGGGTTCGCGCGGCGCTCGACCAGGTCAGCCTGCTGCACAAGGAAAAGCAATCGCCGGAAACATTGTCGTCCGGGGAACAGCAACGCGTCGGCATAGCGCGCGCGATCGTGAGTCGCCCCAAGCTGCTCATTGCGGACGAGCCGACCGGCAATCTCGACCCCGACCTGTCCCTGGAAGTCATGCGTATCTTTCGCCGTTTCAACGAAGTCGGCGTAACCCTTCTCATTGCGAGCCATGACATCGCACTTATCGATCAACTGGGTTGCCGCCGCATACCGCTGGCCGACGGCAGCCTGCAGGAAGAGGAAGAGGAAGATGTGGTCGCCGAGTACATGGAGGAGCTCGAATCCGGGCAGGTTCGGAGCGACTGGTTGTGAAGCGACCGTCGGAAGCGCTTGCACCGGCCAGGCGGTCCGGGGTGATTTCGACCTGGTTCTCGCGGCATGTAAGTACTTCGATCGCCGCGCTCGGCCGGGTGGCGAGGCAGCCATTCGCCAGTTTGATGACGATCCTGGTCATTGCCGTCACGCTTGCTCTGCCCGCGGCACTGCACCTCGTTATCAAGAACGCCCAGGCCATCAGTGGCAACTGGGCCAATGCGCTCGACTTCTCGGTATATCTCAAGCAGGGTATTTCTGAATCTGACGCGAAGCGTCTCGCCGGCATCATCGATCAGCGCGCCGATGTCGACCAGGTCGTTTTCATTTCCGCAGACGAAGCGCTTGCCGAGTTCCGTGATCAGTCCGGTTTCGGCGCAGCCCTGGATCAGCTGAAAAACAATCCCTTGCCGCACACGCTGGTCGTGCGGCCCAGCGCAGCCAGTACCGAAAAATCGATGATGTTGCTGAACGAAGAGCTGTCCAATCTTCCGGAGACGGATTTCGTGCAGGCTGACACCGACTGGGTACGACGATTTCACGCCATCCTCGAAATCCTCGAGCGCTCTGTGGTCATTGGTGCCGCGCTTCTCGGGGCCGCGATCCTGGTAATCATCGGCAATACCATTCGCCTGGACATTCAGAACCGGCGCGAGGAGATCGAAGTGACGAAGCTGATCGGCGCAAGCAACGCCTTCGTGCGGAGACCGTTTCTCTACACGGGTTTCTGGTATGGATTGGGTGGCGGACTGCTGGCGCTCGGTCTGGTCGCCTATGGTCTTTTTGCGCTACAGCCGCCCGTCGCCCGCCTCGCCGGCCTGTACGGCAGCTCGTTCGAAATACTTTCACTCGATATCGAGGAAGGCCTTCTGATAATCGGCACGGGCGTTTTCCTCGGACTTACCGGCTCTTGGATCGCCGCCGCCCGGCACATGCGGCGCATCGAACCGCGCTAGCGATCTCACAGCTGGACTATAATATAAGTTATTGTTTTTACTTATTATTTACCGACTTCTTTCCAGGAACCAGAGCAGGGTATTAGCACTCTAAGGTGACGAGTGCTAATATCTGGCGCCCAACAGGAGGACAGTGAATTCATGAGCAACGCAGTAGCAATGAGCATGCACAACCTGGCGCTGACCGGACCGGTCGGCAGTCTTGATGCGTATATCCAGGCGGTCGGTGGCATTCCCGTTCTCAGCAAGGAGCACGAGCAGGCACTGGCTCGCCGCTTCCGTGAGGAAGGCGATCTCGAGGCTGCTCGCGACCTGGTCATGGCTCACTTGCGCTTCGTTGTTCATATCGCCAAGGGCTACACCGGCTACGGCCTGCCCCTTGCAGATCTCATCCAGGAAGGAAACGTTGGCCTGATGAAGGCGGTCAAGCGTTTCGATCCGTCATTCGACGTTAGGCTAGTTTCGTTTGCAGTGCACTGGATCCGCGCCGAAATTCACGAATACGTGCTGCGTAACTGGCGCATCGTCAAAGTCGCCACTACAAAGGCGCAGCGAAAATTGTTTTTCAACCTGCGCAAAGCGAAAAAGTCCCTGTCCTGGTTGTCGCATGACGAGACCCAGGCCGTTGCCGAAGATCTCGGCGTCAGCGCGACGGAAGTCACAGAGATGGAACGACGTCTCAGTGCTTACGATCCCGAATTTGATCCCGCGCCGGATGCCGATGACGATCGTGCATTTACCCCGGCTGCGTATCTCCCGAGCCCGAACGCCGATCCCGCTGCCATACTCGAGAAATCGGACTGGCAGGAAGACGCGACCGGTCGCATGGTCGATGCGCTGGAGACGCTCGACGACAGAAGCCGGCACATCCTGCAGAGCCGCTGGCTTGACGAGAAAAAACCGACCTTGCATGAACTCGCCGGCGAATACGGCGTTTCTGCGGAGCGTATCCGGCAGATCGAGGTCAATGCAATTCGCAAGCTGAAGGCTGCAATGGAAGCCTGATCGGCGCCGCCGTTCGCGCGCGGCGATCAAGTCACCTGTAAGTGCGACGGCGGAACTTCACGAATCCGCCGTCCTCTACACCGAGCGGATCATGGTGGGTCCAGTGCAGCAAGCCACCAAGCTCATTCCATTCATACATCCCGCGATAGCTCAGCCGGTCGCCCACGCCGACCGGCACGCGCTTCGCCAGGTCGATATTGTGCGCTATGAGCAGTGTCTGGCCGTTACGGGTGTCGAGAATAAAACGCTGATGGCGCGATCCATCGTTGTCGTCGGCCACCAGCCGCCGTACGATACCGGATCCCTCGATCCACTTTCCCGAATCGTTCTTGTCTAGAACTGGATTCAAAACGCCGTCGCCCTGTTGTTGTTATTGATCGGGCTATGGAAAAGCTCTGCGCTGCCAACGTTAACAAAAAAACACGGCCGACCTCCCGGCCGTGTTCTTTTTCCTGCAGATAGCAATCAGGCTGTGATCGGTACCATCGTAATTTCGACGCGACGGTTGGCCTGCCTGCCCTCTGCCGTACCATTGTCCGCAACCGGGCGGGACTCACCCATTCCGAGGGTAATCAGGCGCTGGCTGATCACGCCCTGGGCCTGCAGGAACTGTGAAACCGAGGTAGCCCGTCGCTCCGACAGGCCCTGATTGTATGCGTCGCTGCCGGTGCTATCCGTATGGCCGGCAACTTCGACCACAGTCTTGTCGAACTCCTTCATCACTTTCGAAACCGATATCAGTACATCGAAGAAAGCCGGATTCAGGTCCGAACTGTTGGTCGCAAACGTAACGTTCCCCGGCATGTTCAGCGTGATGTTGTTACCGACCCGGGAAACACTGACGCCCGAACCCTGCAGTTCCGCTCGCAACTTGGCTTCCTGGCGATCCTGGTAATTGCCGATCGCGCCGCCGGCGAGTGCGCCAATACCGGCCAGTATCATCGCATGCTGCCGTCGTTCGACTGCATCGTCACCGGATATCAATCCGACCACAGCGCCGGCAGCGGCGCCGATCATCGCGCCTTTCGCGGTATTGCTGGTCTTTGACTCCTGTGTATACGGATCCAGCGTCTCGCAGCCGGCGAACGTAATTGCTGCAACAAGAACGGTTAGTGCTAGTTTTCTGGTGCTCATCTCATTTCCTCTTTACTGTGCCCAAGCGAAGTGCTGGAGATACTACTGAAGTTCTGACCGGCATTGCTGCCGGAAATTGCCACGAAGAATCCAAATGCCAGGCGCTATTGTACGCATTGATTGCCTGAACCCTTCCTTAACCGAAGCGTTTTCCCCGCGGTTGCCCGTTGAATAGAGGCAAAATGAGAGGCGGGTCTCATTTGTGGCCGGTCCCCCGGTAGAATGCCGCACAGCCTCCCAGGAAACCACCGGATGTCGGAAACAGACCACTGGCTCGAAAGCTATGGCACCATGCAGGACGGACTGGCCTACCCCGTGATGCACCGCATCGGCGTTATCGCCGCAGTGTTCGGACTGATCGGATTGCTTTGGGCTTTGCCGGTCCCGGATGAATTCCTGGCCATATCGCCGTTGCTCAACTGGGGCACTACGTTCCTGATGGCCGCCGTCGTCTATTACTTCGTTATCGCCACCTCGCTGGCGATCGGCATATTGCCTTTCGCCCTTGGCCTGACGGCCTGCGCATTATGGCTGGACAATTCCGCCTGGTCGCTGGAACTCGGTGCCGGTGCTGCACTGCTTGTGGGCATCGCCAGCCTGTTCTTCGGCCGCGGCAGCGGAGGCGCTGCGCTGATGAGCGACATCCAGCTGATGATGATCGGTCCCGTCTGGCAGTTATCGCGACTGTACAGGCGCCTTGGCATACCCTATTGAGCCTGTTCCGGGCTGCCGATTCCGGTAGAATCGGCAGCCCGGAGCATTCGCCCGACCGTCCAGCCCTTTACCAGGAGCCACCGTGGCCAGCACTACGCCCTTGAAAAAAACTGCGTCTTCCAAGAAACAGCTCAACCCGATGGACCTGTTCGATGTCCGCTCGGAGCTGAGCGAAGACGAGCAGATGGTGCAGGACACGGTTGCGCGTTTTGTCGACGACAAGGTGTTGCCGGTTATTCGCGACGCGTTCGAGAAGCACTATTTTCCGCGGGACCTGATTCCGCAGGTCGCAGAACTCGGCCTGCTGGGCAGCTCTATCGATGGCTACGATTGCGCGGGCCTCAACAGCATCTGCTATGGGCTGATTTGCCAGGAGCTGGAGCGTGGCGACAGCGGTTTGCGAAGTTTCGTATCGGTGCAAAGCAGCCTGGTCATGTATCCGATTCATGCTTACGGTTCCGAGGAACAGAAACAGCGCTGGTTGCCGGCGATGGCACGCGGCGAAGCGATAGGCTGCTTCGGCCTGACGGAGCCGCAGGGCGGATCCGACCCGGGCAACATGAAAACACACGCGAAAAAGGATGGCAGCGACTGGATTTTGAACGGATCCAAGATGTGGATTACCAACGGTACGATTGCCGATGCCGCAGTCGTTTGGGCCATGACCAAGGACGGCGTTCGCGGCTTCATCGTTGAAAAAGACATGCCCGGTTTCGCGTCACAGGAAATCGAGCACAAATTTTCATTGCGCGCATCGGTAACTGCAGCGCTTTTCTTCGACAACGTGCGTATTCCGGAGTCGAATGTTTTGCCGGGCATCATCGGTCTCAAGGGACCACTCAGTTGCCTCACCCAGGCGCGTTACGGAATCACCTGGGGCGTGATCGGCGCGGCACAGGCCTGCCTCAACGAAGTGATCGAATACACGAAAGACCGAATCCTGTTCGACAGGCCGCTTGCCAATAACCAGGCGATCCAGATCCGGCTCGCCGACATGTCACGGCGTATAACGACAGCGCAATTGCTGTCCCTGCAACTCGGACGTCTGAAAGATCGCGGCGAACTTAATCCGACACAGGTATCACTTGCCAAGTGGAACAACTGCCGTGCCGCGATCGATATCGCACGGGACGCCCGCGATATCCTCGGCGGTGCCGGCATCAGCGCGGAGTACGTGCCGGTGCGCCACATGCTGAATCTCGAGAGCGTCATTACCTACGAAGGTACCGAGACAGTCCATCAACTGGTCGTCGGCAAGGAACTTACCGGCGTCAACGCATTCTAGCGATGCGTTGAAAAAGTCCTCCGGGCTTTTTCCCTTTCCATGAGTTCCGTACCGGGTAACCAAGACGTCTGGCGTATTGCCGCGCCGATGATTCTTTCCAATATCTCGGTGCCGCTGCTCGGCATGGTCGACACGGGTGTTATCGGACACCTCGATGACGCCGTATATCTTGCGGCCGTTGCTATCGGCGCAACGATTTTCGGCTTCCTGTACACGGGGGTCAATTTCCTGCGCATGGGAACGACCGGCATCGCAGCACAGTGTTACGGCGCGAACGACTACGACGGACTGCGCGTTGCACTGGGCCAGGCAATCATCGTCGCGCTTGGAATTGCATCTGCCTTGCTCGTGCTGCAAGCGCCTTTGGCTGCGATGGCGCTCGACGTTCTCGGCGCCGGCGACCAGGTCACCGCTTACGCACGGGAATATTTTTCGATCCGCATCTGGAGCGCGCCCGCCACACTGACCAACTACGCGCTCATGGGTTGGTTCCTCGGACTGCAGAACGCGCGCGTTCCTCTGTACATCGCAATGGCAATCAATCTGACCAACATCGCGCTCGATCTCGTCCTTGTCGTCGGGCTCGGCTACAAAGTGGATGGCGTTGCAGCAGCCTCTGTAATTGCCGAGTTCACGGGACTCGCGGTGGGGCTGGCGTTTGTGTTCGGCGAACTGAAACGGCACCCGGGACAGTGGCTTCGCTACAGGTTTACCCGCTTCCGCGAATACGCCGGTTTTTTTGCCATTAACGGCCACCTGCTGATTCGTACTTTGTCACTGATGTTTACTTTCGCCTTCGTGACCGCTCAAGGCGCAAGGTTGGGCGGACTCATTCTCGCTGCCAATGCTGTATTGATGAACCTGCAGCACCTGCTGTCCTTCGTCCTCGACGGACTGGCTCATGCCGCAGAGGCATTGGTCGGAAAAGCGGTTGGTTCGAAGAACCGCGATGCGTTGCACCGGGCCGTCGCGCTGACACTGCGCTGGTCCCTGTACCTGTCTGTCGGATTCTCGCTCGCCTATGCAATTGGCGGCCAGTACCTGGTACGCGTGTTGACCGATCTGCCGGACGTCCGTGCAACCACGTTCGAGTATCTGCCCTGGCTTGTTCTGCTACCGGTCGTTTCCGTCTGGTCGTTTCTTTATGACGGTGTATACGTTGGCGCAACGCGCGCCCGTGCAATGCGCGACATCATGATAATGTCGACCTTTCTTGTTTTTCTCCCGTCGTGGTTCGCCCTGCGATCTTTCGGGAATCACGGGCTGTGGCTCGCGTTTACACTTTTCATGGCGAGCAGAGGAATCGGTATGCACGTATATTATCGACGGAAAATACTCGTCGCCGCCAGCTGAGCGAATCTGTTTTGAGCTGCCGCCGAACTAGCGGGTCAATGCGATAGTGTCGGACTCGTCAGGCTATCGTCGAAACCGGCAGCGGCCCGGAATTACGGTCGCAAGCGGCCTGCACCGCACTCTGCGCCCAGAAATAGGAGATGGCACCCGTTACGACGTTGGCAATTGCGTACGCAGCGAAAATTCCTGCCACACCAAACCAGACATTGAGAAGCAATGCGATCGGCACATAAATTACACCCATGCGCGCGACGCTTATGACCACCGCCGGTATCGGTGAACCGATGCCGTTAAAAGACGCATTCATAACCATCACGACGCCGTAGGCACCGTAACTGATCGGCGCAATCCACAGGAACAGTCGCGCGACATCGGTGACCTCACTGTTGTCACTGAACAGGTCCGGCAGGACGCCACTCAGCGCCGCAAGTGCAACTGCGATCGCAAGGCCCGAACCGAGGCAAAATACCAGGCATAACTTCAGTGCCTCGTTGATGCGATCCGCTTTGCCCGAGGACACGTTCTGCCCCACGAACGGTCCGATGATCGCGGACATCGCATAGAAAAGAACCAGCGTGACCGACTCGATGCGGCTGGCAACGCCGAACCCGGCAACTGCTTCCGGCCCGTAGCCCGCCAACATAGCCGTGATAATGGCCGTTGCAATCGGAATGATGGCGTTGGTACCTGCCGCCGGCAGACCGACGTGCAGAATATCGACCCAGGATTTCTTCAGTTCGCCGGGATCGGGCTTGTCGAACGTCAGCATGTCGAGCCGGTAACGCATGAAATACAGGGTGCCTGCAAAAATGGAAGCCCGAGCCAGGAGTGCGGCCATTGCCGCTCCGTTCAGACCCATGGCCGGAACCGGCCCGATGCCGAATATCAGGATCGGGTCGAGAACCATATTGAGCACTGACGCGATGACCATCAGCTTGCTCGGCAGGCGGGTATCGCCGGTGGCACGCATGCTGCTCATGCCGACCATTCCAACCACGACGAACGGCACGCCGATATAAAGAATCGTCATGTAGCCGCTGATCAGCGGAATCATGTCATCGGGTGCACCGAGCAGGCGAAACAGTGGCCCGATGGTCAGGATGCCCGCAATACAAATGACTCCTGTGAGCACGAAAGACAACAGCAGACTGTCGGTAGACAAACGTCTTGCGCGGCGATGGTCGTGCTTGCCGATAGCGCGCGCGACTACAGATGAGGTTCCTGCACCAAGCCCGATCGCAACGCTCGTTACGATCATCAGGATTGGAAAACTGAAACTGAGTGCGGCGAGCTCCCGGTCACCGACCTGGCCGATGAACCAGGCATCCACAAATCCTTGCAGCATCATCATGAAGATGCCGTAGAGAACGGGAATGGTCATGTCGACCAGATGTCGGCCGACTGACCCCTGGGTCAGCCGGGCTTGAGCTTGTTCCATGATTGAGTCCGGAAATTCAGTAACCGCGCGGGCGCCAGAACGAACGTCAGCGGCGTGTGATCACTATGACTTACAAAATGCAGTCGCGCAAATCCTCTCGAACCAGCCAGGGCCGGCGCTGGGTTATGATGTACTGCAATCGGATTTCGTTCCCGCAGAGGAATCATGAAACTAAAGTTCGAAATTACGATCGACGCCAGCCTCGACAAAGTCTGGGCGGCTTTTGACAATCCGGACAACATGAAAAAGTGGCAACCCTCACTCGACTCATTCACACCCGTATCGGGCATTCCAGGGCAGCCGGATGCAGTGTCGGAACTGGTGTACAGGGAGAACGGCAGAAAGATCATCATGACCGAAACCATCACCGAACGACGCAAGCCGGATTTCCTGGCGGGCATTTACGAGACGGAATTCGGCAAGACCCTGGTCGTGAACCGGTTCGAGTCAATCGATGACAATACGACGCGCTGGCAAAGCTGGTGCAACTTCAAATTCAGGGGCGTCATGCGGTTCTTCTGTTTGTTCCTCGCCGGATCGATTCGCAAGAGAACGGAAGCGGACATGGGCCGTTTCAAGTTACTGGTCGAAACCGAAAACGCAAGCGAGTAAGCGAATGCCCTGGAAAAAACACAGCTCCCGCGAGATCTACGACAACCCCTGGATTTCCGTCACCGAAGATCACGTCAGCAATCCCGGCGGCGGTGAAAACCAGTACGGTGTCGTTCACTTCAAGAATGTCGCCGTCGCCATTGTTCCGCTGGACGACGCCGGCAATACCTGGCTCGTCGGCCAGGAGCGCTACACCCTCGGGCAATACTCATGGGAACTGCCAATGGGTGGCGCACCGCGAGACGAGCAGCCGATTGAGGCTGCAAGACGGGAACTGAAGGAAGAAACCGGCCTGACGGCATCCAGTTGGACTGAATTGATGCGGCTGCACACCAGTAACTCGATCACCGACGAGCAGGGAATCGTTTACGTCGCGACAGACCTTCAGGAAGGCGCGCCGGACTTCGACGAAACCGAAGACATAGAAATCCGCAAACTGCCGCTCGGCGATGCTATCGCGATGGCAATGCGTGGCGAGATCACCGACGCGATAAGCGTTGCCGCATTGCTGCGCCTGTCGGTCGAACTCAAGTGGCGCACGAGCGAATAATCCCGCTCTTCGGCCCCCGGCAATTACGCCGTTTACGGCGACGGTACGGACGTAATCAGTAAATCATTTCCGCACTGACCACGTATCGCATGGGCCCACCCGGTCGCGCAGTATTGAATGGATAACAGGTAACCAGGCTCAGCATCGGGTTATCCGTGTCCAGCACGATGCTGCCTTTTCGCGAATCGACGACGTCGAGGCTGGTAATGCGGTACAGGTGATGTCGCCCATCGGGCATTTCGAACAGAAGAGACTCGCCGACATTCAGGAGTTGCAGAAACTGGAAGTGCGTGTCCCGATGCCCGGCGATAACGCTGTTGCCATCCGCTCCGGGCAAGGAGCTCGCACTCAGGTGCCCGGGACCGAATGCGAGGGTACGGCCGGACCCGCCCGCGAGGACAATCAGTTCAATGTCTCCTCCCTTTGCCGAAAGCTTGGCCAGCGGCCACGTGTCTGCCCACGGCCAGGGTGCCGGTCGGGAGTCGCCATCCTCGGCGCGCCGCCATGCGCGTTGCATAAGCTCCTGCGCGACCCAGGCTTTTGCCGGAATATAGGCACCCTGCCCGAGCTGCCAGAAACCGAGACACAGGAGACAGGACACGGCGACAGTCCCCGGCCTGAGTCTACGCAGCGATCCGGGAAACACTTTTTCGTCTCCTCAGCGCCAACATCAGTGTTGCAAGCAGCAGGCAAACCGCACCGACGACGCGCTGCATCTCCGCGCCCGTCGCCGTCGACGGAAAACCAAGGATCGCATTATGGTTCTGCCCGTACGGCAGCAGACTCGGCACCTGCTCGCTGTCGAGGCCGGCACCTTGCGGTCGTACCGGTGTCTTGTCGATGGCCACGAGGCTGGTGAATTTACTGACGAGGTGATGTCGCAACGCGGTTTCGATGACGGCCGTGCGCGTCACATCGGCATTGGCCCCGCGTCTCTCGCGGTCGAGCAGATCCTCTATTCTTGCCCGCGCCCAGACCGCGGCAACTCCCGGGCTGTCCTCGTCTTTGGCGATCGCCAGCCTGCTGCTCCAGCGGCCGATCACGGAATTGCCGCTGACGATCACTTCGCTTCCATCGCGCAACGCGCCACTGGCCCTGGCTTTGACGATGACCGGCTCGCCGGCATAAAGATCGGCGACGGTTTCCGGATAGGCATCGAGCTGCACGCCTGACGGCCACTGAATCGAAATATCCGTGAGCTGCGGGCTTTCCAGCTTGCGAAACAGGCGTCCCATCTTCTCATCGATTTCGTGCAGCGCACTAATGAACGTGTAACTGCCATGACCTGCTTCCGCTGCTTTCCGCATGAACCAGCCGTTGGGTGCGGAGCCGATGCCCACGGTAAAGAGACGCGTATCGCCGAGTTCGCCTTCGATCAGCGAGAACAGTTCCTGTTCGTTGCCGACGCTGCCATCCGTGATGAAGATTATCTGTTTCAGGTGGCTTTCTGCTGCCGGTAAGCGAAGCGCCGTTTGCAACGCCGGCCGCATCTCGGTGCCGCCGTTCGCGGTCAGGCTTTGCACATAGGACTGCGCCCGGCCCAGGTTCTCGCCGTTCGCCGCAACACTGACGCCAAATAACGCATGCGTAACGGAATTGAACTGGATGACGTTGAAGCGATCGTCGGGCCGCAGTCCGTCCAGTGCGAGCAACAGGGCCTTTCGCGCCTGCTCGATCGATACGCCGTGCATTGAGCCCGACGTATCGATGATGAAGATCGTTTCGCGGGCCATGCGCGGTGTAGCCACCGATTCATTGTTCGGTGGGATCATCATCAACAGCAGGTACGGTTGCCCGTCCAGTTCCTCGGAAAACAGCGAGGCGCGCGGCGACGTATCCGGCAACGGTCGCCACAGAATCTCGAAATCATGGTCCATCGGCACGTTCGGGTCAGCGAGCTCGATCGCATAACGCCCACTTTTTATATCGACCGGCTGAACGTCGATCGGATGATATCGGCTTGCAACGATCTCCAGCGGCACGCCCGCGTTGAGCTCGACCTGCAGGGACAGGCGATGTGAACTCGAACGCGTAACAACGGGCGGCGTAATCAACGAGGCGTCGTCGACGCGCGTCGTGTCCGGCGACCAACCGGAACCTTTCCGATCGCCGAGCGGACTGCCGGGAATGTAACGCGGTGTCATCGTGACCGGAAAACGCAGGCTGAATGTGCCGTCGTCGTACTTCAGTGTCTCCAGGTACTCGATCTCGATGACCACCGATTCGCCTGGTCCGATGTTCGCAACCGACGTGGTAAACAGGTTGGCTCGCTGCTGTTCGACGAGACTGGCTTTCTTGCCTTGTTGTTTCGCCTGTTCGTATTCTTTTTTTGCCTGCGCTTTCTCGCGTATCTCTCCTTCTATGTACCGGTCGCCGATGTGCATGCGCAAACGATCGACGGCAGCCGAGTCGGGCAGCGGGAAAACATAGACGCCCTCGACCCACTCATGCCCATCGTTGCGAAACGACTGCTTCACCGAGACCCTTGCGATCATGCCGCTGATTCTCATCGACGCGTCGGTATTCATGCGGGTAGCGATTTGGTAGCCGTTCTTCATCTTCAGCAACAGGCTGCCGCTTTGCATTTGCGATGGTGTTATGTCATCCGTTGTCGGCACCTGCGCCGGCAATGGCTGGCAAAGTATCAGCAAAGTGACGACAACGGCGACCAGGCCGAAGAGGCGCCGGCGGCGCGGACATTCCCTGTAAAGATGTGACATTTCGCCCTCCCGTTCTTGATGGCATCCATTCCAGCAGGGCGAAACGACCGCGCCAGGGCCGCTGCATGGCAAAGCAACGGCATAATGTGGCAAATTGTGGCTCCACCCCGACGCCTCGGAGCACCCCTTGGGCAAACGCATTGCAATAGTCGAGGACGAAGCCGCCATCCGCGAAAACTATGCGGCCGCGTTTCGTCGCGAGGGATACACGGTCGATCAGTTCGAGGCGCGTCAACCGGCACTCGATGCATTTTCATCCAGGCTGCCGGATCTCGTCGTGATCGACATCAACCTGAAAAACGATGTGGAAGGCGGCTTCGAGCTGTGTCGCGATCTGCGCGGCCGCTCGAAGGATCTGCCAATCATTTTTCTGACGGCGCGGGACAGCGAGTTCGACGCCGTATCCGGCCTGCGGCTCGGTGCCGATGACTACCTGACCAAGGACATCAGTCTGCCGCACCTGATGGCGCGGGTGGCAGCGCTGTTCCGTCGAATCGAAGCACTGCGGAAGCCGCAGTCCGAAGGAAAGCTGGTCAACCGAGGTGACCTCGAAATCGATGTGGACCGGATGACCATTCGCTGGAAAAACGAGCCGGTCGGCCTGACGCTGACCGAGTTCTGGATGGTACACGCGCTGGCGCGATATCCGGGGCATGTCAAGAATCGCCAGCAGTTGATGGATGCGGCGCAGGCA
>JAOUGX010000072.1 GCA_029865385.1 Gammaproteobacteria bacterium
GTGGTAACCGGCCAGCGGGCGATGCAGGGTAACAACATCCACGAAATTCAACATCGAATTATCGAGAGCGACGTCGACTTCGCGGTGTTAAACGAAATGACACACGGCGCAGCATTCGCCCGTTTCCTTGCCGGCGCGCTGGAGAAAAACCTCGAGGGACGCTACGCGAATTGCTCGGTGATGTACGAAGCTTTCGAGCTTTTCCTTCGCGAGTCCGGCCTCTCGGAGAAGTCCGCCAATGAAGAATCCACACACAGCACGATCGAATTTCTTCTGCGACGAATGCAGCGCAAGGACGATTTTCCAACGATTTCCCGCACCCTGTCCGATATCAATCGCCTGACCGGTGACGATTCATATGCTTCGGCCGAAAAACTTGCCAATGTCATCCTGCGGGACTTTGCGCTCACCAGTAAGTTGCTGAAGCTCGTCAACTCCGCCTTTTACGGAACACGCGCCGTCGAAGTCACCAACGTATCGCAGGCAATCGTATTTCTCGGCGTGGAACAGGTTCGCATGACGGCCAACAGCCTGACCTTCTTTGGCCACCTGAAAGGAAATTCGGCGATACTAAAGGACTCGATGACCAAGTCATTCCTGTGCGGGCTAATTGCTCGCCACCTGGCACAGCGCGAGCGAATACCGGGTGCGGAGGAAGCCTTTATATGCGGCATGTGCCAGAACCTTGGCGAGAACCTGACGATCTATTATTTCGCCGACGACTTTGCCGACATTACCGAACTGCGGCAGAGCAAGAATCTTGATCGGTCAGCAGCGTCACGTGGCGTGCTTGGCGTGAGTTACTCCGAGCTCGGCGCTTCGGTCGCAAAGATCTGGAATCTGCCGCGAACGATCATCGATTCCATTCGCGGCCTGCCGCCTGGACCAGTACTGAGCCCGACCACGGACCTTGAGAAAGTTCGTGATATAGCGATTTTCGCGAACGAGCTGTGTGACCTCTTCGCAAGCCACCGGGGCGAGGAACTCGACGCAGCGATAGCTGCGCTGCTGGCAAAATTTGCCCGGAGCATTTCGATAGACGCGAAGTATTGCTCGCAACTAACTGCTTCGGCATTTGAAAAGCTAAAGCAGTTCGCGCCGATTTTCGAGATCAGCGTATCAACCAGTCAGTATTGCCAGGCGGTGCAAAAGTGGCTGCCGGAAACAAATCCTGCAGCGCGCCCTTCCCGTAACACGCCCGGCAAGGGCGTTCCCGCACGCAGCGGAGCCCGCTGATCGGCGAAATTGTGACGCCTGAGGTTTTCCGCAGGCCAATCAGGCGTAACAATTGCCCGGTAATTCGCTGACCGGTTCCATTCGACATGAGAAACCTGATTATCTGGGCAGTTCTGCTGGGCGGCATCGCCTACGGCGGCGCCAAACTTTACCTTCATCACAAAGTCGGAAGCGGCATGGATTCCGCTGTCATGATGATGTCTCCGTACGCGGAGGTCAGCTATAAAGGGGTCAGCTCGACGATCTCGGGAAAGCTGACGATCAACGGCCTTCGTGCCCGCATTAATGGCTTTAGCGACGAACTCTATGTGGAACGCCTTGGCATCGACACACCGAGTTTCCTCACGCTGATGGAACTCGGCGACATGGCCGGCGGCATGAGATCCTCGGGCGGCGAAATTCCCGAATATTTCGGCATCATCGTCGAAGGAATGAAAGTTCCGGTAAAAGCGGACTACTACCAGAAAGTTTACGATCTTGGCCTTGGTGTACTGGGTGCGGCAGACGCAAACGAACCGGCCGCTCAATGCGTCGGCAAGTACGGGTTTTCCCCGGCGGCGCTCTCCGACCTCGGATACGATGAGCAGAATCTGTCGTTTGCCGTCTATCTGCGTCAATCCGCTTCCGCGTTCACGATGAACATGACTGCGAGTGTCGAACAGATGTGGACGATTGATGCCGACCTGGCCTTCGCCGGCGACATGCGATCGGAAATGTCCAAGGGAGCGGGATTTCGACCGAAAATGAGCCGCATGGAATTCGTCCTGACGGATCATTCGCTGAACGAACGCGTAAACGAATATTGTGAGCAACTCGGCCTGTCACAAGAGGAGACATTGCGTGCTCAGCTGGATGCACTGCATTTCTTCGGTGAAAACAACGGTATTGTCTTCGATGAGTACATCATCGGGCCGTACACGGAATATCTATCCGGCAAGCCTACGCTGTTGGTCACGGCGCAGCCGTCGGAACCGCTGAATCTTGCACAGATCGGTCTTTACAAACCGAGCGATGTCCCCGCGTTGCTTAACCTGTCAGCGGTGGCGCAATAAAAGAGTGTTTTCACCGTGAGCCGAACGTGCAGTATCACAGCGGCCATACCCAGAGGATCATCGGTACGGCAACGACGATGACCAGGATTTCGAGCGGCAGTCCCATCCGCCAGTAGTCGCCGAAGCGATAGCCACCGGGGCCCATGATGAGGGTGTTGTTCTTGTGGCCAATCGGAGTAAGAAATGCACAGGACGCGGCCACCGCAACGCCCATGAGGAATGCATCGGGATTGGCTCCCAGCCGTGATGCAATGTCGATCGCGACCGGCGCCGCGATAACCGCGGTTGCCACGTTGTTCATTACATCTGACAGCGTCATCGTGATGATAATCAGCAATGTCAGCACGACAACGGGCGAATAGCCCTGCGAAAGACCGACAAGACCATCTGCTATGAGCGCCGTGCCCCCGGTAGACTGCAGCGCCGCACCGATTGGTATCATGCATCCGAGCAATACAATGACCGGCCATTCCACCGAATTGTATACGTTGCGGACCGGAACGATATTCAGCAGCACGTAGCTGGCCACGACGCAACCGAGCGCTATTGGCAGGTAAACGATGCCGATACTGGCCGCCACAACCGCTGCAGCGAAGATTCCAACGGCCCACCAGGCCTTGTCCCTCCTGACCACCAGGTGACCGCGGTCTGCCAGCGGCAATAGCCCGAGACGATTGATTACATCGCCAAGCCGTTCATCGGCACCGAGCAGGAGCAACACGTCGCCCGGATGTATCTGCAGCTTCCGCACATCGTCACGGAATCGCTTGCCCCCTCGCGATACACCGACCAGCGCCACGCGGTATCGATACAACAACCGAACAGCCTTTGCGGATCGACCGGCGAGATACGATGTTTCCGGGACGACGGCTTCCTGCAATTCGAGGTGATCGTCTTTCAGCAGTCCCTCACCGGTACCGATGAACTCGAGGCCCATGCTGCCAAGTGCGCCTTCTATTTTCTCCGGATGCGCCTCGACCACCAGCGTATCGCCCGCCTCTATCTCGACGACTCGGGCGAATCCGGGCATGCGCTTTCCCTTGCGAACGAGACCGAGGATTTCCACGTCGCTGTTTGCCGCCAGGTCGTCAAGCTCCCGCACGCGCCTGCCGATGACCGGCGAGCTCACAGCCACTTTCAGCTCGGCAATGTAGTCAGCGAGATCGTACGAGTCCCTGCCCTGCTTCGGCTCGGCACGATCGGACGGCAACAGGCGCCACCCGATAAATGCGACGTAGGCAACTCCCACGGCTGCAACTGCGATGCCAACGGGAGCGAAATCGAACATCCGGTACGGCGCGCCCAATACATCGCTGCGAAACTCGGCAATCACAATATTTGGCGGAGTTCCGATCAGCGTAATCATGCCACCGAGAATCGAAGCAAAAGATAGCGGCATCAGCGACAGCGCCGGGCTCCTGTTCGCTTTGGATGCCGCCTGCGTGTCGAGGGGCATCAATAAGGCAAGCGCCGCGACATTGTTCATCACGGCAGACAGTACGGCGGCAAGTGACGCCATGATGCCGATATGTGCCGCAAGCTTTCGGGTACCCGAGACGACAAACCGGGCCAGCAACTCGATTGCGCCGCTGTTCGACAGGCCACGGCTGACTATCAGTACCAGCGCAATGATTATTACAGCCGGATGCCCGAACCCGGAGAACGCCTCGCCCACCGACACGACCCCGGCAAGCAGCGATGCGAGCAAAGCCACGAACGCCACGAGGTCATAGCGCCACCGCCCCCAGATCAGCAACGCGAAGACAAGAAACAGCAATGTAAAGAGAATGAATTGATCCGCTGTCAATTCCTCGTGCTCCGATCAGGATGGCCAATGCGAGAAAATACTTGAAAGCGGAGAAATTTACGAACAGCAAGCCATTGAGGCTGGAAGTTGCAGCATGTGCCGGCTGACAGGCATCAGGCTGATGCGCTTACAACTGGTCGAGCCACGCATCCACCGTACTGCCCCAGAGGGGCGGGTCGTTGATGAGGAAATGCCCGTTGAATCCCGGCGCGCGAATGAATTCATGTAAAGCGCCAAGGCCGCCCGCCGTGCTGAACGCATCGAAATTGCTGCGACTGTACGCGAGGCTGTAAAACGAATCATTGGCCCCGTAAAGCCACAATGATGTACCCGGAAAAGATGCGCCGCCGACAAACAGGGTTCGGTTTACCGATGCATAATCGCCGCAGCCTTCGCCGAGCCATCCGCCGACAAAATTGATCGCCCCGAGATACGCATCAGGTCGCCTGGCAATGTGCGCAATCGACAAAATGCCGCCTCGTGAGGTTCCGCTGACGAGCATGCGGGTCGTGTCGACATCGTTTCGCATACGCAGCCAGTCCGTCAGCACATCCAGGTCCTCGAGCGCATGTTCGGCTCCGCCCAATGCGAGGTTCTGCTCGCAGGAATAGGCCGTTCGGCTGGGATTGAAGCCTTCGTCATACAGTCCATCGGACTTGCCGCGACCACGGCGCTGCGGGAAGGCCACCATCCAGCCCCGCTCCACGAAGAAATTGGCGATCGCTTTACTGGTAAACGTCTGCCCGAACAGCGAAGGGTCCGAGCCATTGCCGGTCGAGCCATGATGAATCACGAGCAACGGAAAACGACTTCCCTGGAGCGGCATGAAAAGCACGACTTCGAGGCTAACCGCCTGGCCATTTTCCACGAACGGCGTTGGCGCCCGCTCGTCGGATCGGGTGGCGAAGGTCCGGCAGGCACCGTTTTCAAGAATACTGCTTGAGTCGCAGGGATCGGAAACCGGCGGCGCAAGAGGCGGTGCTGACTCGCCTCCACTGCCACCGCAGGCCGACAACATGGCCAGCAGCAGTACGCAGCCGGCCACGCGCAGTTCCAAGGACGTTGGTATCGGTAAATGCAAATCCATATCTCCGGCCCGAACGATTGGCGCACTCACGTGTCACACGATTATTATGCGAGTCGAGCTCGACTAACGCGGGCAATTACAACAGGACCAAAAATAATGAAATTCGTTCCCATCTTGGTAGTGATTGCCGCATTGACGGCTTGCAGCAAGGCCCCGAATGAATTGGCCGCGAAGCCCAGGGCACTTTCGTCCGGCGTGGAGTTGAGCGGGATGGACAAGACCATCAGGCCACAGGACGACTTCTACGCTTATGCCAACGGCGTCTGGCTGCGCGAAACGGAAATACCGGCCGATCAGTTCGGCTGGGGCAGCTACATGACTCTGCGTGACGACAGCCTGACGAAACTTCGATCGATTGTCGAAGAAGTCGCGGCGGACACGAACGACAACAAGACCATTGCCAAGATCGGAGGCTATTACACGGCGTGGCTCGACGAAGCGCGCATCGAGAAACTCGGCATGCAACCGCTGGCGAAAAGCCTTGCTGAAATCGATGCGCTCAAAGACCATGCGGACGTCGCACGCTGGCTGGGCGAAACGAACGAAGTCGGCATCGACGGCCCGTTCAACCTCTACGTAAACCAGGATGACAAAGATTCCACGAAGTACGTGCTTTTCATCGTGCAATCAGGGCTCGGCCTGCCGGACCGTGACTATTATTTCGATCAGTCCGAGCGCGGTCTTGAACTGCGTGACGGTTACGTTGCTGTCGTCGAAAAACTTCTGTCGATGTCCGGATACGCGGATGCGACCGCTGCGGCCGGCAGGATCATGGCACTGGAGACAGCGCTGGCCGAACACCAGTGGGACAAAGTGAAAAGCCGCGATGCAGACGCCGTTTACAACAAGACCAGCGACGCGGACCTGGGCAAACTGATTTCCAATTTCAATCCCGATGCCTATTTCGCGGGCATCGGCACCGGCCGGCCGGAATATGTGATCGTCAGCCAGCCTTCGTACCTCGAGGCTGCCAACAGGATCTTCCTGGCTACGGACCTCAACACGTGGAAGGAGTACCTGCGCCTTAACACCCTGTTTGCGTTTGCCAGCTTCCTGCCGAAAGACTTTGTCGATGCCCAGTTCGAATTCTTCAGCAAGGCTCTTTACGGGCGTGAAGAACAGCCTCCGCGATGGCAGCGCGCAATCCTGTCGATGAACGGCAATATCGGCGAATTATTGGGGCAACTCTACGTACAGGAATACTTTCCGCCGGAGGCCAAGGAGAGAATGGTCGGCATGGTGGACAACCTCATGAAGGCGTATGCCGACTCGATTCGTAACCTGGAATGGATGAGTGAAGACACGAAAGAAAAGGCGCTGCAAAAGCTGGCGAAATTCACTCCGAAGATTGGCTATCCCGATGAATGGAAGGACTACTCGGCACTTGAGATCTCGGACAAGGACCTTATCGGAAATATTCGAAATGCGAGGCGCTTTAATCACTATCTTCAGGTCGACAAGCTCGGCAAGCCGATCAATCGCAATGAGTGGTTTCTGCCGCCGCAAACGGTCAACGCTTATTACAACCCCGGGTTGAATGAAATAGTTTTTCCTGCGGCATACCTGCAGGCGCCTAACTTCCAGCTGGATGCAGAGGACGCATACAACTACGGTGCCATTGGTACGACGATCGGACACGAAATCGGTCATGGGTTTGACGACCAGGGCAGTAAATACGATGGCGACGGCAACCTTAAGAGCTGGTGGACCGACGACGACCGGGCGAGATTCGAGGAGCGCACTCGCGGCCTGGTCGAGCAGTTCAACGGATTCGAGGCCGCACCGGGTTTGTTCGTCAACGGCGAATTCACTCTCGGCGAAAATATCGGCGACCTCGGCGGCACGGCGATCGCTTTGAAAGCCTACCGGATGTCACTCAATGGCGAGGAATCGCCGGTAATTAACGGGTTCACCGGAGAGGAGAGATTCTTTCTTGGCTTCGCCCAGTCGAGCAGAATCAAATGGCGTCAGCAGATGATCGAGCTGCTGGTCAAGACCGATCCGCACTCGCCCGATGAATTCCGCATTAATGGCGTCGTGCCCAATGTCGAAGATTTCTACATAACCTACCGCGTCAAGGAAGGGGACGCGCACTTCCTGGCACCCGAGCAGCGGGTTCGAATCTGGCAGTAAGGGTCACGTGATCGCTTCTTTGGGCCATCAGACTTGCTATGATCTGCGCTGCCAAGACAAGGACTGCGCAATCCATTGAAACTCTTCTCGGAACTGAATCGCCGTAACGTCATCCGCGTCGGCATCGCTTATGCAGTGGCATCCTGGGTGTTGCTGCAAATCGTCGATGTGATTACGCCGATTCTGGAACTGCCCGCGTGGGCGCCGAAGCTGATTTTCGTCATCCTGGCCATCGGCCTGGTACCGGCACTGGTGTTTGCCTGGGCATTCGAGATGACGCCGGAGGGCTTAAAGAAGGAATCGGAGGTCGATCGCAGCGGTTCGATTACCCACAGCACCGGGCGCAAACTCAATTTCGTCATCATTGCGTTCCTCGTCGCCGCCGTCGGTCTGTTGCTCATCGAAAGGCAGATGAACCGGGCGCCGGATTCCGCAGCAGAAGCTGTTGCTGCCCTCAGTGACAGTGAGAAATCCATCGCGGTACTGCCCTTCGTCAACATGAGCTCGGACACGGAACAGGAATTCTTTTCAGACGGCATTACCGAGGAAATCCTGAACTCACTCGCGTCTGTCAAGAAGCTCAAGGTTGCCGGTCGTACCTCGTCCTTCGCATTCAAAGGCCAGAACCAGGACTTGCGTCGAATCGGCGATGCGCTCGGTGTCAATCACATTCTCGAAGGATCCGTTCGTAAAGCCGGGGATCAGGTTCGCATAACGGCCCAGCTCATTCAGGTCGATAACGGATTTCACATCTGGTCCGAGACTTACGATCGCGAGTTAACCGATGTCTTCGCGATCCAGGACGAGATTGCCAATGAAATCCTGAATCAGCTGAAGAGCCGGCTGCTGAATGACGAAGCTGTGGTTGCCGAGGCCCAACGCACAGCCCCGGAAGTGTACGAGCTGTATTTGCGCGCCAAACAACGCATGTATACGCGCGTTGGCACGGAAATCGAAATTGCGGTTGACGAGCTGGATAAGGCCATTCAGCTGGACCCCGAGTATGCGCCGGCATTCGCCCAGAGAGGCATCGCAACGATGTTGCTCTCCGAACAGCAGTACGGCTCGATACCCCACGACGAAGCGCAAAGGCGCGCCAAGCGATTCGTCGACCAGTCGCTCAGCCTGGACGAGAATCTCGCCGAGGGCTGGGCAGCGCTGGGCTTGTATTACACCAATACTCCGGCGGGCAGCGAGCAGGCAATCGACCACCTGATGAAGGCATTGTCCATCAATCCTAATCTGATCGACGCCAGCAACTGGCTGCAGATCGCGCTGCAAGGTGTCGGCGACTACCGAGGATCTCTGCAGATTCTTGCAGATATTGCCGAGAAAGACCCTTTGTACCGGCCGGCATTCAGCAATGTCATCACCACTTTCAACAGTTTCGGTGAACGGGAAAAAGCCGAGGCGCTGATTAAGCGCATGGAGACGTTCAATCCTGACAACCCGGACCTGTTATTGGCGCGCGCGGTCAACTACATGTATTCCGGACGTCGCGGCGAAGGCCTGCAGGAAATGGAGCGTCGCCGCGAGTATGGCGACATGAGCGGGCTGGCGAAAGTTTACCTGAGCTTTGGTTTGATGGGCACGATGCAGTTCGAGCGGGCCGTTGACGAAGGGTCACAATATATCCGGCCGTACGCCTTATACGAGGTTGGGCGTTCTGAAGAAGCTTTCAAAATGGCGCACGACCAGGCGTCAAGCGGTTTCCCGGAAACCCTGTTTAACCTCTTGAACAGGGCAGGTCGCAGCGAGGAAGTAGTTAACTATCTCGAAGAACGCTGGCCGAGCATTGCGGCATTTGCGGCCGAAAATTCCGGAGACGATGTCGGCTATTCCTTAATGACGGAAGTGGCACTGGCGTATATGCGCGGCGGCAATCAGGCGCGCTTCGATGAAGCCATGGCATTCGTTGAACAGCACACCACAAAATTACTGGAGCAAAGCGTCGACAATTTCGTGTTCTCGTTCAACCGAGCGGTACAGTTCGCATTGCTTGGAGATCACGACGCGGCGTTCGCTTATTTAGGAAAAGCGGTAGACAGCGGCTGGGCGACAAATGGCATTCCCGAGGAAGTGGTGCCAGCACTTGAATTACTGGTTGACGATCCGCGCTTCGCCGAAATCGACGCCGCGATGCTTGCGATTACCAACCGCGACAGGGAAATCGTCGGCTTGCCGCCGATGACCGAGGACTACCAGGTTGCGGCAGTTTCGGCGCCGCTGAAGCAGTAAAGCCGGTGAATTTGTTTCGAGCTAACGGTTCGGACAAGCGCTCTTGTATTCGAACTTACGACATGTTGCTGCTTAAATGGGGGTATCAGCGTGGAGACTGGAGTGAGAGAAGCTCTTAGACTGATCGAAGCAAATCATTCCTCTTCAAGGTACCGATGAGTCGAATGTCTCTCTTTTTCAGTCTGCCTGTCTGGTCCTTGCTTCTTGCCGAATAATACGATCGATGTTTATTGAGTGGAGATGGCCAGACTCATTGCATACAAATAAACGCTGCGGCCTAAAAATCAAGGCAGGTCATGACCACTGGCACCTGTCCTCTGCCATTAGACCGTGACTCGTCACACCCTGCGATTGTAGAATCGTCGAGGGATGTAGCGTTGGCGGGTGTCGTCTAATGGCAGGGCCTCAGCTTCCCAAGCTGAAGACGTGGGTTCGATTCCCATCACCCGCTCCAATTTGCGAAAAATGGGAAACTTGATTTCCCGCTTTGAATGCGGACCGTGTGCTGACCTTTCCGCAGTTTGAGCGACGCATAGCAGCCGTCGCCGACGCCCAGATAGGTTCCGGCAGGCGCATCGCTACCTGCCCGGCGGGGCACCCAGTGGTTTCGGTTATTTTCGTCGGTTCGCTTGCGCAGATTGAAAACTTTCCCCATTGACTATTCCCAGTTAATGATACTCGCGGTCGATCAACGCCGATCGCTTGCTCAGTTTCCATCCAAGCCGCATCGAGGCCGTGGCCGATTCCGCTGATTCAAGTAAGCTAGGCATGCTCCTACAATCCCGACAAGTTTCAGGAATTATCATGAAGATCAATTGGTTCAGTGTAAGCGTTTTACTGGGCGTAATTCTTTCAGTAACGCAAATGCATATTGCGTCAGCCGACGATACGGGCCGTCCAACGATTGCGGTGATAGGCACCGGTGACATGGGGGACTCGTTCGGGCCCCGCCTCGGCGCGCTCGGCTACCCGGTCGTTTACGGCACACGAGATCCTAAAAGCGACAAGTCGCAACAGCTGATCCGGGCGACCGGAGGTGCTGCGACGGCGACAAGCCCAGAGCAGGCGGCGATTTCTGCGAACGTCATCATTCTTGCCGTGCCGTGGCCTGCAATGGAAACGGTCGCGCAGAACCTGGGTTCATTGAAGGACAAGATCGTCATCGATATCTCGATGCCCTCGGTGCAGGGTGACGACGGTTACCACGTGCCACTGCTTGAAACGTCGAGCGCGGAGATGATACAGGGCTGGAATCCGGGCGCGCGCGTGGTCAAGGCTTTTGCCACCCAGGGCAGCTTCCTTATCGACGATCCGCATGCCGTCGGCGGACCGGCCACGGTGCCGATCGCAGCGGACGATCGCGGGGCCAAGGAATTTGTTGCGCGTCTCGCCGCCGACATGGGCCTCGACCCGGTCGATGCGGGGCCTTTGCGGATGGCACGCGAGATCGAGGCATTGCAGCGGCTCTACATGGTGCCCTTGCTGCAACGGCGCCAAGCCGCGTTCGAGCCGTATTTCCGCCGCAGTTATTACTGGGCATGCATCTGGGGAGACGACTGGAGCAAACCGGTGGCCGACGCCGGCAATCTTGCCGATATTCCGCATACGCAAGGACCCGTCCGGCCCTGCCCCGGACCGTGAGCTGCGGCGCGTGAAAATCGTCGAAGTCTGCGTTGGCGAGCCGCGAACCGTGCGCCATGGGCGCAAGGAAGTAACCACCGGGATTTTCAAGACGCCGGTCAGTGGCAAAGTGCACGCAGGCCTTTTGAATCTCGCCGGGGACCGGCAGGCCGACCTGTCGGTTCACGGTGGGCGCGACAAGGCCCTCTACGTCTACCCTCACGAGCATTACCGTTACTGGGCCGGGGAACTTGGCAAGTCCAGCCTCGAACCGGCACAGTTTGGCGAGAATCTGACCGTCACCGGCATGACGGAAGAAACGGTCGTTATTGGCAATCAGTACCGGCTGGGCGACGTTGTCGCCACGGTGGCCCAGCCCCGCCTTCCCTGCTTCAAGCTCGGCATTCGCGTGGGCGATGATGCGTTTCCGAAGCGTTTCCTGGCCAGCGGCCGGCTCGGGTTCTATCTTCGGGTGGAGCAGCAAGGGACATTGCAGAAAGGCGATTCGATCGAGCTGCTGCAGCGCCCGGATCACGGCATCAGCGTCCAGGCCCTGTGGCAAACGGTTTTCGACGATAATCGCGACCGGGCTTTTGCGCAAAAGGCGTTGGATGCGCTGCCCCTGATCGATGCCGGATGGGTCCGGCGACTGAAACTGATTGCGGCGCGGCAGGACTCCGCTTAGGGGCACCCGGACAAGTCCCGTACAATGCGCGACCATGGTGCCTGACTTTATCCGCCGATTCGCGCTGCAAAACCTGGTCTTCGTTGCTGTTCTGTTTCCGGCGATTTCCGCGGCCGATTCAGCCCTCATTGCAGTCGCCACGAATTTTGCCGAAGTGGCCGAGTCCCTCGTGCGTGACTTCGAGGCTTTGAGTGAACATGAGATCCGGATTTCGACGGGCTCGACCGGCAAGCTGTATGCACAAATCGTCAACGGCGCTCCCTACGATGCGCTTCTTGCTGCCGATAGAGAGAATCCACGGCGTCTCGAGGAAGCCGAAATCGCAGTAGCCGGAACTGTGTTCACTTATGCCGTAGGCAAACTGGCTCTTTGGAGTCCCGACGATGAATTGATTATCGGCAATGGCATCGAAGTATTGAAACGAGGGAATTTTCGTACCCTGGCAATCGCGAATCCCGAACTCGCGCCGTACGGCGACGCGGCGATGGAAACTTTGAAAAGCCTCGGCCTTTGGGACGCACTACAGGGCAAACTCGTCATGGGTGAAAACGTGGGCCAGGCTTTCGCGCTGGTGGCCACCGGTAACGCAGAACTCGGTTTCGTCGCACTCGCTTCGGTCAAGAGCAAACGCAACAAACAGCCCGGCAGCCGCTGGGACGTACCGGCCGAACTGCATGCGGCAATTCGCCAGGATGCGGCACTGCTCGAACACGGCTATGACAACGCCGCAGCAGTCGCTTTTCTAGCCTACCTCAAGTCCGATGAAGCACGCCTGACGATCGCGTCGTTCGGTTACGGATTGGAATGAGCGATGCCTGATCTCGGCCCACTCTGGCTATCACTGACACTTGCCGGCGTTACGACGGTCATCCTGCTGCTGCTCGGCACGCCGCTGGCCTGGTGGCTGTCAGGCACGCGCTCGCGATTAAAGCCCGCGATCGAAGCCGTCACGGCTCTGCCGCTGGTGCTTCCGCCGACCGTCATTGGTTTCTATTTCCTGATTGCGCTCGGTCCCGCGTCACCCATCGGTTCTTTCTGGATGAAAGTCACAGGTGACGCGCTGACATTTTCCTTCAGCGGCCTGGTTGTCGCGTCAATAATCTACTCGCTGCCGTTCACCGTGCAGCCATTGCAGAGCGCCTTCGAATCCCTCGGACGATCGCCCCTGGAAGCCGCCGCAAGCCTTCGCGCCAGCCCGCTGGACACTTTCTTTTCTGTCGTCATTCCGATGTCGAAACGCAGCTTCATTGCCGCTGCAGTATTGACGTTCGCTCATACGATCGGTGAGTTCGGCATCGTGCTGATGGTCGGGGGAAACATTCCGGGCAAGACAAAAGTGATTTCAATAGCTATTTACGAGCACGTCGAAACACTCAACTATGCCGATGCCCATCTTCTTTCCGCGAGCCTTCTGATCTTCTCTTTCGCGGTCCTGTTCGTTGTTTATGCATTTGTCCGGGGGCACCGTGTCATCGCACGCTAATCCGCCGGTCGAGCTGTTGCTGCAGGTACGGATAACCTACCCTGGCTTCAAACTCGACGTCGATCACCGTGTTTTGCTGCAAGGGATCACAGGGCTGTTCGGCGCAAGCGGCGGCGGCAAAAGCACACTGCTCCGAATCATTGCCGGATTCGAGAAAACGGCACGGGGCAAGATCAGCTTTGACGGTGACGCGTGGCAGGACTCTTCGAGACGACAGTTTCTGCCGTCGCATCGACGTCCGGTCGGCTTCGTTTTCCAGGATACGCGCTTGTTCGACCATCTCGACGTCGCGGGTAACCTCGCATTCGCCGCGCAACGCCATAAATTGAAGCAGTCAAGTATCGGCCAACAGGAAGTCCTGTCTGCTTTTGATCTGCAAGGTCTGCTGTCACGGAGAGTTACAGGACTTTCCGGTGGCGAACGGCAGCGTATTGCCATCGCGCGCACCTTGCTTACGCAACCACGCATCCTGTTGCTCGATGAACCGCTTGCTGCGCTGGATCGCGGGCGTAAGAGCGAGATCCTCCCATACCTGGAGTCGCTGCCGCAGCGTTTCGGCATTCCCGTCATCTACGTCAGTCACTCGGTTGACGAGGTTGCCAGGCTTTGCGATCGCGTGATCGCACTGCAAGATGGCCACATTGCTGCGGTCGGCGGTGCGGCCGACGTATTGAATCATCTCGACGAACACGCGACACGACTGTCTACTGAACTGTTCACTGTACTGGAGGCCAAAGTAATCGAGCAATTGACAGACGTTCAATTGACTCGACTGGATCATGCCGGTCAGACTTTCGTCGTTCCGATGCTTACGCATCTGCCGAACGGGACCGATGTCAGGTTGAATGTGCGCGCCAGCGACGTGGCGATCGCGACGGAAGCTCCGCGCAATCTGAGTTTTCGTAACGTGCTGCGCGGTACGCTGAGTGGTATCGAATCGCGTCCCGACAGCCCCTTCGCCACAGCCTTGGTCGATATCGGCGGCGGGACTACAGTTCGAGCTCAACTGACCCGGCATGCCGTTGCGGAACTCAATCTGCGTGCAGGAATGCCTGTGTTCGCCCTGCTGAAGACGGCATCCTTCGATCGCCAGAGCTGACCTCGCGACTGCCGACTTAAACCGCCTTCAGTCGTCCGCCGCTTGCGGGTACACCACTTTGCCATTGAATACCGTCAGCAGCACTTCCGTCTCCCCGATTCGACTCACCTCACCGCTGTCAGCCAGTTCGACAAGGTTCTGGTTGATGGCGATGATGTCCGCGACCTTTCCCGTCTCGATGGTGCCGAGCCTGTCGGCATGACCGAACAGTTTGGCCCCGTTGCGGGTAAATGCCGCGATGGCCGAATGGATGTCGATGCGTTCCTCCGCATTCATGACGTTCTCGCCGTTACTGCGATAGATCGACTGCTGCAGGCTCGCGAACGGCATCGGGTCGCGGCTGCCAACCGGTGCGTCACTGCCATTGACGAGCACGCCGCCGAATTGCTGGATGCTTTTCGCCGGATAGACGTTTTTCATGTAGTAATTATCGAGGTTGTATAGATCCTCAGTGCCGGAGAGTTCGTCGATAAACGGCGCAACCATCATTTCGTACTGAATGCTGGGCGTAGTCCATACAAAGGTAAATACGACAGAAACTCCCAACTCGCCGATCCGTTTTTGATCGTCCGGGTGCGCTATCTGCACGTGGGCAAGACTTTGTGTCAGATTCTGCTTGTCGGCAATGTCTTTTACCTTGCCGAACTCGTCGACAGCTATGCGAACTGCCTTATCCGAAAGTGCATGCACGTGCACATGGAATCCTGCCTCGGTCGCCTTTCGAATATAGGCGCGTATGAATGCCTCGTCGTGCTCCAGAATGCCACTGGTCGGTATGCATTGCTGCGGATAGAAGCCGTATTCGGACTCGAATTCGCCAACGCGATCCGCTGTCGAGAATGATTTCGGGTCCGCCTGTACGGACTTGCAGACATCCCTGCCCTGATCGACGTATCCCTTGATTCCGAACGTGCCGTCGTCGATGTTGCCACCGAATATCGGTTGCTTGAAATTCTCCAGCATCGCGGCAACCGGTAGCGTCGGCGGGCTGCTCAGCGGATTGCCCTCGAGCACGCCGTCTGCAAACAGCTTCACGGCATTGACCCGAATCAGTTCCGATCCTTCGTGTTTCGCTCGCAATTCCTTCAGGAACGCGAGATGTGCGTCGATGGCGTCGATGCTTTCGCTTTCCGGTTCGATCATGGCCGCTTTCAAACGAAACGTCATTTGACCGCTTTCCTGCAGCCATTCATAGGCAGCGAGTGATTCCGGGCTGACGATAGCGTCCTGTATCGACGTAATGCCGTTGGCTGCAAGTTTAGCTGCAACGCGCGGCATGGTGTTTTCCGCAGCACCACCCATACCCAGCATGTCCTCGAAGAAATTCGGCCGGATCAGCATGCGGGCGTCTTCATTGACCCCGCCGGTGGGTTCACCGCGCGCATCGACGGCGATCATGGGCTTGAACTCGGCAAAGTCGGTTTCGAGTGTCGCCGCACTGATGCCGACGACATCGCCCTGACCGTTTCTTGCGTTGGCGAACGCGACGCTGTTCGCCGCGCCGTGGTGACCGTCATCGCCCCACAGAAAGATCGGGTGTTCGGTGGAAACCGCATCCAGCGCGGCACGGATGTTGGGCAGGTTTTCGCTGGTCTGGTTGCCGCGGGAGAAAGCCCATTGCAGGACGATCAACCAGTCTCCGGCGGCAATGTCGTATTTCTCAAGACAGCCTTGCAGTACAGGCACCATCTGCTCCAGCGAAAGCGCCTCGGAATCGAGGTCGCACATGTCCGGCTCGACGATCCCGAGCGCATGAATATGCATGTCGTGCAGACCGGGCATTACCATTGCGCCGGCCATATCGCGGACATCGGTGTCATCACCTATATACGCGGCTGCATCGGCTGCGCTGCCGACGAATACTATAGTGTCGCCGCGGATGGCCACGGCCTCTGCCACGCTGCGTGAATCGTCGACGGTGTAAACGTAGGCATTGCTCAGCACGAGGTCGGCCGGATCGGGCACATCGGATCGGGTGCAGCCCGCGACTATCAAGCTGCAAGTCAAACCGCAAAACAGGCTGGCAATTCTGGCTATCATTATTTTTCTCCCTTAATACGGCGCGGCGACGGAAGCTGCACTTAATGGCAGTACACAGTGCCCGCTCATCGGGCACCCTGTCAATCTGGCGAGATCCGGCCCGGGAGCTCGCGAATCCGCGGTACGTCAATCGCTCCTGCCCGAATCCAGCATCTCTTTCTCGGAGGCGTTTTCGCGGAGTGTCTGCGGTACGCTGGTTCGAATAGTTTCATGCACCGCCGCCCCGATACGTGAATGATCCCATGCGGAATTGAATCTCAACACGTTGGACATCAGTACCGCCGTGTAATGCGGTTGCCCCTCGCCGATTCCCTCGACCGTGGCAACCGAGTTCATGAGGTTTCGATCGTTACCCATGTACTTGTCACATCGAAAACCCTCTTCCGGTCTGCACGAGTACAGCGATCCGCTCTTGAAGAACACCGCCGAGTCCCCGAGCTCAGGCGCGTAGCTGTAACGATAGCGGCGCTTCGTCAGGTACATGTATTTCTTCATCTGCAGGCTGGACCACTCGTCGACGAGCCGCCCTTGCTCGATGCGGAACAGCAGGCGTGCGAGCTCCCTCGGGGTCGCGAAAGAGATGCGGCCCGGTACCTTGCGTTTCGAGTTACCGGTCCAGAATGAACCCTGTTGCAGGTTGGCGGTATCGATTCCGGCTTGTTCCAGCGGTTCGGTGACGACCGCCTGGGCGAGCTCCGCCAGTTTCCCTTTGGGTGTTTCGGCGAAAAACCTCTCGCTTTCTTCGAAACTCTTCGGGTACTCGGCGCCAAAATGACGAATCAACATCGCTTCCCGCCAGATAATAGACCCGGCACCATTTGCCGATGCCGAGATCGCGTGATCCAGCCATTCGCCAAGACGAAATTCGTCGGAGGGAACGATTACCGAGAACAGGTTTCGCTGTAGCTCATCGCTCCACTTCGGCACCTTGTGGATTTCGTTGTTTACCCAGCTGCCCGCAGGCGAAACCGATTCGCGCAATACTCGCGCCCTGTCACCGACGTCCGGAAACGCTGCGGCCAGAGCGTGAAACAACGCCGCCATGCAAATCAGTTTGCCGACGCTTCCCGCATTCTGCTTGACGTCCGGGCGCAATCCGGCCCAGCGGATAGCATCCTCGTTCGTCATGTCGATCAGCACCATGCTGTAGCTCGGATCGCGCTGGCGCAGGGTCTTTGCGAGAAAACTCGCGAGATCGGGGTCCTCGGCAAGCTCGTCGAAATCGGGCCCGTTGTAATTCTTC
>JAOUGX010000166.1 GCA_029865385.1 Gammaproteobacteria bacterium
TTCTTTCTGCGCGAGTCGAGCGTCACGTTTCGAACCGCGCTGAATCTTTTCGGGGCTGTCGCCAAACTGGCGCTCGTGCTGGCAATGCTGTGGGGCGTTTACCAAGGCGCCCAATACGAAGTCCGTATTCAGTTTCTGCCAGAGCTGGACCTGGTATTGCGCGCGGACGCCAAGGCACTTCTTTTTCTGACACTGTCGGCCGGGCTATGGTTCGTCACCACGATCTATGCCATCGGCTATCTGGAACATGCGCCTCACCGGAGCCGGTTTTTCGGATTCTTCAGCATTTGCGTTACCGCGACCTGCGGTGTTGCACTTGCCGGCAACCTGATCACTTTTTTTCTTTTCTATGAATTACTGACGCTGGTCACTTACCCATTGATAGTTCATCGGGGCTCCGAGGCCGCGCGCGTAGCCGGGCGAATCTACCTGCGTTACACGATGACCGGCGGGGCACTGCTGCTGCTCGGGACCGTGTGGCTGTATAGCCTGAGCGGCACGCTGGAATTCACTCATCACGGATTCCTTGACAACGAAGGCGCACCCGCAGCGTCGCCAGAAATCCTGATCTTTGTTTTTGTCGTCCTGATATCAGGGCTCGGCGTAAAGGCCGCCCTCGTGCCGCTGCACGGCTGGTTGCCGCAGGCCATGGTAGCGCCGGCTCCTGTCTCGGCGCTGCTGCACGCCGTGGCCGTGGTCAAGGCCGGCGCTTTTGGTTTTATCCGGATTATTTACGATGTCTACGGCATCGAATTTGCCGCCAGTCTTGGCGTAACGACTCCGCTGGCAATCATGGCCTCGACTACCATTGTTTATGCCTCGATGCGCGCCTGTTACCAGGACGATCTCAAACGACGACTGGCCTACTCGACCGTCAGCCAGATCTCATACATTGCGCTGGGCATTGCCACCGTCGGGCCGATCGCGTCGATCGGTGGCATCGTGCACCTCGTGCATCAGGGGATCATGAAGATCACGCTTTTCTTCTGCGCCGGAAACCTCGCCGAAACGCTGGGAATTCATCGGATCAGTGAAATGAACGGCGTTGCACAACGCATGCCGTGGACCATGGCGGCTTTCACCGTGGGCGCCCTCGGCATGATCGGCATACCACCGCTGGCCGGTTTTTTCAGCAAGTGGTATCTCGGCACCGGCGCACTGGCAGCCGGCCAGGGTTGGATCTTGCTGGTGCTGGTCGCGAGCAGCCTGCTGAATGCGGTGTACTTTCTGCCGGTTCTGCATGCGGCCTGGTTCCGCGAACCGGCCGGCGCATGGCCCGCAGAACGCTCGCGTGGCCGCCTGGAAACACACTGGATGTTGCTCCTGCCGACGATGCTGATGGCATTGCTCGTACTGGCGGTCGGCCTGTTGGCCAATGCACCGTTCAGTCCGCTTGAATGGGCTCGATACATCGCTGAAAAGGAATTCGGACAATGAGCAGTTTCGCCGTTGGGCCGACGCCGGCCACGCTGCTGGTATTCGTACCGCTGCTGCCGTTGATGATGGCCGCGGCGTTACTGCCGAAAGCGTGCCGGGCTACGGTCATTGCGCTCGCCCCATGGACGGCATTACCTGCACTGGCGGCCGTGCCGCTCTGTTCCGGAACATCTGTCGATCTTCCGTGGCTGTTGCTCGGCGCTCGACTGGGACTGGATGACATCGGCCAGGTATTTCTCTTTTTTACTGCGGCGCTGTGGCTCATCGCGGGCAGCTACAGTCGCCACTATTTGAAGACCGATGAAAATCCGGCGCGCTACTTTGCCTTTTACCTGCTCGCGATGGCGGGCAACCTGGGCCTGATCGTTGCAGAGGATGCGCTGAGCTTTTACTTGTTTTTCGCGTTGATGAGTTTTTCATCCTACGGCCTGATCGTGCACCGGCGTAGCGCGGATGCCCTGCGGGCCGGGCGCGTCTATATCGCGCTGGTCATACTGGGAGAAGTGCTCATGTTTGCCGGGCTCATGACGGCCGCCTGGCAAACCGGGACTGTCTACATAGAGCCGATGGCAGCAAGCATCCGCAGCGACCTGGTCATCGCCTTGCTGGTTGCCGCTTTCGGCATCAAGGCGGGCGCGCTGCCGCTGCACGTGTGGTTGCCGCTCGCCCACCCTGTCGCGCCGGTTCCCGCCAGCGCGGTGCTCAGCGGCACGATGATAAAAGCCGGCTTGCTCGGCTGGCTGCGATTCCTGCCGCTTGGGACTGTGGCATTGCCGGAGTGGAGCGCGGTTTTTGTCACCGCCGGTTTGGCTGCCGCGGTTTTCGGCGTACTGGTCGGCCTGTTACAGGATCAGTCCAAGACGGTCCTTGCCTACTCGAGCATCAGTCAGATGGGATTCATGACCGTCTGTATCGGCATCGGTATGGCGGCGCCGGACGCCTGGCCGATGTGCCTTTCTGCCGTATTGCTTTACGCACTGCATCACGCATTTGCGAAGGGAACGCTGTTTCTCGGCGTCGGTGTCGCGGCGGCATCGGGCAAGGACACCGTTCAGCGCTGGCTGGTCGGCAGCGGATTGTCGTTCGCCGCGATGGCACTGGCGGGCTTGCCAATGACCAGTGGTGCCATTGCAAAATCCGCGCTCTCCTCTTTGTCCGGATACCTTTGGCCAGACGGAATTTCGCTGATGCTTTCGATGCTGGCGATCGGCACGACGCTGCTGATGGCGCGCTTTTTGTACCTTGTTTGGCCGAGGGGAAAGCACGAGTCGCCGATCGCGGCAGGACTATGGATTCCGTGGACTTTCGCATTGCTCGCGGTCGCTTTGTGAACTTTGCTATGGCCGCGGAATCATTCGCCCGCCCCGCACACCTTGTCGGTTGCTGCAATCTGGCACGCACTTTGGCCCAGCGTTACCGGCGCGACGATAGCGCTGGCCGTTCTGTGGCGGAACCGCAAGTCGCCCATCCGGCTTCCATTGCGCATTCCGGCCGGCGATATCTTGTGGCTCATGTCGCGGCTTTCAATCGCAATTGGTCAGGTCTGGTCTGTTCTCGTGAATCATCTGCGCCACTTCATTGGCCGTCTGCAAAGTTGCGCCAATCGTGCATACCGTCGGATTGCCGCACTCGATCCTGCCGGGTATGCAGAGGCTACGTTTCATCACTGGACGGTTTCCGGCCTTGCATTCATTTGCTTGTTGCTTGCGGTCTTCCTGGCGCTCGGCTTCGCTGCCAGCAGCTAGAAAAAAAACAACATCTGGAGGTTTCCACCGCCGAACCCGTGAGCGCTAACTTCGTGACTGACGGAAAAGAGGAGCTGGGAATCGGCCGAGAAACGATAACGCCAGCCGGCAATCAGCTTGTCGCGGTAGCCGTCCAGGTTGAAATTCCGTGCATTGTCTGCATTCCGGTATTCGGCATCCGGCAGACCCAGTACGTAAGAAAACATGAAGCCGCTCTTCGGCCGGAGATATTCGTAAAATGCGCCGCCCAGGATGTCCCTTCGATCGTAATCGTGCGCATTGAAACCCTGTGATGCCGCATCCTGTTGCACGACGTGGATCAGGAACCGCAAGCGATGCCGCTCACGCAGCGTACGAATAAGTTCCGCAGCGAAATTCCATTGGGTGTTGCTGTATTCGTAGTCCAGTCCCGGTGAACGGTAACGTTTCGCTTCACTGAAGTCGTACCAGTCGACCCACGCCGACCAGGCGCTGTCGTTCTGCGACATTCGAGTGAATTTCAGACGCACGGCATTTTCCTGCCGGTCGTGCTTCGCCAGTTCAGGCGATGCATTGGCATCGGGAAATGACCGCTCGAACCCGGTGCCGACTTTTCCTTCGCTGAATATCCACCAGTCTTCACCGCCGAGCCGGATTGCCCATTGCAGAGCGACAGGCTCCCGATCGTATTGGCCGCCCAGTTCATTCTTGGTGTCGTACACGATGTCCTCGAGCATTACGCCAACGCGAAAGTATTGTTCCCTGTCGTTTCGATAAAACGTGTATCCGCCATACACGTCCATGAATTCCTTGTCGTATTGCGGCGTTGCCATCAGAAAAACCGACGACGACTCGAATATCGATCGTTCGAGACCGACAAATATCTGGTCGTCGCGGGCCGGCAGCTGCCGGGGTTCGTGCCGGAACGCCCGCGCCTGAAAGCGCCATTTCTCATCCAGATCCTGATTGATGTTGAGATCCGCCAGTGTCATCAGTTCACTGGAGGTAACGCTGCCGACGTTCAGGCGAAAACCGTTATCCGCAAGCAGTCGCTGCTCCCATGCCAGTTGCCATTCGAGATCGTACGAATAATTGAGCAAGGCATGCACATAGAGTATGTCGTCGTCGTAGGCATCTTCGTACTCCCACGGCTCACCGGGCTCCTGTGCCAGCGCGGACGCACCAAGCAGTAGTGCCCAAAGGCTGAAACCGCTGCGCCGCACATGC
>JAOUGX010000073.1 GCA_029865385.1 Gammaproteobacteria bacterium
GTAACGCTACTGCCGATTCATCAATGAGCAGCCGCTCCGATTGAACTGATTGGTTCCTACCCCCAACAAGGAAAATTGCGACATGTCGCGCGTTTACAACTTTAGCGCTGGTCCCGCAGCATTGCCCCTGAATGTGCTGGAGCGGGTTCGCGACGATATCCCGGACTGGAACGGCACCGGGATGTCGGTCATGGAAGTCAGCCACCGCGGCAAACCGTTCATGGCCACGGCCGCAAAGGCCGAGCAGGACCTGCGCGACCTGATGCATGTCCCGGACGATTACAGTGTCCTGTTTCTCCAGGGCGGCGCAACCATGCAGTTCTCGATGGTGCCCCTCAATCTATCGGCGCCAGGGCAATCGGTCGATTACATCCAGACCGGTAGCTGGTCGAAAAAGGCCGTAGCCGAAGCACGTCGATTCTGCACGGTTAACGTGGCGGCCGACGGCGCAGCGCAGAACTTCACTCATGTCCCGCCGCAGAGCGAGTGGCAGCTGAACCCGCAAGCGGCGTACCTGCACTACACACCCAACGAGACGATCGGTGGTGTCGAGTTCCATTTCATTCCGCAATCGGGCGAAGTGCCGCTGGTTGCCGATATGTCGAGCACGATCCTCTCGCGGCCGGTCGACGTCAGCCGTTTCGGCATCATCTATGCCGGAGCACAGAAGAATATCGGGCCGGCAGGAATTACCCTGGTTATCATCCGGAAGTCGTTGCTCGATCGGGCGCGCGGAGATATCCCGTCATTGCTCGGTTACAAGGTCTACGCCGAATCCGACTCAATGACGAACACGCCGCCGACCTTCGCCTGGTATGTAGCGGGCCTGGTTTTCGAATACCTGAAAGAGCAGGGGGGGCTAGCGGTCATGGCGCGGCGTAACGAGCGCAAGGCAGTCAAACTTTATGCGGCAATCGACCGGTCCGATTTTTACAGCAATCCGGTACAGGTCGACAGCCGATCCTGGATGAATGTCCCGTTCGTCCTTGCGGATCCATCGCTCGACGGCCAGTTCCTGGCGAAGGCGGAACGCGCCGGGTTGACCAACCTGAAAGGTCACCGCTCGGTCGGTGGCATGCGTGCGTCGATCTACAACGCAACCGACGAATCGGCGGTCGATGCGCTGATCGAATTCATGTCCGAATTCGAACGTAGCAACGCCTGACACTCACTGGTAAATCAAATGTACAAAGTACTGACGCTCAATAACATTGCTGTTGCAGGATTACGGCGCCTACCGCGGGACCTTTACGAAGTTGCTTCTGAATTGAAGAACCCGGATGCGGTCATCGTCCGCTCGCACAATATGCACGATATGGAGATTCCCAAATCGGTTGCGGCGATCGGCCGTGCAGGTGCGGGCGTAAACAACATCCCGGTCGATGCGATGAGCAAGCGCGGCATACCGGTATTCAATGCACCGGGCGCGAATGCCAATGCAGTCAAGGAACTGGCTGTTGCCGGACTCCTGATAGCCGCTCGAAACATCTGCGACGCACGCGACTATGTGCGCAGCCTGAAATCCGAAGGTGATGCTCTGTCGAAAGCAGTGGAGGCGGGAAAAAAGCAATTTGTCGGATTCGAATTGCCGGGTCGCACTCTGGGTGTCATAGGCCTGGGCTCGATTGGTGTTCAGGTGGCAAACGTTGCGTTGTCACTGGGAATGAAGGTCGTGGGTTTCGACCCGAAAATTACGGTGAAAAGCGCCTGGCAATTGTCGCCCGGTGTGCAACAGGTCGACACGCTGGATCGCCTGTTCAAAAAGTCGGACGCGATTACGATCCACGTGCCGCTGGTGGACGCTACACGAAACATGGTCAGTCGTGACAGGCTCGCCCTGATGCCCGAAAACAGCGTGCTGATCAATTTCGCGCGTGGCGGCGTCGCAGACAATGCGGCCGTGCTTGAGTCGCTTGATCGTGGACGATTGCATGCCTACGTTTGCGACTTTCCGACACCCGAGCTCATTGCGCACCCGAAAGTCATCGCTTTGCCGCATCTCGGCGCGTCGACAACGGAGGCCGAAGAAAACTGCGCCATTATGGTTGCGGAGAATATCCGCGAATATCTGGAGAACGGCAACATTCGGTCTTCCGTCAATTTTCCGGAAGCCATCATGCCGCGCACCGATGCCTACCGGATCACCATTGCCAATGCGAACGTCCCGAATATGGTCGGACAAATTTCGAGCCGCCTCGGGGATGCCGGACTGAACATCGAGGATCTTCTGAACAAGTCGCTGGGCGAGATCGCCTACACGGTGGTGGACCTGGCGTCCCCGGCTTCCGACGCCACTCTCGAGTCGCTTCGACAGATAAAGGGCGTTCTGACTTTGCGAAACCTTGGCAAGCCATTATCCTGAGCGGATCTGCTGCAGATTTCTGAAATAGGGTCTGCCTGTCCCGGGGTCCGGAAAAATGGCCAAGCCACCCAGCAACAAACTCCCAACGCCGGATCTCGCGGCTATTCGCCAACGCATCGACGAAGTCGACCGGGAGATCCAGTCGCTTATAAGCGAGCGAGCAAAATTTGCTCAGCAGGTCGGCATCAGCAAGGGTCCGTTGGCGGCCGCAGTTGACTACTATCGCCCGGAACGAGAGGCAGAGGTATTGCGCGCGGTCCTTGAGCGAAACAAGGGGCCGTTGCGCGACGAGGAGATGCTGCGCCTGTTTCGCGAAATCATGTCGGCATGCCTGGCGCAGCAGGAACCCCTGAAAGTGGGATACCTCGGACCCGAGGGGACCTTCACCCAAACCGCCGTCTATAAGCACTTCGGGCATTCCGTTCGAGGACTGCCATTTTCGTCGATCGATGAAGTCTTTCAGGAAGTCGAAAGCGGTGCGGCCGATTTTGGCGTCGTGCCTATTGAGAATTCGACCGAAGGCACGGTCAACCATACGCTCGATATGTTCCTTACGTCGCCGTTGAAAATAGGAGGCGAGATCGAACTTCGCATAGAGCAGCATCTGTTGGGCTCCATGCAGTCGCTAAAAGACGTCGAACGGATTTGTGCGCACCAGCAATCGCTTGCGCAATGTCGCGGCTGGCTTCGCGAATACCTCCCGCATGTTGAGCTGATCGGCGTAAGCAGCAATGCGGCTGGCGCGCGGCGCGCGCGGGACGAAAAGGGCACGGCAGCGATAGGCGGTGAAGCGGCCGCGGAAGTCTACGACCTCAAGGTGCTTGTGAACAATATAGAGGACAGCGCCGACAATTCGACGCGCTTCCTGGTTATCGGTAGGGAACTGCTCAGTGCGAGCGGTGATGACAAGACAACGGTCCTCGTTTCGACATCCGGTACTGGTGGCGCCGGCGTGTTGCACACTTTGTTGCAGCCCTTCGCGAAGCACGGCATCAACATGACCCGAATCGAGTCCCGGCCGTCACGAAAAAAGAATTGGGACTATGTGTTTTTCATTGACCTCGAAGGTCATGCCGAGGAAAAACCGCTTTCCGTTGCCCTCGTCGAGTTGGAAAAAAACAGCTCACTGTTCAGAATCGTCGGCGCCTACCCGAAAGCCATCAGGTAGCGGGCGCGAAATATGCACTACAGGGTAATACCCTCGGCGCTCACCGGTGGTGATATCAGCGTACCGGGCGACAAATCCATCTCGCATCGGGCATTGATGCTAACGTCGATAGCCGATGGCCGGTCGAAGATTTCCGGCTTTCTGGCCGGCGAGGACTGCCTGTGCACTTTGGCCGCGTTGCGAGCGCTCGGGGTGCGAATCGACACCGAGTCGGAATCGGTACTGACGGTGCACGGGGTCGGCCTGCACGGATTTAGTGAACCGGCCGGGCCGCTGGACATGGGCAATTCAGGCACGGCAATGCGGCTCTTTGCCGGATTGTTGAGTGGCCAGGCGTTCGACAGTTGCCTCACCGGGGACGAATCGCTATCACGCCGACCCATGAACCGGGTTATCGAACCGCTTCAGGCCATGGGCGCAAAAATGACCTCAGAAAACGGCAAACCACCGTTGAGACTGTACGGTGAGCAACAACTACAACCGGTCCACTACGCGTTACCGGTTGCCAGCGCACAGGTCAAGTCCGCAATACTGCTTGCCGGTCTTTTCGCCGATGGCCGGACCAGCGTTACGGAACCCGCCGTTACGAGAGACCACACGGAGCGCATGCTGGAATCGATGGGTGTAAGCGTCGAGGTTACAGACGGATGCATCGGCATCGTCGGGCAACAAACTCTGCGGGCCACCGATATCGTGGTACCGGCGGATTTGTCGTCGGCCGCTTTTCCTGTTCTGGCGGCGATCGTCGGCCAGAATGTCGAGGTCATTGTGAGGGGTGTTGGAGTCAATCCGACACGCACCGGCTTCATTGACGTCCTGCGGCAGATGGGCGCAAGCATTGAATTAGAAAATACCGACTTGTGCGGGGCTGAGCCCATTGCGGACTTGCGGGTTCGTTCGTCGACCCTGAAGGGAATCGACGTGGACCCGGACGTCGTTTCGTTGGCGATCGACGAATTTCCCCTGCTTTTCGTTGCGGCGGCGCTGGCCAAAGGCAGCACCTCTTTTCGCGGGATCGGCGAATTGCGAGTGAAAGAAAGCGACCGGATTGCCGCGATGGCAAGCGGATTGCGCACTCTGGGTATCGAGGTCAGCGAGACGCCCGACGGAGCTGTCGTTCATGGCGGCAAGCTCGCAGGCGGTACGATCGACAGTTTCGGTGACCACCGGATTGCCATGGCGTTCGCCGTCGCCGGAACGGTTGCGAGTGCGCCCTTGAACATCCTCAATACCGCGGCTGTCACAACCTCCTTTCCCGGATTCGTCGGCTGTATGCAATCGATTGGCGCGCGCATCGAAATTGCGGATGCTGTCGCGTTATGACGCGGTCTGCCCCGGTTCTGACAATCGACGGACCCAGCGGATCGGGCAAGGGCACTATTGCAAGGCGCCTGGCCGAGGCGCTGGGCTGGCACCTGCTGGACAGCGGTGCTTTGTACCGGTTGGTTGGCCTTGCAGCGGAGCGTCAGGGAAAGACCGGGGCCCCCGAGGCCGACATCGCCGCCATTGCTGCCGGCATGGAGATTCGTTTTCTGACCGATGAGCAGGGCGAAGAGCAAATCCTGCTGGACGGCGAGGACGTTACAACGGAGGTTCGAACGGAGGAATGCGGCCGCCTGGCGTCCAGGGTGGCGCTACTGGGGCTGGTGCGCCAGGCGCTGCAAAGCGTCCAGCAGAGCTTCCGAAAGCCGCCCGGGCTGGTTGCGGATGGTCGCGACATGGGCACACAGGTGTTCCCGGATGCGGACCTGAAGGTGTTCCTCACGGCCAGCGCCGGCGAGCGCGCGAAGAGGCGCTATAAGCAGTTGAAAGACAAGGGTATTGGTGTTAGCCTTGCCGCCCTTTCGCGGGACATCGAGGACCGCGACAGACGGGATTCCGAGCGATCGCTTGCCCCGTTGCGGCCCGCCGACGATGCCCGTGTGCTGGATTCCAGCAAACTGACAATCGACGAAGTGACCCGGACGGTGCTCGAATGGGTTCGGGAAAAGCACGCAACGAACTAGATTTTGTACGAGTTTTTTGGTCGGAACCGGACGGGATTGCCCGGTTCTTTATTTATGTCACCGTCCTCTGCAGGAAGCAGCGAGACGACAAAAGGTAGGAATTGCGAAAGCGATTCTCTGGTCTAAATTCAATGTCTGAACAATTAACTGAACAAGCCTCTGATTCAAACTCCGAAAACTTCGCAGATCTTTTTGAACAGAGCTTTGCCAGCCAGCAAATAAAACCCGGCGCTATCATTACCGGCACTGTAGTCGCGGTAAATAACGATGTAGTCATCGTCAGTGCGGGCCTCAAGTCCGAGGCCGTCATTCCAATCGAACAGTTTCAGAACGAGAAAGGCGAATCCGACGTCTCTATCGGCGACGAGATCGAAGTCGCGCTCGACGCCGTCGAGGATGGATTTGGCGAAACCCGCCTGTCTCGTGAAAAGGCCATTCGTGCGCGCACCTGGACCGAGCTCGAAAAAGCGTTCGAGAACAGTGAGGTCGTCAACGGCATCATCAACGGCCGCGTCAAGGGTGGATTCACCGTTGAAATCGACAACGTTCGCGCGTTCCTGCCGGGTTCGCTCGTGGACGTTCGTCCGGTACGCGATCCGGCCTATCTCGAAGGCAAGACGCTCGAGTTCAAGGTCATCAAGCTTGATCAGCGACGCAACAACGTCGTGGTGTCGCGGCGGGCGGTCGTCGAGCAGGAATACAGCGAGGAGCGCGAGGCGCTGCTGGAGACCCTGCAGGAAGGCAATACGGTCAAGGGCGTGGTCAAAAACCTCACGGATTACGGCGCATTTGTCGATCTGGGTGGAATCGACGGCCTGCTGCACATTACAGATATGGCGTGGAAACGCGTCAAACACCCGTCGGAAGTGGTCAACGTCGGCGAGGAAGTTGAGGTCAAGATCCTGAAGTTCGACCGTGAGCGGCAGCGTGTATCGCTCGGCATCAAGCAGCTGGGTGACGACCCGTGGCACGATCTGGCGCGTCGTTATCCGCCGCAGTCACGACTGTTCGGCAAGATCACCAACATCGCCGACTACGGCTGCTTCGTCGAAATCGAGGAAGGCGTGGAAGGCCTGGTGCACGTGTCCGAGATGGACTGGACCAACAAGAACGTCAATCCATCCAAGGTCGTGCAGATCGGCGAAGAAGTTGAAGTGCTGGTCCTGGAAATCGACGAAGAACGGCGCCGTATTTCGCTCGGCATCAAGCAGTGCAAGTCGAATCCCTGGGCTGAGTTCTCGGCGACCGTCAATCGAGGTGACAAGGTCAAGGGCCAGATCAAGTCGATTACCGATTTCGGAATCTTCATCGGTCTGGACGGTGGAATTGACGGCCTGGTGCACCTGTCAGACATCTCCTGGGATGTTCCTGGAGAAGAAGCCGTGCACAACTACAAGAAAGGGCAAGAGATCGAAGCAGCCGTTCTGGCAATCGATTCCGAGCGCGAACGCATTTCGCTGGGCATCAAGCAGCTGGACAAGGATCCGTTCTCGGCCTGGCTCGCCGAGCATCCGAAAAACTCGGTTGTCAAAGGTGTCGTCACAGAAGTCGACGTGCGCGGCGCGGTTGTTGATCTTGGCGACGGCGTGATCGGCACCCTCCGCGCATCCGAACTGGCCCGCGGCCGGGTCGAGGACGCGCGCATGGTCCTCAAGGTCGGTGACGAGGTCGAGGCGAGATTCACCAACGTGGATCGCAAGAATCGCTCGGTGGCGCTGTCGATCAAGGCCAAGGAAGTGCACGAGGAGGCCGAGGCGCTGAGTAGCTACAAATCCGAGGGTGCCGGTGCGCCCACCGGTACGACGCTGGGCGAACTCCTCAAGGAGAAAATGTCCGGCGGGGCCGAATAGAAAAAAAAGCTGGCCCGGACCTCCCGGTCCGGGCTATATTTCTTTTATAATCGGCAGCTTATGCAATGGTCCTGGCAGAAGAATAAGCGAAACGCGTTATGACAAAATCAGAACTCATTGAATTGATCGCGCGAAAGCAGAAGCATTTACCGGCTAAGGACGTCGAGCTGGCGGTCAAGCACCTGCTGGACCTGATGAGCGATTCGCTGGCTCGCGGCGAGCGCATCGAAATTCGCGGTTTCGGCAGTTTTTCGCTGCATTTCCGGCCTCCGAGGATCGGCCGCAACCCGAAGACGGGCGAAGCGGTGGCGCTTTCAGGCAAGTACGTTCCCCATTTCAAGCCGGGCAAGGACTTGCGTGAACGGGTCAACGCCAGCCAGGATTTCCCTATAAAGACCTGAGGGACAGCCTGTGAGCGCCGCTCCGCAGGTGTTCTTTGATCCCCATCCAGTTACCATATTCCGGTCGCCTGACGCCGCACGATCACGGTCAGCCATTGCTTTGCTTAGGTAAGCAGATGTTTAAGAAGATTGGCGTACTACTGATTTTCCTGCTCGTTCTGGTCGCGATGCTGGTTTTCACGCGACTGAATCCGGGTCTGTTGAAGATCGATCTGGCATTCGCTGCGGTCGAAACTTCCATTCCGGTCGCTTTTACACTGACATTTATCGCCGGTTGGGCCTTCGGAATTCTTTGCGGCGCAATATTCGTCGTGCGCCTTATAAACGAAAGGCGCCAGCTGCGGCGTTCGTTGAGGTTGTCCGAGACCGAAGTCAGCAGCCTGCGCAGTCTGCCGATTTCCGATGCCGACTGAATCGACCTTTTTCCTTGCAGGATTGTTTCTGCTCCTGGCGGCCGCCGGCTGGGCTCTCGGGCGATTTGGCGAGCGGGACTATGACGAAGCGGCGGCACCACCGCCCAATATCGACTACCTGAAGGGCCTGAATTTTCTGCTGAACGAGCAAACAGACCAGGCGTTGGAGCACTTCCTCAAAATGGTTCGGGTCGACGATCGGACCATCGAAACTCACTTTGCACTGGGAAGCCTGTTTCGTCGTCGCGGCGAAATCGATCGCGCGATTCGTATTCATCAGAACATCATTGCTCGCCCGGACCTGGCATCCGAGCAGCGTGACCAGGCTTTGTTTTCCTTGGCGAAGGACTACCTTCGAGCCGGCCTGCTGGACAGGGCCGAGAAGCTTTTCGTGAAGCTGTCGCAGGGATCGCGCTACCAGGTTGAAGCGCTCGAACAGTTGTGTCGCATTTACGAACAGGAGCACGAATGGCAAAAAGCCATAGACGCCGGGCAGAAGCTCGAGGTTCTGAGCGGGCGTTCACTGGAACTGGAAATTGCACACTACTATTGCGAACTTGCCGAGCAGGCCGCCGCAAACAAGGACTACAGTGCCGCGCGTGCCTTCGTCAAAAAAGCCCAGAGCGGGCGGCCCAGGACGCACCGCGGAGCGCTGACTCGCGCAGAAATTGCCAGAGATACCGATGACACAAAGACGGCGCTGCGTCTGTATCACCGAATCATCGACGAAAATACCTATCTGATGACCGAAGCGTTGCCACAACTCGTCAGGACCTACAGCAAGGAGGGGGCCACGGATCAGCTCGAAAGGAGCCTCGAAGCGGCACTTAAGAAGAACCCGGATCTGAAAACCGACATTGCGTATTCGGCAATCGTTAACAATATCGGTGGCGTCAAGGTTATTGATGACTGCGTCGAAGAGTATCTGCTGCACGAACCGACGCTTGCGGAGTTCGTCGACATGCAAATCATTGGCGCCGAAGATTCGGCAGAGCGATCGGCTGCACTTGCGCGGGTGCGGTCGGCGCTGTGCAAGATTGCTCAGTCGACGCCGCGCTATCAGTGCAAGGAATGTGGCTTTTCCAGTCAACGATTGCTATGGCAGTGCCCGAGCTGCAAGGACTGGGAGACCCAACGGCCCTTCAGTCGGGTCCAGTTCGATTCGCTGCTGCAGAGAAGCCATAGCGCAGCTTAGGCCCGAAACGGGCATTTCCCATCAAACCGCTGACTTTTAGGCGCGGCCAGCGCAGCCGCATCCGATTACTGTTGTGTCGCCGCTGCACAACCGTCGCCGGCGCGAGCGTCAATTGCTCGCTTTAGCCAATTCGTCAGTGAAGGAGATTGGAATGAAGATGTACAAGAGACTTTTTGCCGGAACCGCTGCGTGCCTTTTGTTACCCGTCATGGTTTTCGCCGGTCCTGTCAACGTAAACACCGCCGATGCTGAAACCATATCCCAGGAACTTCAGGGTGTCGGCCTGTCCAGGGCTCAGGCCATCGTCGAATACAGGAAGGCAAACGGACCGTTCAAGTCCGCCGAGGACCTGATAGCCGTCAAGGGAATCGGTGAAAGGACGCTGGAAATAAACCGCGAAAACATCCTGGTGGAAGGGCCGGCAGCGCCGAAAAGAAACTAGGTTGCGGTAGAAACTGTGCCGGACATATCTGGCACAGTTTCTACCGACCGAGTCACCGGAAGTTGGAACCCCGTCACATAAAAGGGCGCTGAGGGTCCCGGCGGGCCCGATCATTCGCTATCATTCAGCATCGTTTACCTTCCCTGGCGATGACTTTGTCCAAATCAGTTCGAACAGCGGTGTTTCCGGTTGCCGGTCGTGGCACCCGTTTCCTGCCGGCAACCAAGGCGAGTCCGAAAGAGATGCTGCCCATCGTCGACAAGCCGCTGATCCAGTATGCGGTTGAAGAGGCCGTTGCTGCCGGAGCAACCAAGCTGGTGTTCGTCACCGGCAGTTCCAAACGGGCAATCGAAGATCACTTCGATACCGACGCGGAGCTGGAATCGGCACTGCGGCAGTCCGGAAAAGACCAGCTCCTCGAGTCAATTCGAGGCATAGTCCCGCCCGGCGTTTCCTGCATTTATATCCGTCAGGGAGAGCCCCTCGGACTTGGACACGCCGTGCTGTGCGCCAGGCCTGCCGTGGGAAACGAGCCTTTCTTCGTGCATCTTGCAGACGACCTGATCTCCGGCAAACCCGGCTGCCTCGCGCAGATGGCGTCCGAGTACCAGCGCCACGGAGGCAGTATCGTTGCAGTCGAGCGAGTGCCGAAAGCCGACACTTCGAGCTATGGAATCGTAGCAATCGACAGCAACCATCAGTTGACGAAGATCGTCGAAAAGCCAGCCCCCGAAAACGCACCATCCAATCTTGCGGTTGTGGGCCGATACTTATTGTCCGGATCGATTTTCGACAAGCTAGAAACCATCGGCCGCGGTGCCGGCGGCGAAATTCAGCTGACGGACGGAATTGCGGCCCTGATGTCCGAGTTACCGGTATTTGCATATCCGTTCAAAGGCACACGCTACGACTGCGGCAACAAGCTCGGCTACTTGAAAGCAACCGTCGCCTACGGACTTGCCCATGCGGAGACTGGTGAGAAATTTGACGAGTTTCTGCGCAGTACAATTTCGTGAATTCGCGTCAGTCTTTCTTTACTCCTGCCCCCATTTTGTTACAACGTTTATTCCGGCTTTTTTCAAAAATGCGGTCGGAAGAATACCTCCCGCCGAGACAATGACTGCATCATTTGGCAGCTCGAACTCACCCTGGCCGATTGCAATCGTTACGCTGTCTTTACTGATGCATCTGACGTTTGAGCTGTAGAGAATTTTCAATCGACCGTCACCGACGGCAGTTTCAGCTCGTTGCCTGTTCTTTTGTTTTGCCCGACTGAATGCATCGGATCGATAGGATAACGTAACCGTTGTGCCAGGCTCATCTGATATCGTAGTTGCTGCTTCCAGCGCACTGTCGCCGCCGCCGACAACCAGAACATGCATGTTCCGGTACTGCTCTGGATCAATGAGGCGATAGACGACTTTCGGCAAATCCTCTCCCGGGACGCCCAAAGTTCGCGGTGTTCCTCGTCGGCCTATCGATAGCAGTACGGCACGCGCTTTGTAATTTTTGGCCGTCGTCTTAACCGTAAAGCCGCCGCCCGGTATCGGATCGATTGCGTCGACACGTTCTCCGTAATGTATCTTCAATCCTGTCTTCTTCACGACCTCCTGCCAGAATTCGATCAACGTTTCTTTGCTGACTTCCTTGAATTTCACCATACCGACGATTGGCAGTTCGGCCGGCTGTGTCATAACCAGTTTTCTACGGGGAAAGTGTGCAACGGTACCGCCGAGCGAGTCCTGCTCGATAGTCGCATATCTGAGTTTTTTCGCTTTAGCGCCGAGAGTGGCGGATATTCCTGCCGGACCGGCACCTACGACGACAACATCCAGGTCACAAGAATGGTTTCCTGAAGCTATTCTCTCAATCGAGTCCATTGCCTGGCGTCCCTGTTCCACAGCGTTTCGAATCAGGCCCATGCCACCGAGTTCGCCCGCAATAAACAGGCCGGGTACATCCGTTTCGAAATCCGGCTTGACAACAGGCAGGTCGATTCCACGTGTTGCAGTACCGAATACCAGCTTGATAGCGCCGACTGGGCAAGCGGTCTTGCAGGCGCCGTGTCCAATGCAATCCGACGGACCGATGAGTCGGGCTTTGTTGTTGATCATGCCAAGAACCCGATGTGCAGGCTGTTCCGGGCATGCGGCTACACAGGACTTGCAGCCGACACAGATTGTGGGATCGATCTCCGGGTGCAGTGATGGCGGTTCTATCAATCCGGCATTGTGGGCCTCCAGCAGAACTTCCTGATTCTGGCGTTCTTTACGGCTGTGACTACGCGCATACAAGATCAGAATTGCCATGATCGGCAGAGCGTAAAGAATGAGCAAATAATGGTTATCCAACTGCGATGTTCCCACGGGATATCTGATTAGGAAGCATATAGTTGCTCCATCTCCGAAGTGTGATTTCGTTCACGTTTTTGCTGCGGTTTTCAAGTAGTACTGCCGTACTGAGACTAACAGTGGTGGACACCTGGCGTGTCGTACCTCTATGTAGCACGTGCATTTTGGCGAATGAAGTTCGATTCGTTAGATGGGATTTTAGACGGTTCGCTATTGCAACAGCGTTGTGGAAGCGTTTCTTGTAGAGAAATCCGAATCCGACTGTTGCTGATCGGCGACGTCTGGAATATGCCGCTCACATACGCCACAGTATCTAAACGCGAAGGAGTTTCTGGCTCTGCAACAGAAAGTGTGGCGGGTGAGAGCTGCAAGAACCTCCTATTCGCTGGTCGAAAACACCTACTTCGAGTGCATGCGTGCCGATGCGCGTCTCTTGTCGGAAACGAGGATCGACTTGAAAGCTGACGTTCCCGAAATGAAGGGAAACATAACGTATGTCGCCAAATGGCGACGAAGTGGCCGTATGTCATTTTCAACCTCATTGAGATATACGGCCTTCAGGCAGGAATTTGGAACCTTTTGGTATGGCTGGTCGTGTATGTGTCTAATGAGTGTCGAATCGCGCCTCGCCTTCGAAAATCCTGCAGCTGTCCCGTTGTCCGAAGAGTACGTTTTATGAGTGCCCGTTTTCTCGATGTCATAGCAACAGTGATCAGACGATGACAAATCTGTTTTGGATAATTGCCGCCGGCATGGGCGCCGTAGCGCTCATGATAGTGACGCGTCCGCTGACAAGTGATTCGACGCGTTTGCCGCGCATCGCCATCGTCGTTGCATTGTTAGTACCGGCGCTGGCTCTATCGCTGTATACGATGCTCGGCACACCCCAGGCTGCCAGTTCGCAAGGGAATGTCATGTCTGATAATGGTGAAGTCGCCACCAGTTCTCGATCATCGACTGCGCCAAAAAAGGTGGATTCCGTTGGCAACATGCTTGAAAGACTTGAACGACGACTGGAAGGCGAGCCAGACGATGCGGGCGGTTGGCTACTCCTTGCGAGGTCGTACCACCATCTGGATAGAATTTCCGATGCTGGGGTGGCGTACGAAAAAGCAGTGGCGCTCGGCAAGACGGATACTGCCTTCGAGAAGTTGTTAAGGGCCGAAACAGGCGACACCAAAGCCGTCGACCACTCGTCGACTGGGTTGACGATCAAAGGCAGGGTCAGTATTGCCGACGAGGTTGCAGTTGAGATCGAGCCAATGGCGACAGTCTTTGTCTTTGCGAAAGCTGTTAACGGGTCAGCAATGCCACTCGCCGTAGTTCGTAGATCAGTTTCCGAGTTGCCGTTCGAGTTTGCACTTGATGATTCCCTGGCAATGGTCGCCGGAATGACAATTTCAAGTGCGGAGCAAGTCGAAGTGTCGGCCAAGATATCTTCGACCGGAAACGCTATGCAGCCGGATGAAGGTATTGAAGCAAACAGCGGTGCGATCAAGGTTGCCGACGCCGAATATCTCGAGTTGCAGATTACACGGAAGAAGTAGAACAAGGAGGATTGGCAAAGGTCATGGCGGTAAATGAAGCGGCGTTACGAGAAACGATGCGTGTGCCCAAGGCAAATGCAACGGCAGGCAAAGACGAAAAGCCGAAGAGCATGGCCTACTACGGTTACGTCGTTCTGATAATCACTATGTGGGCGGGATGGTTGGCGCGCGACAAAACGCTGGTCGATCCCGAGCACGGGCTCGGGTACTGGTTGGGGATCATCGGCGGTTCGATGATGTTGATCCTGCTGATTTATCCGCTGCGAAAGCGTATTCGATTCCTGAAGATTCTTGGATCGACCAAGGACTGGTTTCGAATGCATATGGTATTCGGGCTTTGCGGCCCGCTATTAGTCCTGTATCACTGCAATTTTCAGGTCCAGTCATTCAATAGTACTGTCGCGTTGTACTCGATGTTGCTTGTTGCAGGAAGTGGGATCATCGGCCGCTACTTTTATGCACGCATTCACCGTGGGCTTTACGGCCAGAAAATGTCGTTACAGGAGTTACAGGCGGAGCTGGAAAAATCGCTAGAAAATAGCCATGGAGTGGCGGCGCTGATGCCCGATTTGGTCACTGAAATGGGACGTCTGTCGAACGAGTTTCAGGGTGACAAGGTGACGGGGACCATTGGCGTGCGACAGAGCCTCAAATGGACTGTGCAGCGATATGCAATTCATTTTTCGCTGCATCGCCTGGCAAGAAGGGAGCTGCAGACAAAGGCAGCCCAGTCGTCGACTCTTGCGAAGGACTACAAGCGATTGCGTAGCAGCGCGAGCAGTTATGTATCTTCGTATGTCAGCTTGTTGGGCCGCGTCGCTCAGTTCTCTTTTTACGACCGACTGTTTTCTTTGTGGCATGTATTTCATCTGCCGATATTTTTCATCATGGTGTTGGCCGCGCTTGTGCACGTGCTAGCCGTGCACATGTACTAACGCAAGTTGCCAAACTTCCGGGCAATGAGATACGGAGCGGTCATTGGTGTGGCGCTTATGTTGACACAATTCGGATATTCTTCGGCTGCAGCCATTGAGATCGAAAAGTTGGTCATGCCGGGCCAGGTGGTGCTGTCGCATGCGGATGTTGAAGGTCAATGCTCGTCATGCCATACCGCGTTCGAAAAGGGGAGTCAGAACGGCCTGTGTTTGGAGTGCCATGAAGAGGTTGGGAGTGACATTGATCAAAAGGCAGGATTCCATGGTCTTTATCCGGATGTAAGAGATCGGCAGTGCAAGGATTGTCACACGGAGCACATCGGTCGCGATGCGACTATTGTGGTCCTAGACAAAAATGTATTCGATCATAAGTTTACGAACTTTCACTTGGTCGGCAAGCATTTGGATGCCGAATGCGATGCTTGTCACGAGGATGGAAAAAGGCACCGTGAAGCACCGGGCGCCTGCTTCGATTGCCACCGCGATGACGATATCCACGATGGCCAACTCGGCGATGTATGTGCGAATTGCCACACGCCGATGGATTGGGAAGAAGTGGACTTCGATCACGACACAACGGACTATCCGTTGCTCGGCAAGCATCGCGAAGTTGTATGTCTGGACTGCCACGCCGATGCTACTTTTCGGGTCACGCCAAATACCTGCTTCGGCTGTCATGAGAAAGACGATGCACACGATGGCCGAAGTGGTACTGATTGCGGAAAGTGTCACAATCCGAAGGATTGGCAGGACACCAGTTTTGATCATGATCGCGATACAAGATTTCCGCTTGATGGCGGACACGCGAAGTTAGCCTGTGACGCTTGCCACAGCGACGACCCGTTCTCGGATCAGCTTGAAACGACCTGTATCTCCTGTCACGTTGAGGATGACAATCATGAAGGTCACTTCGGCGAAAAATGCGATACATGTCACGTCACCCAGGATTGGCCCACCATTGCGTTCGATCATGACCGGGACACCGACTACCTGATAAGAGGTGCGCACAGGAAATCTGCATGCATCGACTGTCACGTCGAGCCGGTTTTCGACGTTACCCTGGAATCGTCCTGCATTTCCTGCCACAGGGACGATGATGTCCACAAGTCAGAGCAGGGAGAGCAATGTCAGGACTGCCATAACGAATACGCATGGACAGAGAATGTCCGCTTCGACCACGGCCTGACGCGATTTCCATTGCTGGGCAAGCACATGGATATCGAATGCGAAGACTGCCATGAGACCCAGGAGTTCAGGTTAGCGGAAACGGAATGCCTGGCCTGCCATGCCGAAGACGATCACCACGAAAATCGTTACGGCGACAACTGCGGCCTCTGCCATAACCCGGTCGACTGGGAGCTGTGGCTGTTCGATCACAACGCACAGACTGACTTCATTCTGGACGGAGCGCACGTACGGGTCGCCTGCGACGACTGTCATCGACAATCGCTGACAGCGATGTCCAGGCTAGGGAACCAGTGCGGCGATTGCCACAAACTTGATGATGTTCATGATGGTGAATTCGGACCGGATTGTGGGCGCTGCCACAGTTCGGCTTCGTTTCGCGAAGTGAGGTCAGTGCGATGAGCAGACTATGCAAGGGAACCAAGCACCGGCGTGCATCGGGGCAATTGGAATGCGGGATCGCCTTATCGATATTTATTCTGTTGCTACTGTTAGCAATGAACGTCGGGGCGCAGGAAACCTTCGATCATTTCAGCACCGGCTTTCCGCTGGACAGCGCGCACACGGGCGTGACCTGCGAACGTTGCCATGCCGGCGGCGTATTCGAAGGTACGAGTCCGGTTTGTGCCTCCTGTCATTCATCCCAGGGCCTTGTGCGATCCACGGCCAAGCCAGCAAACCATGTACAGACTACCGAGGTCTGCGCGGACTGCCATACCACTGCTACATGGAATCCGATTGCGTTCATGGATCATACGGCTGTAACCGGAAGCTGCGGATCCTGTCACAATGGCGTAATCGCAACAGGAAAGACGCCGGATCACGTACCGTCCAGTAACACCTGCGACGATTGTCATCAGTCGTCTGTCTGGGTTCCGGCTCGGTTCGACCATGCCAACGTCTCCGGTAACTGCTTCGGCTGCCACAACGGCACGGATGCGACCGGCAAGAACCCGACGCACATCAATACGACCAACGTCTGCGAAGATTGCCACAACAACACGGTATGGGTGCCAGCCGACACGGTCGATCACACCCAGGTAACCGGTACCTGCGGATCCTGCCATAACGGCACGACAGCAACCGGCAAGCATCCCATTCATATTGCCAGTGGCAATAATTGCGACGATTGTCACACCACGGTCGCGTGGATTCCGGCGGCTTTTGATCATTCCGGCATTGCGAGCAACTGCATCAGCTGCCACAACGGCACGGATGCGACCGGCAAGAACCCGACGCACATCAATACGACCAATGTCTGCGAAGATTGCCACAACAACACGGTATGGGTGCCAGCCGACACGGTCGATCACACCCAGGTAACCGGTACCTGCGGATCCTGCCATAACGGCACGACAGCAACCGGCAAGCATCCGACGCACATCGCAAGCGGGAACAATTGTGATGATTGCCATACGACAGTCGCCTGGATCCCTGCGAACTTTGACCATGCCGGGATAACCAGCGGATGCATCAGCTGCCACAACGGCACGGATGCGACCGGCAAGAACCCGACGCACATCAATACGACCAATGTCTGCGAAGATTGCCACAACAACACGGTATGGGTGCCAGCCGACACGGTCGATCACACCC
>JAOUGX010000167.1 GCA_029865385.1 Gammaproteobacteria bacterium
GTAGGTTCCATGTATGACGGAAGGCTCGTCGGGATTCTGCGTATAATTGTAACCGCCCATGCTGACCGGAAAATCCATGACAAAGGAATGCATCAGGTCCGGTTTCGGAATCGTGATGCTGTTATAACCGAGCTTGGCGAAGGCCTGCCAGTTACGCAATGCGATACTGATGTAGACCAGCGGTACCTTCGAAGCAAAGGCGATCGCCTCGCGCTGTGCCTCGGGCACTTCCGGGCAGATATGCGGAACGATGTTGTTGTAGCATGCCATCACCGCATGTTTGCCGCGCACGCGGAACGTTTCCCCGTTTTGCACATAGGTCACGTCGACGGTTTTTCTGTCGTCCGCATGGCGAACATCCACCGCGGTGCTATTCAAGCGTATACGGACTTTGGACGACTTTCGATCCAGCAGATCGTAGTCTGCCAGGGCAAGTACGAGATCCTCCATCGATTTGCCCGGTAGTGACCTCGGTATGAGTTGTCGCACCAGCGCTCGCGCAACACCGGCGTTGCCGTCCGGAAAATGAAAGATGTAAGGCTCGTCCCGACCCGGCGGTTCGTTCTCCAGTTCGCCGATCTCCAGGTAAAGCGTTCCCGGCATGCCAAGGCGATAGCCTTCGAGCGCTGACAGCGAATCCCAGCCAACGCCCCAGAATCCGCGAATGCTGTCGCGGAACATGTCGGTAACTTCCTTCGGTATGCCCGCGTATTCCCGCAGGAATACCGTGTAGCTGATGCGCCGCAGCAATGCGATCCTTTCGTCGCGACCGAGGTCCGACAGGTAATTCGACCTCGCGCTCAACAATCGCTTCAATGCGTATTTCGATCCCGCCGAGATCGGATAAAGATCGACAGCCTGGTCGATGTTGTCAGTACCTTCCGCGAAAAAGCCGCGAATGGCATCCGGCGCAGTCACATCCTGGCCGTATTCACCCTTGCTGAAATACAAACCGCGGCCCAGGTGGCGCTTCGAAAAATATTCCTGGTCGTAGTAATCGTAGAATCGTTCCGTGTCGATACCGACATCCTTCAACAGCCGGCTCGCGGCGCCGGAGTAATGTCCCGGGGTGTCGATCGTCTGGCTGCCGCCGTAGCAAATCAGTTTTTTTCCGTCGACCTCGAACTCGTTGCGTTTCGCATGACCGCCAAAGTCGTCGTGGTTGTCGAGCACCAGGATCCTTGCACCTTTGCCAGCCCGTTGCCGATAGAAAAACGCGGCGGCCAAACCGGAGATCCCTCCTCCCACGACGACCAGGTCGTAGGTTCCGTCGGCCTGTTTTCTCGGGCGTGCAAATTGTGTGCCCGCCCAGGCGACCGCATGCGCCACTTCGAAGGAACCGGCGTGGCTGCCGCGCATGCCGGTCAGCGCGGGCGGATAAACATCAACACCTCGCATTTTTGCCAGCAATTCCAGCGGCGAAAGAGAACCACCGGCTGCAACGCTCAGTGCAACACCGTTGAGAAAGTCCCGACGATTGATAGTGTTTCTCGTTTTCATTCGCGCTGGTAGACCAGTTTACCGCCCAGCCATGTCTGGACCACGTTGATGTTCATGATGTGATCCGGATCGACGTTAAGGATGTCCTGATCGAGAACCACGAGGTCGGCGAATTTGCCGGTTTCAATCGTTCCTTTCCGGTCTTCTTCGTTTGTCAGCCAGGCGCCAAGCGATGTATACGCACGCAACGCCTCGTTAACCGTGAGTTTCTCGTCGGCACCGAACACTTTGCCGGACATTCCCTTGCGCGTCACTGCCGCATAGATACCGGTCATCGGGCCGATCGGCAGGATATCGCTGGAGATCGCGACATGGATACCGTGCTGCATCGGTGTGCGCAGCGGATTATTGTGCTGCAGGCGATCACCGTCGAGATACTCGACGTAGCGGCCCTCGAGCGTGTAAGTGAAATTGGGCTGCTGTGTGATGGCTATTCCGCTGGCTGCCATGGCATCCATCGTGTCAGCGGAAGGCATGACCGTGAAGTGATTCAGGTAATGACGATGGTCGGGCCGCGGCAATGCCTGCAGTGCATCTACCAGCTCATCGACCGTCAGTTCGATCGCAGCGTCGCCAATGGCATGAATGCCGAGCTGCCAGCCGGCGCTGTGTGCCTCGCGAATAATCCGGCGCAGCGCCTCGATACTCATATTCAACATGCCGCGGTACTCGCTCTCGCCACGGTACGGTTCTTTCGTGAAAGCCGCCGGACCGGTAAATCCGCCGTCAACAAAGATCTTGACTGCCCCGACTTTCAGGAATTCGTCTCCATCGCCGCTCTTTCGGCCGAACTGCGCCATCACGTCACTGCCTTCCCAGGCAACCTGCACTGCCGCCCGCGGTAAGTCGCCGCTATGGCTGGCGTAAATGCGTTCCCATTCCGGGTAATGGCCAATCGTATCCTCCGCTTGCACGAGGCTGGTGATGCCGAGGCTCAGTTGCGCTTTCAACATGCCAACGAGACTGTCGCGAACGTCTTCATCGCTTGCTTCCGGAATGAACTGGCTGACCAGTTGGCGCGGCTCGCGAATGAGGCCATTGAGCTCACCGGTTTCGTCGCGCTCGATCACCCCGCCGTCCGGGTCGGCCGTCGCTTTGTCGATGCCAGCGATTTCGAGGCCCAGGCTGTTAACGACGGCGCTGTGCCCTCCAGCCCTTTGCAGGTACACCGGATTATGCGGTGCCGCTTCATCGAGATCGCCGCGCAGTGGCCGTCGCGATTCCTCCATGACATCTTCGGACCAGCCGTAGCCGGTTATCCACTCGCCCGGACCGAGTTCGGCCGACTTGTCGCGCACCAGCTGCTTCAGTTCGCGGATCGAGCGTGTGTCATTCAGTGCGATATAGCGTTTCGGCTGGCCGCGAATGTGTGTATGCGAATCGACGAAGCCGGGCATCACCATCCTGCCCTGCAGGTCCGTCGAGTTTGTCGCGCTGTAACGGCTTCTCAGATCGTCACCACCGACCGCCTGGATTCGTCCCTTGTCAATAACCACGACCGAGGCAATCGTTGAGGCTTCGTCCAGCGTTACGACCTTGCCGTTGAAAAGAACCGTATCGACCCGCGGCGTTTCGCCCGTTCCGGAGCCTCCGCAGGCGGCCAGCAAGCTGACGAGCAGTAATAAGTATGTTCCGCGCATACAAGTGGCAATCCTGTCGTTGTACCTTAAATGGGGACATTCCTGATTTTGCCTGCATAATTTTCTCATGCGCATTCATTCCTCTTCGGCAAAATCAGGAATGTCCCCTTTTGCCCCCTTTTGCTCAAGCGGCTTACGCCGGTGGTCATCGCCAGCCCGACCAGAAATCCCGGGATCATTTCGTAGAGGTCATAGGTATGCGATTTGAATGCCAGCACCCAGATCACGCTGGTCAGGAATCCGCCAAGCATTCCTGCGGCGACGCCAGCGAGATTGACTTTCTTGTCATACAGCATGCACAGGATCACCGGACCAAAAGCGGCACCGAGACCGGACCAGGCGAAAAGTATGAACCAGAAAATAAACTTCACTTCTTCCAGCGCGAATGCAATCGCGATAACGCCAACCAGGATGGTCACGACTTTGCCATAGCCGGCAAGCGCGGCATCACTTCGGGCGTTGCCGAAAATCTTCTGCATCGTGTCCCGAACCACGGCAGACGATGCCAGCAGCAGCAGCGAATCCACAGTCGACATGATTGCCGACAACACAACGATCATCAGCACACCGGTGAGTATCGGCGGAAACAGCTCCGTGGCAAGAACCGGGAAAATCGTCTCGGCGTCAGCCAATTCCGGAAACAGCGCGCGGCCGGCCATGCCGGCAGTCACCGCACCGGCATCGAACAGCAGGATGACGATGACCGACATGATGCGGGCTTTCTTCAGTTCGTTTTCATCGCGCGCCGACATGAAACGCACCATCAGTTGCGGCACGCCGAGAAACGGCAAGCCGATCGCCATGAAACTGAAAAGAGCGATCCAGCCTGCCGTTCCGCTGTCGACAATGCTGCCCATGCTGAGCAGTGACGGATCCTGTGCAATGAGATTTTCGCTGACGCTTTGCCAGCCGCCGCCGGCTTGAATGGCGACCACTGGCACGGCCAGCAAGCCGAGCAACATCAGCACGCCCTGCAGCACATCCGTGTAGGCAACCGCTTTGTACCCGCCCACGAATGTGTACGCGATGATAATGATGGCACCGACAATCACTGCCGTCGGGTATTCCAGTCCGACGAACGCGCCCAGTGCTTTGCCCGATGCAACCATTTGCGCGGTTACGTACGCGCAGACCATGGTCAGAATAATGACGACGGCGATGCTTCGCAGAATGTGCCGGCGGTCGTC
>JAOUGX010000168.1 GCA_029865385.1 Gammaproteobacteria bacterium
CGGAATCCTGACTTTTGCACTGTAGACCTCTCGTGATCTGGACAAGTCTCACTGATCCAAGTGTCCGGATCAACTACATATTGTGCGGCTTATCACAAAAGCGGAATTTACTTAAGTAAAACGGAATTTTGGGCGAACCGGAGTCGAGAATTGCAGGGCCGACCGCAATGTGCCGGCCTAACGGCAACTGGATGGCAGGTAGCGCACGTCCATCGTTGCCAGAACGTGGGGGTCGCCGCCCGGCAGCTGGGCACCGCCAAGCGCGCCCGAATTTCCGCAGCGCCAGCCGACGACATTGCCGGAAACGTAGGGCGTCAGCGACAGGGTCTGGCCGTTGATCGTAGGGTGAGCATTGGGACCGCCGAACGTGATATCGATGCGGCCGTTGCTTATGTTCATCTGGCTGACATAGGAGCCATTGCTGTCAGTCGCCAGTGGCGACATACCGGCCGCGACCCTGTCAGCCGGCGCCACGCCGCTATTGGCGTAGGCATCCACGATATGCACTTTTGCGCTTGCGGCAAATGTAATGCCCTCCGAAATTTGGGCACGGACGGTATAGGTCTGATAAGCCGAGATGGCGAGGGACGCCAGGATGCCGATTATCGCAACGACAATCATCAGTTCGATCAGCGTAAAACCTTGGCTTCGTTTCAGCATGATTGCGTGCCTCAATTCTCTATTTCTGGACTGCGAAGCCCGCTTCGAAGTCGAGCATTGTACCGACGACGACCAGGCAAATCCTGTTAGCGCAGCAACTTTCAATATGTGACCCTGCTCACACAACACTGCGGCCTTAAAAAAAAGCCCCGGCATTTGATGCGCCGGGGCCCTTCCTGATCAATATCAGGGTATCCGTAAGACGCCCTGTCAAATCAGTTGACTATCGGCATGCAGCCGGCAGCCATTTGTCAACCAGGGTAACGTCGCCCTGGCAGGTCCAGCTTACGCTGCCGAGGTTAGACGCCGCCGGAATCGGGATCAGGCTCAATACAGCGTTGTTGATGCTGTTGTTCGCCGAACGCGGAGCAACGTTGCTGTAGGTAATGTTAATGGTGCCAGCAGCTACCTGGACCTGGGAAACGTACTTGCCGTTGATCTGGCCCGCCTGCTCGAGGCCGGCAATCGTGTTGTCAGCCGGGTAGACGCCCTGGTCCATGAAATACTCTGCTACGGCGGCTTTTGCGCCGGCCGAGAGGCTCAGACCTTCAGACACCTGGGCACGAATCGTGTAGTCCTGGTATGCCGGAATAGCGATGGCGGCCAGAATGCCGATGATCGCGACCACGATCATGAGTTCGATAAGGGTAAAACCCTGTTGGATCTTCTTCATTTCTCTATTCTCCATGAATAAATGAGAGTGCTTTTCGTTTCGTCGGGGCGTGACCGCCTGTGCGTATTACAAAGCAAGGCGCGTGCCAACTCGGGCGCGCTACTCATATGTTGTTGATATTATTAAATTAACTTTGAAACTTTTGATCAGGAGGGCGGCTTCGCGGGCCTGTACTCAACGGCAAGTTTGGTCAGTTTCTGTCAGAAAGTGACAAAATTTGTCAGTCCGGGTCGCCAAAAACGGACGGATTCTCTACTGCGACTACCGACATCTACTCGATGCCCAGCTTCTTAATCCGGTAGCGTAGCTGGCGGAAAGACAGTCCCAGGATCTTTGCCGCGGCCGTCTTGTTGTAGCGTGCTCGCTCCAGCGCATCCACGATTGCCTGCCGTTGCACGTCCTCCAGCTGATCGCCGAGGTCGCCGGTCGGCTGGGTGCCGGTTGGCGCATTCGCCGGGTCGCCTGCCCGGAAGGCCAGATCATCCGCACCGATGCGTCCCTGGCTGCAAAGGGTCACCGCGCGCTCGAGCAGATTCTCCAGTTCCCGGACATTGCCGGGGAACGTATAGCGAAGAAGCGCAGTTTTCGCCGATTCATCGAGGCTGTCTCCGGAGGCTCCCATGCGTTCCAGGATATGGTTGGCTAGCAGCAAAATATCCTGGCCACGCTCGCGCAGGGCCGGCACGTGTAACTCGATGACATTGATTCGATAGTAAAGGTCCTCGCGGAAATCCCCCGATTGCACCAGTTTGCCGAGGCTTTGATGTGTGGCCGACAGGATCCGGACGTTGACGGACTCTTCCTTGGATGCGCCAACCGGCCGCACGCTCTGTTCCTGAATGACGCGAAGAAGCTTGACCTGCATCGCAAGCGGCAGATCGGCTATCTCGTCCAGGAAAAGGGTTCCGCCGTTGGCGCTCTGCACAAGGCCTGTTTTGTCGCTGATCGCGCCGGTAAAAGAGCCTTTGCGATGCCCGAAAAACTCGCTCTCCATCAATTCCGAGGGGATGGCGCCACAATTGACCGGAACAAACGGGCCATCCTTTCTAGGGCCGCTGTCATGTATCAGCCTTGCGACGAGTTCCTTTCCGGTTCCCGATTCTCCGGAGATGTGAACCGGTGCCTGACTGCGGGCAACCCGGTCGATCAGTTCGCGGAGTTTCTGCATCGCCGGCGACCGGCCGAGAAGCCGCGTTTCCGGCTGGCTGCCCTGATCATCCAGTTTTAGAGCATTCTCGACGATGTTGCGAAGGTTTTGCAGATCCAGTGGTTTGGAGATGAAATCGAACGCGCCGAGCTTCAGTGCCTGCACGGCAGTTTCGATATTGCCGTGTGCGGTGATAACCGCGACAGGGACCCCGGGTGCGTTCGACTGCATCCACTCAACCAGTTCCAGCCCGTCGCCGTCAGGGAGCCGCATGTCGGTAAGGCAGATGTCGAAGCGCCGGCTGCCGAGCCTGTGCTTCGCCCCCCGAACGTCCCCCGCGATATCGGTTTCCACGCCCATCCTGCCCAGCGTGAGCGACAGGAGCTCGCAGATGTCCGGTTCGTCGTCGATTACCAATGCCTGAGGCTTGATCATCAGCTGTCTACTGCTTCCCACCGACCCGGGTCGGAAAAAATGATACGAAAAATGCTGCCCCCGCCTTCGCGGGGCTGAAACACCAGCGTTGCACGATTAAGTTCGCAGAGTTCACGGGAGATATAAAGCCCGAGCCCGGTGCCACCGCTTCTTGCGGTAAAGAAAGGTTCGAATATTTTATCCGCAGTCGCCTCGTCGACACCGTGACCCTGGTCAAGGACTTCCAGGTACGGACGCCCCGTACGTTGCAGGTGCCCGGCCTGCAGCTCGACCAGGATACCCCCGGTTTCACTCGCGTACTTCACCGCGTTGTCGCAAAGATTCCACAGTACCTGGCGCAAATGGCTCGGATCCATCCTAACGTCAATTTTCTCGGGTATCGCCGCCACCGAAAGTTCACCTTCCCGAAGCTCCAGCGTTCGCGAAAACTCGCTGGCGAAATCCTTCAGCCACGGGCCAAGGCTGAATTGCTCCGGCTTGCTCGATTCACGGCGCGACAACTGCAGCACGTTATCGATAATGTGGCTGACGCGCTCCGCGTGCGTGCGGATGATCTCGGTCAACCGAAGGTCATCTTCGGTCATCCCGCTGGATTCCGCGAGCAATTGACCTGCATGACTCATCGCGCCGACCGGGTTTCGAATCTCATGCGCGATGCTCGCGCTCAGTCTGCCGAGCGATGCCAGCTTCGACTGCTGAACCCGGGCATTCATCAGGCTCGCGTCCTCGAGGAACACCAGGATAGGGCCGCCCCTGTCATTGTCTTTTCCCAGCGGCGCGAGGTGGGCCTTGATCCGCATGCTGTTATCGGAATCGATCATCGTGAACTCGGTATGCGACTTCTGCTCCGGAACAGCGCGCCAGTGATCGACGAATTGCGCCAGATCGGGTGCGATGCTTGCGAGCGGCGAACCGTTGGACCGGTCCGGCGAGCCGAGGAGTTGGGCGGCCGAGGTATTTATCAATCGAATGTCGTTCCTGGCGTCGATAACGACAATGCTTTCGCGCAGGTGTTGCACGATGTACTCGTTCAGCTCGGATAGGTTGGCAAGGTCGACGCCGCGCTGTCTTGCCAGCGCCTCGCTGACCCGGATTCGTCTTGCCAGTGGGCGCGCGGTCATCGAGATGGCGAAGATGATCGCACCCAGCACGCCCGCAGCCGAGTAGTTGCTGCTGTTGCTGACGCCCCCGAGTTGCGAGAAGAGTTGCTCGCCGAGTATCGAAAGCGCCGCCAACGATGCGAAAAACGCCGGCACTCGTCCCGGCAGGACGAGGCTACCCGCACCGACGAAAACCACCAGCAGGCCACCGAGGCCGCTGCTGATGCCGCCGCTGGCATGCATCAGGACTACGA
>JAOUGX010000074.1 GCA_029865385.1 Gammaproteobacteria bacterium
GCACGCTGTACTCGGCGAAGACTTCGTCTTCGACGCGAATCTCACCTGCTTCCTTCCGGTCAGGACCGTGAGTCGCGAGGACGGGATCGTCGTCGCGCATCCGGTTCCCACCAACACATCGGGTGACTTCACCGCGCTCAGTGGCACCGAAGGCTATGTCGAACTCGATGCCGATCGCGCGCATTTTCCGGCAGGCTTAAGCGTGCCCCTGCACCTCTGGAGCAAGCCCTGACTCGGTCGCCTTAATCCCGTCGTTCGCAACGGGGCGTTGTAACCGCTAATATCGCGCGCCAGTTCAGCAAATACCCGGGAAGACAGCATATGCAAGCCACAGGACGTTTTTACGCAGCCAGAGCACTGCTTTTCATAATATTCCTGGCCGCCGGAAACGCTTTTGCCGCGACGGCAGACAGAGTAATCCAGAGTGCCTGGCTCAGCGATCGATTGCCGGGCGACGCGCTTGCCTATCAGCGTATTCCGCATCCGCTCGGGTTGCTTGCTACGCCGAAAGGAAATGCGCTGGATTCGGCGCTTCGAAGTGAAAAAAATGCAGACAACGTTCGAAGGATTCACAAAGGCTTTATTGACAACGTCCTGCCGTCCCTGCCCGATCTGAACGATCCCCGCAGTCGTTTCTTGCTCGAGCACCTGGAGTCGCCATTGGAAATGGCGGTGTTTGCTGCACCCGCTCCGTCGGTCCTGCTCGCCATGCATGTCGGACTGGACTCGACACGGGCTTTTGAAGCAGCCGTCTCCGGGTTCGCCGCCAGCGAGCCGCCCCTGGTGCTGGCCGCACCGCTGGATGCTCAGGGCGTTGGTCAACTCAACGGGCTGCCGGCACCCGCATTCCTGCAGTTCAATGCGAACTCCGGCCTGCTGCTGATCCAGGTGGGTCCCGCGGTTACCGCGGAGTCATTCGGCACATTGCTGACATCTCTTGCGCCCGGGTCGAACGACCGCATGCGGCCGGTGGAGCAGCAGCTCGACCAGAGCGGCCAGGGGTGGTTTCTGTGGATCGACGCTGAACGCACATTGCCTGTTGCCCAGATGTTCATGCCACCGGAGAACCTCGCGCAATTGCAGGCATCCGGTCTGGACAAAGTACGTACCGCCGGCCTCGGCTGGGGTGTCGCCGACAGCAAGGGCCGCCTGGGCATCGTGCTCGACGTTGCGCCCGAAGGAAATCGCCAGTACCTGCCGTTTGTTTCCAACCAGCTGAACCTGACATCGGTTGGCGAACCGGATGCGATCGGATTGTTGTCGCTGCCGACCGCGGAAGAGCTTGCGCGCATCGAATCACTGGTTCTCGAATCGATGGATCAGGACGACCGCGACGATTGGGCCGAGCTCAAGGAAAAACTGGAGCAGGAAATCGGCGTAAGCATCGAGGAAATATTCGGCGCACTGGGCCCGGAACTTGTCGCCGTTATCGATTCGGTGGGCGACTATGGCGCGATTCGCCTGCGCAACAAACCGTTGTTCGACAAGTTGATCGAGGCCCTCTCCAACTCGAGTGGAATTGCACCCGACAGTCATCGCGCGCACGGCAAGACCTTTTATCACTGGAGCCTTCCGGGCGATCTCGCAACCATGGACAGCGAGGCAATGGAGCAGATCGGTCCTGCCGCGCAATTGATGATGCGCCAGCGCGAACACATCTATTGGGTTCAGGATGGCGACTTCCTCTACGTTGCCAGTGTGCCGCAGCCCCTGATGGATCGCATGGCCAAAGGTGGCGACACCAGGATCGACCAATGGTTGCTGAGAAAGCAGCACATCGATGCATCGAGTTCGGTCCTGATGCTCGCAGGCACCAGCCGCAAATTGCCGATGCGGCTCTATCACTTGTACATAGAGATACTGCAATTTCTGGCCGACATCAGCGAGGCGGAAATCGATGTCTGGGATTTGCCGACGGCCAGGCAACTTTCTCTTGCGACAGAAGGCGTCGTCGGATTCTCGCTGAACCTCGGTAATCCCTACGTATCGATAGGCATGGTATTCGAGAACAATCCGGCCGAAGCGCTTTTCAGTGGCAGCGCCGGGACGATAGTTGCGCTGGGTGTGGTCGCAGCCATTGCCATTCCCGCCTATCAGGACTACACGATTCGCGCACACGTGACCGAAGGTTACAACCTCGCGAGCCAGGTGCAGTTTGCGGTCGAGGAATACCATTCGCAGGGCGGCGAATTCCCGCCACCATCGATTGCGGCAAAAATAGGCAATGACGTTTCAGGAAAGTACACGAAGTCCGTCAGTGTCATGGCGGGCACCGGCGTCATCGTCGTAACGTTTTTTGACGACGCCGTACCTGACGGGGGCCAGTTGTTTTTCGAACCCTACGTGCTGGACGGCGAAATCAGTGAGTGGATTTGCAGTGGCACGCTGGATCCGAAGCTCATGCCGGAGGCATGTCGTTACAACGAGGTGCCCGAGGAAGTCCACGGCGGCGCATAGCTGCAGGAGAGCGCTTCAGGTGGTGGCAAAGGCCCGGCGGCAAGGCCGGGCCGACAAATCTCAGCGCTTCATTGCTTCGAAGAATTCGACGTTTGTCTTTGTATCCTGAAGCTTGTTCAGCAGGAATTCGATTGCGGCCAGCTCGTCCATTGGATGAAGCACTTTTCGCAGCACCCACATCTTCTGCAGTTCGTCGGGCTGGGTAAGCAACTCTTCCTTTCGCGTGCCGGACCGATTGATGTTGATGGCCGGGAATACGCGCTTCTCGGAAATACGGCGATCCAGGTGAATCTCCATGTTACCGGTGCCCTTGAATTCCTCGTAAATGACTTCGTCCATCTTCGAACCCGTGTCCACCAGTGCCGTGGCAAGAATGGTCAGGCTGCCGCCTTCCTCGATATTTCTTGCCGCACCGAAGAAGCGCTTCGGCCGGTGTAAGGCATTGGCATCGACGCCGCCGGTCAATACCTTGCCTGACGATGGCACAACCGTATTGTAGGCGCGGGCCAGTCGCGTGATCGAATCGAGCAGGATGACGACGTCGCGCTTGTGCTCGGTCAGTCGCTTCGCTTTCTCGATGACCATTTCAGCAACCTGCACGTGGCGGCTCGCCGGTTCGTCGAAGGTCGACGAAACAACCTCGCCGCGAACGGTCCGCGCCATTTCGGTGACCTCTTCCGGACGCTCGTCGATCAGCAACACGATCAGGTCCACATCGGGATTGTTCGCAGAAATCGACGATGCGATGTTCTGCAGCAGCATCGTCTTACCGGCCTTCGGTGGCGATACGATCAGGCCACGCTGGCCCTTACCGATAGGTGCAACCATGTCGATAATTCGTGCAGTCAGATCTTCTGTGCTGCCATTGCCCTGCTCGAGCTTGAGTCGATCGCGCGGGAACAGTGGCGTCAGGTTTTCGAAAAGCACCTTGCTCCGGGCATTTTCCGGTGCATCGTGGTTGATCTGTCCGACCTTGAGCAATGCAAAATAGCGCTCGCCATCTTTGGGCGGTCGGATCAGGCCGGACACGGTGTCGCCAGTGCGCAGATTGAAACGGCGAATCTGGCTCGGGCTGACGTAAATATCGTCCGGGCCGGCAAGATAGGAGCTGTCACCCGATCGCAGAAAGCCGAAGCCATCCTGCAGAATTTCGAGAACTCCGTCGCCGTAAATGTCTTCGCCATTTTGCGCGCTGGCTTTGAGAATCGAGAAAATGATGTCCTGTTTTCTGGAGCGCGCGAGGCTGTCCAGTCCGAGGGATTCACCAAGCTCCACAAGCGCAGCTGCCGGCCGGGTCTTCAACTCGGTCAGGTTCATCGCATCCTTGCTGAGTTCCAGCTGATCTGCCGGTATGACCTCGAGATTGTCACCGTCATCCGGGTAAACCTCGACAGGATTGCGCCTTCGTCGACGACGATTTCCGCCCTGGCCGTTGGAGTTTTTTTGCTTAGTCGACTGCTTCGGCCGGCTTCTGGTTTGATTACCCAAGTATCCCCTCACAGATTTTTTTCCAAGAACTCGGTTAGTTGAGATTTAGACATCGCCCCAAGCTTTTGCGCCTGCACTGTGCCGTTCTTGAATAGCATGAGTGTAGGTATGCTTCGGATGCCGAATTTCGCCGGGGCGTTCGGATTTTCGTCGATATTCAATTTCGCTATGGTCAACCGGTCTGCGTACTGCTCGGCGACCTCGTCCAGGAGCGGCGCTATCATCTTGCACGGGCCGCACCATTCGGCCCAGAAATCCAGCAGTACTGCTTTGTCAGACTTCAGAACATCCGCATCGAAACGGCTGTCGTTCGTGTGCACGATCTTGTCGCTCACTGGCTAGTACCTCCAGTCTGTATTGAGTTTCCGGTTGACGTTGAAAATGCTCGTTCGGGTCTTTTTGAGACAGATCGAACATTACGAAATGGATGACGCTGCCAATTCAATCAGGCAATATGTCGCAGCTTTATCGCGGCTTCTCTTGGGGTTCGATGATGGCGAATCTGCAAAGGTGCGACGGTTGTCGCGTCGATGTTGACCAATTGGAACCCTTCGCGAAGCATTTTGCAAGCCCCTGATCCACATTTTCTTATCGGAATTCAATGACTGATAACCATCTGAGCGACCTCAGATTCGATACGCTGAATCTGCACGAAAGCCTGCGCGCCGGTATTCGTGACGCCGGCTTCGAGTTCTGCACACCCATTCAGGCCAGCACCCTGCCCATTGCGCTGGAGCAAAAGGACGTTGCCGGCCAGGCGCAGACCGGGACCGGAAAGACCGCCGCATTCCTGATCGCCGCATACCAGCGCCTGTTGACCAAGGCGCCGCAAGCCGTCGATGCGGACCAGCAAAAGCAGCCGAGGATATTCATCCTGGCGCCAACCCGTGAGCTGGCGGTCCAGATCGCCAATGATGCCGAGGTGCTGGGAAAGCACACCGGGCTTACGGTTGCCCTGGCCTATGGTGGCACCGGATACGAACAGCAACGCCGCCAGATCGAGGGTGGAATCGACGTCCTGATCGGCACACCGGGACGGATAATCGACTATTTCAAGCAGGGCGTATTCAAGCTGGACAAAGTCGAAGTGGCCATTCTCGATGAGGCCGATCGCATGTTCGATCTCGGATTCATCAAGGACATACGCTACCTGCTGCGCCGCCTCCCACCACCGGACAAGCGACTCAATATGCTGTTCTCGGCCACGCTATCTCTCAAGGTGATGGAGCTCGCTTACGAACACATGAACGAGCCCGAACTCATCCAGATCGAGCCGGACAAAATTACTGCCGATCGAGTGCGTCAGGCGATATTTTTCCCGTCCAACCGGGAAAAGATACCTTTGCTTGTGGGTCTTATCCGCGAGATGGGCGAGGGTCGCATCATGGTGTTCGTCAATACCAAACGCGAAGCGGATCGCGTGCAGGCCTACTTGCAGGGCAACGGAATCAACGCCGAGGCCATCTCCGGCGACGTGCCACAATCGAAGCGCTCGAGTCTGCTGAAGAGGTTTCTTAGTGGCGAATTGCAGGTTTTGATCGGCACCGACGTGGCGTCACGCGGACTGCACGTGCCGGACGTGCACTACGTCATCAACTACGATCTGCCGCAGGACTCCGAGGACTATGTTCACCGAATCGGCCGTACGGCGCGTGCCGGTGCGTCGGGCGACGCGATCAGCTTCGGCTGCGAAACCTATGCCATCTCCCTGCCGGACATCGAGGACTACATCGGCCACAAAATTCCCGTTGCGACGTTCGATGCAAGCATCCTGCCGGAACTGAAGCGACCGGCGCCGCGCGAAAAGCGCGCACGAAGCGGGGGCCCTTCGAGGAAACCACGGTCCGGCGACCGGCCGAAGCGCTCGCGCCCGAGAAGGCCGAAGAAAGCCTGACGACAGCAGGCTCAGGATTTCTGATCGCGGCTCAGCAAATCGGCAACCGACTCCACTCCGGCGAATCCGGGGTCCTGCCGCGATGACCGCGTAGTATCCGGCCTGGTGACGTGAACCAGCAGTCCGACGCCGTACGTCGCAGCGCTTTTCAGTACCGGTACCGTGTCGTCTACGAACAGCGTGCGCTTCGCGTCAAAACCCTCCGTTGCCTGCAGCGCATGCCAGAACGACTGATCTTCCTTCGCGTATCCGAATTCATGCGCCGAATAGATAGCATCGAAAAAGTCGGCGACACCGGTCACTTCCGTTTTCAGTGCCAGCGTATCCGGATGCGAATTGGTGACCAGCAGCAAGCGCGTGGTCGTTTTTGATACTGCGTCGAGGAACTGCCTTGCACCGGGAAGGAATCCGATGCGGTGATTGACGTTGCGATGAATTGCCAGAATATCCAGGCCGAGCCTCTCGCTCCAGTGATCCAGGCAATACCAGTCGAGCTTTCCCTGCATACTGCGAAACTGACCGAACAACTCTGCCCGGGCCTCATCGGGCGCAATGCCATGCAACCTTGCAAACTCGCCCGGAATCAACTCCTTCCATACATAATTATCAAATGCCAGATCGAGCACGGTTCCGTCCATGTCGAGCATCAAGGTGTCGCACTCTGCGAGTGCTGTTCCCGGGTCAGTCATTCAACATATCCTACTGGTGGTCCGCCGTATCGTTTCGCAATGCGCAAAATACTTTATACTCCGCAACCCGCATTGATTGGCAAACTGGATAATTGCACATGGAAATCAAGAATCTCATCGATCCGGTTGTCGCATTGTCGATCGAAGCGGGCAAGGCCATCCTGGCCGTATACGATACCGATTTCGACGTCGAGAAAAAGGCCGACAAATCGCCGCTGACCAAGGCCGATATGGCTTCCAACCGCTGTATTTTGCGCGGACTTGCCGCACTGACGCCGGAAGTGCCGATCATTACAGAAGAAGCAGGATTGCCGGATTTCGAAAAGCGGCGCAGCTGGAGTTGCTATTGGCTGATTGACCCGCTGGACGGCACCAAGGAATTCGTCAATCGAAACGGAGAATTTACTGTCAACGTGGCCCTGATCGAAAACGGCCGGCCGGTTTTCGGCGTTGTGCACGTTCCGGTAAGCGGCAAGACCTATGTCGGTTGCAATGGATACGGGGCGGACGTTCGCATGCCCGGCCGACCGCCAAGATCGATCAGCGTCTCGGCCAGCAGTGCGGTGCCTGCGCGAGTAGTTGGCAGCCGTTCCCATCGGGGCAGCAGTCTCGACAATTTCCTCGATTCGCTTGGAGAATACGAAATGCACCCGATGGGCAGTTCATTAAAATTCTGTGTAATTGCCGAGGGCCTGGCCGACGTTTACCCACGTCTCGGCCCGACCTCGGAATGGGACACGGCGGCAGCGCAGGCCGTCGTCGAACAGGCCGGCGGCAAGGTTGTGACATTGGATGGCAAGCCACTGATGTATAACACAAAAAGTGATATTCTGAACCCCCATTTCCTGGTCGTCGGGCCGCAGGACAATGACTGGTTGGGCATGCTGGTCGCGAGCTAACCGCACAGTCTCTGTTTCCAACGATAAACTGGGATAGGATTCGCGAACATGGACAGGGGAAATTCTGCTACAGACCTATGAGCGACAAAGTCGATACAGAATCCTTCAAGGAGTTTGCAAAACTCCGGGAACTGCGTGTCACGCACCGGGATCTCGACTACCTGATCGACAAGCTTTCACACGATCCCATGGTCGACCAGCTGCGCATCCGGCGCCTCAAGAAAAGACGATTGATTCTCAAAGACATGATCACGCGCATGGAAAGCGCGCTGATTCCTGACATGGATGCCTGAGCAGCCATTGACCGACTGCTCTTGCGGGGCCCGATTTCCTGATGGACGAGAAAAAGCATTCTTCGCGCCGGCGCTTCCTGCACGACGCGCTGCGATTCGCCACGGCGGCCGGTATTGGCACGTCTTTGCCGTTGCCGGCCTGGGCGCGAACCGCTCGCCCGGACGCGCAAGCGCCGACTGCCTCGACCTACGACCTCGCGATAGGCCATACACCCGTCACCATCGGCGGCCGACAAGCCGTCGCAACCGGCATCAACGGCACGGTGCCGGGGCCGCTTCTGCGCATGCGCGAGGGCGAGCGGATCGCACTGAACGTGCGCAACGACCTGCATCACGACAGTTCTATTCACTGGCACGGCCTGATCCTGCCGTACATCATGGACGGCGTGCCGGGCATCAGCTTCGACGGCATAAAGCCCGGCGAGACTTTTCGCTACGATTTCGATCTGCTGCAAAACGGCACGTACTGGTACCACAGCCATTCGGGTTTCCAGGAGCAGACCGGCGTCTACGGCCCGATCATCATCTACCCGAAGGACGAAGATGCCATCGACTACGACCGCGAGTTCGTCGTGCTGCTTTCCGACTGGACTTTCGAAAGTCCGGAAACGGTATTTGCCAACCTTAAAAAGATGCCGGAGTACTACAATTACCAGCGACGCACACTCGCCGACCTGTTTGCTGACGCCTCGGAAAAAGGCTGGAAGCAAACTGCGGCAGACCGGCGCATGTGGGGCAACATGCGTATGTCGCCGACGGACATTGCCGACGTCACCGGAGCAACTTACACCTACTTGATGAATGGCCAGGACGCGGCCGCCAACTGGACCGCCTTGTTCCGGCCCGGCGAGCGCATTCGGTTGCGTTTCATCAACGGCTCCGCGATGAGTTTTTTCAACGTGCGTATTCCGGGCCTGCCGATGCAGATCGTGCAGGCCGACGGCATCGACGTGCAGCCGGTCACTGTCGAGGAATTCCAGATCGGCGTCGCCGAAACCTACGATGCGATCGTTGAGCCGGACGCACGCGCTTACGCGCTTTTCGCCGAGGCGATGGACCGCAGCGGCTACGTCAGCGGCACCCTGGCGCCCGGCCCCGGCATGCGTGCCGAGGTGCCGGTCTTGAGAAAGCGACCGTTACTCACGATGGCCGACATGGGCATGGCACACGACGACATGGCTACCGGCGATACCAAGCCCGACCATGCCGACATGCGCCATGGCATGAACATGCCTCTCGAGCAGCGGCATGATCACATCAAAGGAGTCGGCGTCGACAATGTGGCGGAGCAGTCCCGCGACCTACTCGCCGAACCCGGCCTGGGACTCACCGGGCTAGATCACCGGGTATTGACGTATGCCGACCTGAAAAGCCTGCAGCCGAACAGCGATCGCCGCAAACCCGGCCGCACGCTGGAGCTGCACCTGACCGGCAACATGGAGCGGTACATGTGGTCGTTCGATGGCGTTAAATTTTCCGAGGTGAAAGGCCCCTTGGAATTCGTTCACGGCGAAAGGCTGCGCCTCGTACTCGTCAACGACACGATGATGTCGCACCCGATTCACCTGCACGGCATGTTCGTAGAACTGGTGAACGGCAATGGTCGCTACAATCCGCGCAAGCACACGGTGGTTCTGAAACCCGCCGAGAAATTGTCAGTCGACATCACCGCCGACGCGCCGGGCGACTGGGCATTTCACTGCCACCTGCTGTACCACATGGTAGCCGGCATGATGAGGAAAGTGTCCGTCATAGAGGCTGGTGAGGTGAGCTCGTGAGCACACGCATTGTTGCCGCGGCGATTTCCTTTTGCATCGTCGTTCCGTTGTACGCCGACGAGATGCACGAAAGCAGTATGACGTACACGCAGGCCGATCGCCTCGAGTACCGGCAGGACCCTGGTAAATGGCTCTGGGATGTGCAGGGCTGGGTCGGACGGGACCTGCACAAATTCTGGTGGAAAACCGAGGGCGATGACGAAGATGCGGAACTGCAGATGCTCTACAGCCGGGCAATCACGACCTTTTTCGATCTGCAGTTCGGCCTGCGTCACGATTTCGAACCCGGCCCGCAGCGCACGTTCGCGACGATCGGCCTGCAGGGTCTCGCGCCACAGTGGTTCGAGATAGACGCGGCGCTTTTTGTTTCTGACGATGGCAAGCTATCGGCCCGCTTCGAAACCGAATACGAGTTACTGATCACCCAGCGACTGGTTCTGCAGCCACGGCTGGAACTCGAAATCGGTGCGAGTAAGGAGCCGGAGTATTCGCTGGGATCCGGCATCCGTGGTCTCGATGTCGGCCTGCGGCTGCGCTACGAGTTTCATCGAAAGTTCGCGCCCTACATTGGCGTCGAGTGGCTGGCACTCTACGGCGGTACAGCCGATTACGCCAATGCAGGCGGCGAAGACAGTCACGCAATAAGCGCTGTAGCGGGCCTGCGATTCTGGTTCTAAATCCTGGCCCGGCGCAGACGCAAGGCATTCGCGATCACCGACACCGAACTGACCGACATGGCTGCCGCCGCCAGCATGGGGCTCAGCAGCATCCCGGTAAACGGATACAGAAGCCCTGCTGCAATCGGCACGCCCAGCGCGTTGTAAACAAAAGCAAAGAACAGGTTCTGGCGAATATTGTTCATGGTCGCATGGCTGAGGCGGCGAGCTCGAACTATGCCACGCAGGTCTCCTTTGACCAGCGTGATAGCGGCGCTTTCCATCGCGACATCGGTGCCGGTTCCCATAGCGATGCCAACCTGCGCCTCGGCGAGCGCCGGCGCATCGTTGATGCCGTCGCCGGCCATCGCCACGATGCGTCCCTCCGCACGAAACCGTCTGACGGTCTCGGCTTTCTGCTCGGGCAATACCTCCGCGATGATTTCGTCGATAGCCAGCCGGTTCGCGACCGCCGCTGCCGTCGTCTTGCTGTCCCCGGTCAGCATGACCACCCGCACTCCCTCGTCCCGAAGCGCCTTTATCGCCTCCAGCGTTGTTTCCTTGACAGGATCCGAGACGCCGACAATACCGGCCGGGCGCTCGTCGATGGCAACGAACATGACCGTTTCGCCCTCCCCGCGTCGCTTCTCGGCCAGTGCGTCGAGCGCGGCAATATCACTTCCTGTCTCCGCCAGCATGCGCCGATTGCCGATCGCAACACGTTTGCCGTCGACCCGGCCGCTGACGCCCCGGCCGGTCAGTGATTCGAAATCCCTGACGCTGCGCAAGTCGATGCCTTTGTCTTCAGCGCCGCGGACGATAGCCTCTGCTAACGGATGCTCGCTCGCGCGCTCCAGCGACGCTGCCAACTGCAGCAGTGCTTTCTCCCCGACTTCCCCGCTTGCGTGAACGAAGGTCAGTGTCGGCCTGCCTTCGGTCAACGTTCCTGTCTTGTCGACAATCAACGTATCGACCTGGCGCAACACCTCGATGGCTTCCGCGTTCTTGAACAGCACGCCCTCCGTCGCTCCACGACCTGCGGCCACCATGATCGACATCGGCGTAGCGAGGCCGAGGGCACAGGGACAGGCGATGATCAGCACCGCAACGGCATTGATAATCGCGTAGGCCATGCGCGGCTCCGGCCCAACGCTGCCCCACACGAGGGCGGTGAGAACTGCAATCACAATCACGGCCGGCACGAACCAGGCAGCCACAATGTCGGCGAGTTTCTGAATGGGTGCCCGGCTACGCTGCGCGGCGGCGACCATGTGCACGATGCGGGACAACAGCGTGTCGCTGCCAACGCGTTCCGCTTTCATGATCAGTGAGCCACTTGCATTGATCGTACCGCCGACGAGCGCATCGCCTGTGGACTTCCTGACCGGCAGGGGTTCGCCCGTCACCATCGACTCGTCGACTGAACTCGATCCTTCCGCGACGACACCGTCGGTCGGAATTTTCTCGCCCGGTCGAACCCGCAATCGGTCTCCCACGACGACTTCGCCAAGGTCGACATCGTGCTCGCCGCCGTCGCTGTCGATGCGCCGCGCCGTTTTCGGTGCCAGGCCAAGCAGTGCGCGAATGGCGGCGCCCGTGCGGCTGCGCGCACCGAGTTCGAGGACCTGACCGAGCAGAACCAGGGTCACGATGACCGCCGCCGCTTCGAAATACACTTCGACTTCACCGCCGTGGCCACGGAACGCAGCCGGAAACCACTGGGGGACGAACACGGCGATAACGCTGTAGAGCCAGGCGACCCCGACACCCATCGCTATCAACGTGAACATGTTCGGACTGCGATTGCCGATGGATTGCCAGCCGCGCTCGAAGAACGGCCATGCAGCCCACAGGACGACCGGTGTCGACAGCAGCATTTGCAGTACACGCAATGACCGCATCGAAGCGAATGCCTCCAGCGGCCGGCCGGGCAAAATCTCGCCCATCGCGATCAGGAACAGCGGCAGCGTCAGGAGCATTGCCCAGCGAAAGCGACGCCGCATGCTGATGAATTCCGCATCCTCGGGTTCATCGGCCGACAGCATGACCGGTTCGAGCGACATGCCGCACAGCGGGCAGCTTCCGGGCCCGTCCTGCACTATTTCCGGGTGCATAGGGCAGGTCCACTGGCCGGCAACCGCGGCTCCCGCCGATTGTGTGGCAGCGGCAACGTGATTTCCGTGCCCTTGCGGTCCGTGGCCATGCGCAGCCTGGCCGTGTCCACTCGGTAGGCTGTGGTCTTTTCCGCAGCAATCATGGTGATTCATCGACAATTCCTCCTCCGGGATCGATTGATGAACTCCTGCTGCAAAAGGCCGATTTTCGTGTAGTAGCGAATGGTGTCCGGCGCGGCACCGGTTTGCTTGGCCAGATCGATGACATACATGTTCGGTACCTGCTCGTTGACTATCGCCGGCAGCACTCGTCTCCTTGCTGGATCGGCGGGCATTTCACATTGCCGTAGGAACAAAACACACAGCAGTCGCCTGCTTTCGGTTTGAGCAAAGTAGCGCAATTTTCGCATTCGTAGAAAAACTGGCAGGCATCCGTCGGCATACGTTCCTTCTTGGCGTGGCCGCAGTTCGGGCAAACGACTGTCGAAAATTCAATCAAGTTTGGCTCCAATGTGCTCCTGGCCGCGTTCGCGCGCGAGCGCAACCTGCCGGCGCCGCTCCTCGAGCCTCACTGCCCGGTCTGGCTCGAGTTCGTCGATGCATTTAGGACAGGAGACTCCTTCTCGATAGGCGGGCGAATCGAGATCTTCGGTCGACAGTGGCCGCCGGCAGGCGTGGCACTGCACGTAACCGCCCTCGGCCAGGTCACGATCGATCGCCACGCGCGCGTCGAAAACGAAGCACTCACCCTGCCACTTGCTATCGTCGGCGCTGACATTCTCCAGATAATTCAGAATACCGCCCTGCAGCTGATACACCTCGCTGAAACCGAGCTCCTGCATCAATGCGCTTGCCTTCTCGCAGCGAATTCCACCGGTGCAGAACATGGCCAGCGGGCGTGCCTTGTCCGCATCGCCCAGTTCGCTGGCAAAATCAGCAAACTGGCGGAAGCTGTCGGTTTTCGGGTCGATTGCGCCGGGAAAAGTGCCCACCTCGATTTCGTAATGATTGCGGGTATCGATGAGTAGCGTATCCGGGTCGGCGATAAGCCGATTCCATTCCGCCGGAGAAACGTGTTTTCCGGTATGAAGTTGCGGCCGGATGTCCGGTCGACCGAGAGTAACGATTTCGCTCTTAACCCGGACCCGCATGCGCCGGAACGGTGGCGTTGCGGCCACTGTCCAGCGGCCATCGATTTTTTCAACCAGTTTCAATTCCTCGCCCAAGTACTCAAGGACCCTTCGAACGGCACCCTCGGACCCGGCTATCGTGCCATTGACGCCCTCGCTCGCTAACAGAATCGTGCCAAGCAGCCCGTTGTCATCGCAAAGCGCCTGTAGTCCGGCGCAGAGCTCTTGCGGATCGGGGACATCGACAAAGCGGTAGAAAGAAACAACTTTCACAGCCGCTCGACGCCGGGAGTATCCAGAGTCAATGACAGGATACTGTGGCGAATCTCCTCGCCCAGAACGAGGCGCGCGTCAACACCGATATTTTCAAGGTCGTCATCGAATTCCAGAAATCCGGCCATGTTGCGGCGCAATACGTCCTGCTCCCGCAGTGCTGTAACGAAATCCTGAAACAGCGCCTTGTCAAAGAAGTCGGGGGAATTCAGCCCGTAGATCATCGAAAGTCGCTGTGCGCTTTTCTGGCAAAGCGTCTCCAGCTTGGTACGGGTCAGTGTCCCGGAGCCGTTCTTCACCAACAGCGCAATCGCCAGGTAGAAACGCTGCAACATCGGCACCATGATCTGGCCGAGCATCAGCAACTGGTAAGCGCGAGCCGAGCCGGTCGGCGGCCGCACCAGGCACTCTCCATCGCGGGTCAGAATCTCGAGATCCAGCAGCGCCTCGATCGCGGCGTCGGTCACCGCATCGATGTCCTCGAACTGCCACTTCACGAACAACTCGCGCTTCATGAACGGATAGATCAGTCGCACCAGACGGCGCAGTTCGGTGTGATGCAGTCGTCGTCCCTGGATGAAGCAGCAGGCGATAGCCGCTGGTACGGCAAAAAGATGGTTTACGTTGTTGCGAAAGTAAGTCATCAATACCGCATCGCGTTCTGCCATATGAACTACATCGCCCAATGGATGCGCGGTGCGGCTGATGACGCCGAGACGCTCGCCGTGGTCCACTATTTCGCCGGGCGACAGGTCCGGAATCGTCACGGAGTCCGAGTATCGAAATCGCTTCAGCAGGTCAATGCTCAACTTCAGTTGACGATGCAGCTCCATCTCACCGATTGTCTGCTTGGGCGTGGACAATAAGACTGTGGCCAGCAGGCTGATGGGTGTAACCGCTGCAGCTGAGTTGATGCCGCCCATGATTCGCGCACCGAGCTCATCGACGATTCCTGTGACCCACTCCGGCTTGTCGTCCGCCTCGCGCGATTCGTCGCGCCAGTCCGGTTTGCACTTTTCGAGAATCGGTTCGATACGGATCGGTTCGCCGATGTTGACGTAGACCTTGCCGAAGTTCTCCCGGAGCGACTTGATCGAGCGGATCAGGCCGAGGAGCGTTTCCTTTTTCTTTTCCGCACCGCTGAGTTCGCGAATGAAAGAGTCACCTTCGATGAGCTTCTCGTAGCCGAAATACACCGGAATGAAAACCAGCGGCCGCTTCGGGTTTCTGAGCCAGGAATCGACTGTCATCGCCAGCATGCCGGCCTTCGGTGGCAGCAGGCGTCCGGTTCGACTGCGGCCCCCTTCCACAAAGTATTCGATAGGGTAGCCGCGCGACAGAATCTGGTTGAGGTACGCGTTGAAAACCGCCGCATACAGACGATTGCCTTTGAAGGTTCGTCGCAGAAAAAACGCGCCGCCGCGGCGCAGGATCGGGCCGATGACCGGCATGTTGAGATTGATGCCGGCAGCCGTGTGCGGAATGCTGAGTCCCTCGTTGTAAAGGATGTATCCCATCAGCAGGTAATCGATATGGCTGCGATGGCAGGGCACGTAAATCACTTCGCAGTCTTTCGCGACGTCGCGAAGGTTATCGACGTTGTTCAGTACGATGCCGTCGTAAATACGGTGCCACAAGCGATGCAGGAACCGCTCGACCATACGGATATTCGGATACGAAATATTGGCGGCGATCTCCAGCGCATATTTTCGGGCTTTGTGCGTCGTTCTTTCCAGAAGAGCGCGATTGTCGCCGGATTCAGATTCGATGAGGCGTTGGACTCGCGGATCCAGCAGCACCTGATTGACCAGCGAGCCACGATGCGACAGGTCCGGTCCTACGGTTGCGGTACGGCGCTGCCTGAAATGAACGCGGAGAATGCGCGACAATTTGCGAAACGCGACACCGGGTTCAAGGCCTTCATTGACAATTGTACTGAGCGGCAGCGGGTGGCTGATGCGCAGCAAGGTGTTGCGGCCATGGACCAGCGTTGCGAAGAATTTTCGCGTGCGACCCATAACGTCCCAGTCCTCGGAGAACAGCAGCTTGAACCACGAGCGTTGTTTGTCCGGCGACCGGCCCCAGTAAATTGCAACCGGTATCAGCAGCAGCTCGGAGTCATCCGTGGCAACGGCTGCATCGACAATGCGCTGCAGCCTTGCAGACCCTGCCACGCGTGGCTTGCGGAAAATGAAGCCGCTCTTGCGCCGCATGACAACAACGCTGCTGCGTTCGTGAACGCCGCAGAAGTCGAGCTCACCGGACGGCGATGGCAAGCCATGCGCCTTGCACACACGGTCCAGTGCGAGAGTGTCGGCCAGCCCGCCCGTTTCCAGCACATAGCAGACTCTCGCGTCCTGGCCTGCAAGCAGCTCAGCGGGGTCGTCCGGCTGCACCGACGGGCGCGCCCAGACCGAGAAAATTTTTCCCGCAAGCCAGTACCAGGGTCGAGAGATGATTCGAACGGCATCCATTGGCTGCCAATCTTACAGAAATAAGACCCCCGGTCATCGTTGACTTTCAAGGAAACGATGCGGGATGCTGCCCATGTGAAGAACCGCAAGCGAACAGCAAAGGACTGGCTCATTGCCGATATCGGCGCAACCAACAGCCGTGTCGCAATATTTGATGTCTCCCGGCGGGGCCTTCGACAACTGCGCTACTTCAAGAATGCGGAGTTCGAATCGGTGGGATCCCTGTTGTCGTCGTATGTCCAGTCAACCGATTCCAGACCCGCGGATGCCGCTATCGCCATTGCGGCCCCGGTCTCCGGTGACCGTGTCCGCATGATCAATCTCAACTGGATCTTCAGCCGCGATGTACTCAGACAGGAGTTGGAAGTACGAAGCCTGCACGTGATCAACGATTTTCATGCCGTAGCCTGCGCATTGCCGTCGCTTGGCGACGAATCGCGGGTCGAGATAGGGTCAGCGACGGAGTATCGCAAAGGCAATAGCGCGGTTCTCGGCCCCGGAAGTGGTCTCGGAGTCGCTGCATGGATAGACGACGGCTCCGGTGGCCAGGTGATGTGTGGCGAGGGCGGACATGTGACATTGTCTGCACGCAACGACGACGAAGACCGGATCGCCGGACACTTCCGCCGAATCTACGGGCACTGCTCAGCCGAACGCGTGCTGTCCGGCCCTGGTATCGCCGAGCTGCATTTTGCGCTTCACGGAACGCGACCTGCGAAATCGGAAGACATCACGGCAAACACAGACGATCCGCGCTGCGCCGAAACCCTCGAGCAGTTTTTCCTGTTCCTTGGCAACGTTGCGGCTGACCTTGCGCTGACAACGGGGGCAATCGGCGGCCTGTACATCGCAGGCGGAATCGTACCGG
>JAOUGX010000075.1 GCA_029865385.1 Gammaproteobacteria bacterium
ACGCGCCGATACTTTTCAGATAAGCAGATTGCTCGGCCTTGCCGGTCAGCGCCACCACTTCGTAGCCGCGGCCCGCAAGCATGTCGATTGCCACGCTGCCGACGCCGCCGGTGGCTCCGGTCACGACGACCGGCCCGTTCTCCGGCTGCTGGCCATTTTGCTCCATGCGATGTATCGCAAGCGCTGCCGTGTAACCGGCCGTGCCGATCTGCATCGCCTGTGCCGCGGTCATCCCCTCGGGAATCGGCACCACAGCATCCGCCGGTACGCGCGCGTATTCCGCGTAGCCGCCATCGCGCGTTTCGCTCAGGCCGCAGCCGTTGACCAGTACCGCATCGCCTTTGCTGAATCGCCTGTCGGTCGAACTGACAACGCTACCGGCAAGATCGATGCCGCCAACCAGCGGAAAGCTTCGAAGAATTTTGCCTTTGCCGGTCGCGGCCAGTGCGTCCTTGTAATTGATTGTCGAGTGACTGACTTTGATGACCACATCGCCGGCCGTCAGGTCGTCGAGCGACAAGTCCGCAAAACCGGCGACGATACTTTTGGCCTGCTGGTCGATCCTGAAAGCGCGAAATTTTTTCATAGGGATATTCCGGTTTGGTTGTTGGCTATTGTCTGTCGTGATCAAGCCAGTGCTCAAGGCCCATGGTGTTGAGTTCTATGTCGACATCGATGATGGCGTGCAGGCGATCGTCGTCACCGTGAAATCCGTGTTGCTCGAGTTCGCCGCGAAAGTATTCAAAGAACCGGCGATGCATCGCCCCGGTCCGGCCCGCTTGGTCCGCGTATTGCAAAGCGATCGCGACGAAGTCGTCGATGCGCCGATGCATGTCGTTTGCCAGACGCTCGAGGTCGGTCACCCGGCTGTAGTGCGTCAGGAACAGCTGCTCCGGCTGCTGCGCCATGATGCGGTCGATGGCCTTGTGCGCCTCGCGCGGGTCGAAATGTACCGGCGTGGTGGTCGGGTAGATGAATTCGCCCCGGGCCGTGTCGAGCTCGCGGTACGAAATGCCGAAGCTGTCGCCGGTGAACACGCCTCGCGATGCGGGATCGGCGAGACAGTAATGGTGCCTCGCATGGCCCTCGGTAAAAAGACACTGCATCGGACGGCCGGCAAACTCCACCGTCTGTTCGTCATCGACAATCAGTATTCGCTCTTTTGCGATAGGAACGATGTCACCGTACACCTTCTTATACAGCGCCTCCCCGTAAACGGCCTGCGAGCCCTTGATCAGCTTCGACGGATCGATCATGTGCGGCGCGCCGCGCGGATGCAGAACCGCGATCGCCTTCGGCAGATGCTGCATCAGCAGGCCGGCACCGCCGGCATGATCGAGATGGATGTGCGTCAGGAACACGAAATCGACGTCGCCAGGATCGAGATTGTGCTGGCGCAGCGCTTCGAGCAGTAACGGAACGCTGTGATTGACGCCGGTATCGACGTATGCGCCACGACCCTTTTCAACGATCAGGTGACTTGCATCCAGCAGCGGCCGCATGTAGTCGGTATCGATTGCGCAGATACCATTACCGAGCTCTGTTATGTGGGCCGGATGCTCCGGCATGGGCATCCCCGAACCGCTTACTGGTCTTTTTCCGGTGTAAACAGGCCGCCTTGCTTTGCGTAGAAAGCGGCGAGCGTCGCGATGTCGCTATCGCTCAGCGTTGCCGCAAATGCCGCCATGATGTTGCCGGTACGCTTGCCGTCCCTGTACTGCTGCAGCGCGTGCACAAGATAGTCTTCGTGCTGGCCGGACAGCACCGGCGGCTGCGGTGCAACGCCTGTGCCCGCGACACCGTGACAGGTAACGCACAAGGTGGCCGGCGCAAAACCGGCGACGTCATCTCCATCCAAATTGTCGCTTGCCGGCGGTTGCAGCGCCTCGAACCAGGCCGTCAGATTGTCGATGTCTGCGTCGCTGAGGCTGCCGCCCTGTGCCTGCATTGTCGGATGAGGGCGCTGGCCATCACGATAGGCGATCAACGCGGCTTTTATATAGGCACCTTTTTGTCCGCCGAGTTTCGGCACACGGTACGAAGGATACGCATTGCGGTAACCGTCGATGCCGTGGCAGCCCATGCAGGTATAGGCCAACAGCCGTCCCTGTTCGACGTCGTCCTGGGCACTTACGGCCTGCGCTGCAAATACAGCGGCCAGAATCAGAATGCTGCGGGAGATGGCGATGTATGTCTTTGTAATCACAACCGTTTTTCTTCTGAAAATGCTCCGCCGAGGAGCCGGAGCACGCTATGGTAGTGACAGTCAAAGGCGAATGCCAGCTTCACCCCCGCCACCGCGCAGCCCGCTGACCCTGCTCGTGCTAGCATTCCGCGGCATTTCCCGAAACTTTGTGAGGCATCACGTGAAACGCTCAATCGTCATCCTGCTGGTCGTACTGGCACTCATAATCCTGATTTCTCCCGGCATCGTCGGCCGCCTCGCCGAGAAAAATCTCGCCCAGGAAATCGAATGGGCAAAGAAGGACAACCCGGACTTCCTCGTAACGACCGAGAAGTTCAACCGCGGCTGGTTCACGTCCGAGGGAACGCATCGCGTGACCTTGCGAGATGCCGACCTGAAAGCCGCCATTGCGCAAGGCGAATCCATGCCGTCGCTGATCATCGACACGCGCTTCGATCACGGCCTCGTTCCGCTGAGCTCCATGTCGCAGGCCTCAGGCTCACTGAAACCCGGCCTGGCGCGCATGGTGTCGACCCTGCACGTCGATGACGGCAAGGGCAATCTGACGGATTTGCCCGGCACCATCTACAGCGAGACCAGCCTGACAGGCGAAACCACCGGTCGCTATGTTCTCGAGGCGGGTTCGCGCGAAGACAACAAGGGCGTGGCAACCTGGGCCGGTGCCGATCTGCGCTTCGTCGCCGACAGCAGCAGCCGCGACCTCTCGCTGAAGGGTGAGGTGCAGCCGTGGTCGTACCGTTCCGGTGCAGATACCGCCAGCGTCGGCCTGTTCAAGATCGATGCGAAACAGATGGATACAGAGTATGGATTTCCGGTTGGCGACCTCAACATGAGCATCGATTCGCTGGTCGTCGGCGGCACTGCCGGCCCGGGAGCCGAATTCCACAAGCTGTCGATCGACGGATCATCCACGATCGATGGCGAGGAGCTGAATGCAAGAACCCAAATGATCCTGGAGCGACTGGTCGTGCCGGGTTTCGGAGATGTTGGTATCGCCTTCGACGGCGTCATCAGTGATCTGGACGCGGCCTCGGTGGGACGTATATCCAAGGCCGTCAACGCGGCGCGGGCCTCTGACGATCCGCAGGCCGCTCTTGGTGATCTCTTCGGACTGATTCAGCAAGACCTTGAGACCCTGCTCGCTGCCGGTGGCGAATTGCGCTTTGACAAACTGGATGTTTCCTTGCCGCAGGGCCAGATCCGCTCGAAGCTGGGTGTCACGCTCGCGGAGACGTCGGGGCCATTTTCCTGGCCGGGGCTGATCCTCGCATCCAGGGCCTCGGCCGATGTCGAGATCCCGGCGGCGTTGGTGGAAATGGGGCGGCAGATGAGCCCTGAAACCGATGGCATGATCCAGATGGGTTTTCTGCAGCTCAACGGCGACGTTTACCGGATGGAGGCTGAATTTGCCGGTGGCCTGCTGACGGTCAACGGCGTACCGATGCCGATTCCGCTGCCGGGCCAGTAAGCGCCGGCAAGACGCGACCCGGCGCGCGGGGTAGAATTCATATCGAACCGATGGCGCCTTCGTGGTCTAAAGAACCCATAAACTGATGCTGCCGCAGGGCCGCTGGCGCGTCCGAATAACAGGTATTTCATGCTAATCCCCAGAATCATCGCCGTTTCGCTTTGCGCCGCCTCGACCCTGGCATCTGCGCAAGGCGGTTTTCCAACGACGGTCGAGACCGCGCAGGTCCGTGCGACGACAATGGAGTCCTCGGTCAAGGCGGTCGGAACGCTGCTGGCCGAGGCCTCGGCGGAGCTGCGCGCCGAAGGGCCGGGACAGATTGTCAAAATTCACTTCGCGGAAGGCCAGCGGGTGAAAACGGGTGACCCTCTGTTTTCGATTGAGGCGACGGTGCTCGAGGCGGAGGTCAACGAAGCGCGGGCGAACGCCGAACGAAGCACCGCCGCTTTCGAGCGTGCGCGCGAGATGTATTCGAAAAAGCTGATTTCGGCCAACGACTACGACGCGGCGCAGGCCAACATGAACGTGGACACGGCGCGCCTGTTGTCGTCCCAGGCAAAGCTTTACAAGACAGTGATTCGGGCTCCGTTCGACGGCTACGTCGGGCTGCGCAAAATCAACGTCGGGGATTACGCAACAACAGGCCAGGCCGTCGTCGATGTAGTGCAACTGGATCCCTTGCGCGTCGAATTCAGCCTGCCGGAAACGCTGTTCCCGAAGATAAAGGCGGGCCAGCCGGTCGAGGTCAGCACCGATGCCTATCCCGGTGAAACCTTTGGCGGAACCATTACAGCCGTGTCGCCACGCATCGACGTCGCGGGTCACAGCGTCGCGGTTCGTGCCAGCCTGCCGAATGGCGAGCTGAAGCTGCGGCCCGGATTTTTTGTCAGGGTGAATGTCACGCTGGCGCAAAAGGAAAACGCGCTGCTGGTGCCGGAAGAGGCCATCTGGCCGGTGGGCCACGACAAGACGGTATACGTGGTCGTCGATGGCAAGGCCGAGCAGCGTGTGGTCCGGATTGGCGAACGATTGCCCGGACAGGTTGAGGTGCTATCGGGTCTCGAGGTCGGTGACACGATCGTAACCGCGGGCCAGATGAAACTCTTCGAAGGCGCCGATGTCCAGTCCAAAGGCGCGGCAACGACCGCTACCAACTAGAAGTCTCATGCAGCTGCCCACCCTGTCCATTCAGCGCCCGGTCCTCGCCACGGTCATGAACCTGGTGATTCTGCTGATCGGCCTGATTTGCTACGAACGCCTTGCCGTTCGCCTGATACCGAACGTCGACGAGCCGATCGTCTCCGTGTTCACGGGTTATCCCGGCGCCAATGCGCAGGTCATCGAATCGCAGATCACCAAGCCTATCGAAGATGCGCTCTCGGGCATTGAAGGTATCGATTACATACGCTCGATCAGCCGGGCCGAAGAAAGCCAGGTTACGGTTCGATTCCGGCTCGATCGCGATGCCGACGCGGCCGCCAGCGACGTGCGCGACAGGGTTGCGCAGGCGCGAGGCTCACTGCCGCAGGAAGCCGACGATTCGATCGTACAGAAACAGGAAGCGGATGCGCAGCCGATCATCTACCTGGCGTTCTCTTCCGACCGGCACGACCTGATCGAAATAGCCGATATCGCAAATCGTCTCGTCAAGGATCGAATCCAGACCATTCCCGGTGTTGCAGAGGCCCAGGTGTATGGCAATCGCTATGCGATGCGTATCTGGCTCGACCCGGACCGGCTGGCCGGCTACGAATTGAGTCCTGACGACATCGAAGCCGCGTTACGCGCGCAAAACATCGAAACGCCAGCGGGCCGCGTCGAGAGCAGCGAACGTGAGTTTACCGTGCTCGCCGAAACCGACCTGCGCGAACCGCAACAGTTTGCAAACATCGTCGTCAAGGAAACGGACCGCTTCCTCGTGCGCCTCGGCGACGTAGCACGCATCGAGCTGGGCGCCGACTCGTCGCGATTCCGCGCCCGCTTCAACGGCAGGAACGCCGTGCCGCTCGGCATCGTCAAGCAGGCCGTTGCGAATCCGCTCGACATTTCCAAGGAACTGAAAGTCGTTCTCCCTGAAATCACCCACTCCCTGCCGGAAGGTATGAAGGTGGAAATGGCTTTCGACTCCACCGTGTTCATCGAAAGCTCCATCAACGAGGTGTTTGTTACCGTCCTCGAGGCCATCCTGCTGGTGGTGCTGGTGATTTTCCTGTTCCTCAGGAACTGGCGTGCCGTGCTGGTGCCTATTGTTACCATTCCTGTGTCGCTGATCGGCGCATTCGCGCTGATGTACCTGTTCGGCTTTACCATCAACACGCTGTCGCTGCTGGCGATGGTGTTGGCAATAGGTCTCGTGGTCGACGATGCGATCGTCATGCTGGAAAACATTTACCGGCACATCGAGGAAGGCATGGAACCGATGAAGGCGGCGCTGACCGGCAGCCGGGAGATCGCGTTCGCCATCGTAGCGATGACCATCACGCTTGCCGCCGTCTACCTGCCGTTTGCTTTTTCGACGGGCCGCAGCGGCAAGCTGTTTATCGAATTCGCGCTGACGCTGGCCGGCGCGGTCATCGTGTCCGGGTTCACGGCTCTCACGCTGTCGCCAATGATGTGTTCCAAGCTGCTGCGGCAGGAGAAACGCCACGGCGCGCTTTTTGCTTTTGGCGAACGCCTGCTGCGCGGGCTGGATCGCGGATATCACGGCTTGCTCGATCGCCTGCTGTCTCGCAAGTGGATCGTGCTCGGCGCGGCCGCCGGCATTATCGGCGGGATGCTGGCGTTGTTCATGTCGCTGCCCGAAGAACTTGCGCCCGAAGAAGATCAGGGCTTCATTATCGGATTCGGCACGGCACCCGAAGGCTCGACGATCGAATACACCGATCGTTACGCACAGGAACTCGAGGGTTACCTGCAGCAGGTGCCGGAACGCGTGCGGCATTTCGGTTTTACCGGCTTCAACGGCGTAACCAATGTCATAACTTTTGTCGGCCTGCAGGACTGGGCCGAACGCGAACGCAGCGCGGGACAGATAGCGCAGAGCCTGTTCCCGCAGTTCATGGGAATAGCCGGCCTGATGGCGTTCCCGGTCACGCCGCCGCCGCTCGGCCAGCACGGATTCGGGCAACCGGTGAGCTTTGTCGTGCAAAGCACGCTGACCTGGGATGAGCTCGGCGAGATAGTGCAGCGGCTGCTGGTGAAAATGGCCGAGAACCCGCGTCTTACCAATCCTGACACGGACCTGAAGCTGAACAAGCCCGAACTCAAGATCGACATTAATCGCGAAAAGGTTTCGGCTGTTGGCGCAAGTGTCGGCTCCGTCGGCCGCACGCTCGAGACCATGCTGGGCGGACGCAACGTAACCCGCTTCAAGCGTGGCTCCGAACAGTACGACGTCATCGTGCAGATCGAGGATAGATCGCGGCGAACCCCTGGCGACCTCAGCAATATTTTTGTCCGCGGGACCAACGACCAGATGGTACAGCTGCAAAACCTTGCCACGATTACCGAAGATGTCGCCGCCAAGGAGCTGAACCACTTCAACAAACTTCGTTCGGCGACGGTTACGGCGGGGCTTGCCCCGGGTTACCCGCTGGGCGAGGCGCTGGACTGGATGGACCAGGCGCTTGCCGAGGTTGCGCCGGAGGCGCTTTACGATCTGTCCGGGCAATCACGCGAGTTTCGCGAGTCCGCATCCAGCGCGTTTTTGATGATGGCCCTCGCATTGATTTTCATTTACCTGGTGCTATCGGCGCAGTTCGAGAGCTTCATCGACCCGCTGATCATTCTGATCTCGGTACCGCTGGCGATGTTCGGCGCGTTCCTGTGCCTGGCGATCATCAACAAGGGTAATGCGGCAGGGCTCTGGGAAATTACCGGTTCGTGGAATATCTACACCCAGATTGGCGCGGTAACGCTGGTCGGCCTGATTTCGAAACACGGCATTCTGATCGTGGAGTTTGCCAACCAGCTGCGCGGGAAGGGGCTGAACAAGCGGGACGCCGTTCTGCAATCGGCCAGCCAGCGCTTGCGGCCGATTCTGATGACGACCGGCGCAATGGTTCTGGGCGCGGTCCCGCTGGCCATCGCAAGTGGCGCGGGTGCCGAAGCGCGGCACCAGATTGGCTGGGTGATTGTCGGCGGCATGAGTTTCGGCACAATATTCACTCTCTTTGTTGTACCGGTGGTATATCTTCTGCTCGCCGGCCGTCATGAGAAAGCAGCCGCAACGGCAAACGTCGCGGCGCTGGCGGAACCGGCATCGTCGTGATGTTGCGGAGGGATCGTTCATGTTGCGTCACAAATCCGTCGATGCGTTTATCGATTCGGCGGAACACTGGCAGTCCGAACTGAAATCCTTGCGTCGCCTGCTGCTGGCAAGCGGGCTCGCGGAAACCATCAAGTGGGGCGGCCCCTGTTACACGTTCGAAGACAAGAACATCGTTGGGCTCGGTGCTTTCAAATCTTATTTCGGCCTGTGGTTTTTCCAGGGCGCACTGCTGGCAGACAAGGCCGGCGTGCTGATCAACGCGCAGGAAGGCCGCACCAAGGCATTGCGCCAGTGGCGCATGAACTCGGCCAAAGACATCCGGCAAGGCCTGATAAAGAGCTACCTGAAAGAAGCAATCGCAATCGTCGAAAGCGGCCGCAAGATCAAGGCGGATCGCTCCAGGCCGATCGTCGTTCCCGAAGAACTCAGAAAGGCGCTTGCAAAGAACAGCAGGGCGCGGTCGGCGTTCGATGGCCTGCGGCCGGGATTGCAACGCGAATACACGGACTACGTCGCCCAGGCCAAGCGCGAGGACACCAGGCTCAGGCGTATCGAGAAAATTCTGCCGATGATTGCCTCTGGCGCGGGCCTTAACGACAAATACCGGTAGAACCCGACGACTCGCCCTCCCGAAAAAGGCGAAAAAGGGGCCGGATACATTTTCTTAGTAAGGGGCCGGATACATTTTCTGCACAAAAAAATGTATCCGGCCCCTTTTTTCGGCGGCACGCTGTTACCGCGACAAATCGAGTTCCTGCGCGCGGTGACAGGCGACGATGCCGTGCTCGGCCGATTGAAGCGCAGGACGTTCTTCCAGGCAGCGTTCGATCGCATGCGGGCAGCGGGGGTGAAATACACAGCCCGACGGCGGATTCAGAATGGAAGCAGGTTCGCTGGCGACCACCGGAACATCGGGAGGTGGTGAACGCCCGGCCAATGGCGTCGAGTCGAGCAGCAGGCGTGTATAGGGATGTTTCGGACGGCGAAACAATTCGCGCGCGCCGGTCATCTCGAAAAGCCGGCCCATGTACATGATAAGCACGCGATGACTCAGTTGTTGTACGACAGCAAGGTCGTGCGTTATCACAAGCAGCGATAATGAGGAGCGCTGCTGCTCCGCCTGCAGCAGTCCCAGCACCTCCTGCCGGACCGAGCCGTCCAGTGCAGCGACGGCTTCGTCGCAAATCAGAACCGCGGGCTTCATTATCAATGCGCGCGCGATAGCAACGCGCTGAGCCTGACCGCCGGACAGTTCATGCGGATAGCGACTCCTGAGGTCTGCCGACAGGCCGACCCGAGCCAGCATTTCATCGCTTGCACGCACCCGCTCTGTCGTCGTCATCGACCGCTCGTGCACCAGCAGCGGTTCGGCAATGATGGTGCCGACTCGCATGGCCGGATTGAGTGACCCAACCGGATCCTGAAAAACCATCTGCAGTTGCCGCCGGATCTTGTTCGATCGGGTCTCGACCAAGGGCTCGAGCGAATTCCCAAGGAAGCTCACGGTGCCCGAAGATTCGGCCAGCAGGCCGACGATTGCTCTTGCAAGGCTGGTCTTGCCGGAGCCCGACTCTCCGACTACGGCCAGTGTTTCTCCGCGACCGATCGTCAGGCTGATGTCCTGCACGGCATGCAGTTTTTGTCGTCGCCCGGCGCGGCGCTCGCGAAACGCAACAGACAGGTTCCTTGTTTCGAGCAGGGCTGCGCCCTGGTCGTCAGTGCCCGCTGATTTTCTTGGCGGGCTGGCGCTGATGAAACCGGACGCGGCCGTCATCATGCTGGCGGTTCGCTGGCGGGAAGGATTTGCGAACAATTCGCGGGTCGATCCCTGCTCGATCAGCCGCCCCTGGTCGATCACCATCATGCGCTCGCAGTTGCCGGAAACGACACCGAGATCGTGGGTGATCAGCAGCATCGCGACATCGGTTTGCTTCCTGAGCTCGCCGAGCAGACGCAATATTTGCGCCTGCACTGTAACGTCGAGCGCCGTGGTCGGTTCATCCGCGATCAGCAATTCCGGTTCGGCGATCAGCGCGGAGGCGATCAATGCACGCTGTCGCATGCCGCCTGACAGTTCATGTGGATAGGCGCGATATTGTCGCTCTGCATCCGGCAATCCGACGCGAGACAACATGGCGAGTGCTCGTTCGGTCGCGTCGGCTCCATAGGCCATGCCATGATCGATCAGAATGCGCCGCAGCTGCTTGCCGATGCTCAGGTAGGGATTCAGCGCCGCCATCGGGTCCTGGAAAACCATCGCCATGCGTCGCGCTCGGTAGTCGTTCAGGGTGTCGTTTGCTGCGCCTATCAGGTTTCGACCACGGAACAACACTTCGCCGCTGACCCGCGCATTCGGCGGCAACAGCCCCATGATCGCGAGCGCCGTCTGCGACTTGCCCGACCCCGATTCGCCGGCGATGCAAAGGGACTCTCCGGGACACAAGGTGAAGCTCAGTGAGTCGACGACCTTCGTATCGCCGTACGCAACGCTCAGGTTCTTTATCTCGAGCAACGTGTTGCTTTCGCCGCGATCGCTCATTTCTGCTTCCGCGGATCGGCAAGGTCGCGCAGTCCGTCACCCAGAAAATTGAAGCAGAACAACATCAGTGCGAGAAGCGTCGCCGGCACCAGCAGCATCCATGGTGCCTGCTCCATCTGGCCGACGCCGGCATTGACCAGCGTGCCGAGTGACGCATCCGGTTCCTGGACGCCGAGCCCGAGAAAACTCAGGAACGACTCCATCAGGATTGCCTGCGGAATCGTCAGTGTAAGGTACACCACCACGGTGCCGAGCAGGTTCGGCAGGATATGTCGAAAAATAATCGCTGTGCGTGAAACGCCGAACAGTCGAGCCGCGTCGACGAATTCCTTTTCCCGCAGACTCATGGTCTGGCCGCGCACGATTCGCGCCATGTCCAGCCAGTTGACCGCGCCGATGGCAATGAACACGAGCACGAGACTGCGCTCGAACACGACCATCAGGAGAATGACGAAGAAAATGTAGGGAAGCGCGTACATCACGTCGACGATGCGCATCATGATGGCGTCCGTCTTGCCGCCGACAAAACCGGCGATTGCACCGTAAGACACGCCGATAACGAAGCTCACTGCACTCGCAACGATAGCAACCAGCAGCGTTACCCTTGTTCCCTGCAGCGTCCGTACGAACAGGTCACGCCCGAGTTCGTCGGTGCCGAACAGGTGCCAGCCCGCCAGGGTCGGCAATTGCAGCCGGCCGTCCAGGTTTGTCGCGAAATGGCTGTGCGGACTGAGCAACGGCCCGGCTATAGCGAGAATGGTAATCGCCACGAGCATCGTTACGCTGAACACGATCAGCCGATTGCTGCTGGCCGGTGCGACGATGCGGCGCAATGCGATCACCCAGCTCATCGGCGACGAATCCTCGGATCGAGCACGCCGTACAACAAATCTACGGCGAGGTTGAATACGACGATGAGCGTCCCGTAAAGAATGACCAGGCCAAGAATGAGCGTGAAATCGCGATTCTGCGCACCCTGCACAAACAGGTATCCGAGGCCGGGTATGCCGAAGATCTTCTCGACAACGATTGCCCCGGTAATAAGGCCGACGACGGCGGGCCCGAGATAAGACAGCAGGGGCAGCAGCGCGGGCTTCATCGCGTGGTGGCGGATGATGGTTGCTGTTTGCAAGCCCTGTGCCCGGGCCGTGCGAATGAACTCGCTTTCGAGGACATCGATCATGCTGCTCCTCGTGATCCGCGCGATGAAGGCAATCTGCGGCAAGGCAAGCGCGATTACCGGGAGGATCCAGCGAGCAACGTCGCGGCCGCCGCTCCAGCCGGCCGGCACCCAACCAAGCTGAACCGCGAAGACCAGCACCAGTACGGGCGCGATGACGATCACGGGTACGGAGACGCCGGTCATCGCAACCGCGCTCACCACCCGGTCGGTAAACGTATCTCTGCGAATTGCGCCAACAAGCCCCGCCGCGATGCCGACGATCAACGCGAGCAGCAGCGCCAGGATGCCGAGACGCGCGGACAAAGGAAACGAGGCGCGAATGAGTTCGCCGACGCTGTAGTCGCTGTAACGAAACGAGGGCCCGAGATCACCATGCAGCACGCCTGACAGGTAACGGAGGAATTGCTGCGGCAGCGACTCATCGAGGTGATAGGCACGCTGGATATTTGCCGCCACTTCGGGTGGCAGGACGCGTTCCGAGTCGAATGGCCCACCGGGTGCGGCGCGTACCATCAGGAAGGCCAGGGCCACGACGAGGAACAAGGTCGGGATTGCGCCTACGACGCGCTTCAGGGCATAGCGCAGCATTCTGCTCGGATACTCAGGGTTGGTCGGCGAGACTCAGGTACTGACTGTAATGATAATCCAGCACGTTGTCTCCCCAGCCCCGCACCCGCGGACTGACGAGGTGTTTGCTTACATAGAAATAGATCGGCACGACCGGCTGGTCGGCGAGCAAGACCCTATCTGCTTCTTCGAGGAAATAGCGACGGTGCGTCAGGTCCGTCTGGTTGGCAGCACTCTCCAGCAGCTGGTCGAATTCCTCGTTGCGATAACCGAACAGATTAGACGGACTATCGCTTTTGAAAAGATAAAGGAAGCTGTTGGCATCGTTGTAGTCTCCGGTCCAGGCCGAGCGAAACACCTGGGTGACTTGCATCGCGCGGATATTCGACAGCAGCACCTGCTGTTCCTCGTTGATCAGGCGCGTTTCGACGCCCAGAACGTCACGCCACATTCCCTCGATAGCCAGCGCAATGCGCTGCGTAACGTCGGCTGTGTTGTAGCGAAGCTCGACTTGCGCCACGTTGTCTTCGCCGTAGCCGGCCTCCAGGTACATGCGCTTTGCGGCCTCGTGCCGTTGTTCCCTGTCCATCGATGCATAGAAGAATTGCCGTGGCTCGTAGTTGTTCACTCCCGGCGGTACCCATCCATAGGCCGGCTGCTCACCACGTCCGGTAATTTTCTCGACGAGCACTTCGCGGTCGATTGCCATCGACAGCGCCTTGCGTAGTTGCAGATTGTCGGCGAATGGCGGCCTGGTCAGGTTATATCCGTAGAAATACACGCTCAGGTAGGGAGACACGCGGAGTTCGTCCGGACGCTCGCGTCGCACCTGCGCAAAAGCTTCTGGCGGTACGCTGTAGGTGATATCCAGCTCGCCCGCCCGATACCGATTCAACTCCGTGGTCGAATCCGTCACAAGATGATGACGAACGATGTCGATCGATGTGTTTGCATCGTCTCGATACATTTCGTTTCGCGACAACTCGATGATCGAGCCTATTATCCATGTGTCGAGTTTGTAGGCACCGTTGCTGGGAAGGTTTCCGGCGCGTGCATAAGCGTCACCGAATTTTTCCACTGATTGTGGGTGCACCGGGTAAGCGACCGGGTTCGTCAGCAAGGAGAGAAAGTAGGGAACCCTGCGCTGCAGGCGAATGACCAGTTCAAAATCTCCGCGGGCCTCGACGCCCAGGGTTTCTGCGGGCAACTCTCCGGCGACGATCGCCGCCGCATTCTCTACATCGGCCAGCACCTCCACAAATACGGCGGCCGTTGCCGGATCGACCAGCCGGCGAAAGGAGTAAACGTAATGCTGCGCCGTTACTGGATCGCCATTCGACCAGCGCGCGTCGGCTCGCAACAGGAATCGATATTCGAGTCCGTTTTCGGATAATTCCCAGCGCTCGGCGCCGGTAGCGATCAGTTCGCCGCTTTCCGTGTAACCGGTGAGCCCCTCGCCGATGTCGCGTAGTACGTCGCCGGCCTGCTTGGTGCGCACCTTGTGCGGATCGAGCGACTCGGGCTCGGCTACCAGCGCGCGATTGAGTACGGATTGCGCCGGTGCGCCAAGTTCCGGCAGATCGTTGACCAGCCATGCGATCGCGGCCATGATCCCGAGCAGTACGGAAAGCCCCATCCACATGCGGTGGCGGCGGCCGGCTCTCGTCTGGCGATTGGACAAATCAGCTCATCCCGGGTCACGAACAGAAGTCGAGGATACCGTACCGGGCCAGTGAAACCGTGCATTCGCCCGCAAAAAAGAGGGACCAGAAAAAGGGGCCGGATACATTTCCCGAACAAAAAAATGTATCCGGCCCCTTTTTTCTTTTTTTGCGCAGCTGTTTATGCGCTGCGCCGGAAGTCACGTTTCTTAAGATATATAAGGAGTATCGAAACCGCGGCAGAGGTCACGCCTTCGAGACGCGATGCCTGGCCAAGCGTGGTCGGCCGGACGGTTGCCAGGCGCTGCCGGGCCTCGTTCGACAATCCGTTGACCTGCGAGTAATCGACGTCTTCGGGAAGCCTGAGCGACTCCTGCTTTGACTGCCGTTCGATCTCCCGCTGCTGCCTGTCGATGTAACCGGCGTACTTGGCCTGGACCTCGAGCTGCAATGCGACCTGTTCAGCTTCCTCGTCGGCAAAGCCTTCACGCCATGCGCCACGACCAACCGCGGACAGGCACTCCAGGTCGCTGTAGCGAAATTCCGGGCGCCGCAGCAGGTCAGCAACATTGCACTCCCGCTGGTAGTCATCACCGAGCAGCTGCCGGTCTTCCGTACTCAGATTGCTTTTGTGTAGAAACAAACCGGCAAGACGCTGTTGCTCCGCTGCGATCGCCTCTCGCTTGCGCTCGAGCAAACGCCAGCGCTGGTCGTCGACGAGACCGAGTTCGCGGGCGATCGGCGTCAGTCGCAGATCCGCGTTGTCTTCGCGCAATAACAAACGGTATTCGGCGCGGCTCGTGAACATGCGATACGGCTCACTGACGCCGCGGGTGGTCAGGTCATCGACCAGAACACCGATGTAAGCCTGGTCGCGTGTCGGGTACCAGCATTCTTTCTGCTGCGAGCTTCTCGCCGCATTGATTCCGGCGAGCAGTCCCTGCGCGGCGGCTTCCTCGTAACCGGTCGTGCCATTTATCTGGCCCGCGAAAAACAGCCCGTCGATAAACTTCGTTTCGAGCGTGGGCTTGAGATCGCGCGGATCGAAATAGTCGTATTCGATGGCGTAACCCGGCTGCGTGATGTGCGCGCGCTCGAAACCCGGGATGGAGTGCACGAATTGTTGCTGGGTTTCGAACGGCAAGCTGGTGGAGATGCCGTTCGGATAAACCTCGTGCGTGTTCAACCCCTCCGGTTCGACGAATATCTGGTGCGAATCTCTGTCGGCGAAACGGACGATCTTGTCTTCCACGGACGGACAATACCTAGGACCTACGCCCTCGATGATCCCCATGTAGATCGGCGAATCGCCCAGCGAGCCGCGAATGATGTCGTGCGTTTGCTTTGTCGTGCGCGTGATGTGGCAGTTCACTTGCCGCGGGTGGCTATTACGCCTGCCCATGAAGGAAAACACCGGTACCGGCTCATCACCCGGTTGCGGCTGCATGACGGAGTAGTCGAGTGTGCGGCCGTCCAGTCGCGGCGGCGTCCCGGTTTTCAATCGCGCAACGCGGAACGGCAGTTCACGCAGGCGCGCGGCCAGCGCGATCGACGGTGGATCGCCGGCGCGGCCGCCGGATTGTTCGCTTCTGCCGATCAGAATACGGCCGCCCAGAAAAGTGCCGACCGTCAATACGACGCTGCCGGCAAAAAACTTCAGGCCGAGTGCCGTCTTCACGCCAACGACGCGCTCGCCTTTGACGATCAGGTCTTCGACCGACTGCTGGAAGATCGACAGGCCCGGCTGATTCTCGAGCATCGCCCGGATGGTCTGCCGATATAGCTGCCGGTCGGCCTGTGCCCTCGTCGCGCGAACCGCAGGACCCTTGCTCGCATTCAGCGTGCGAAACTGGATGCCGGCCCGATCGATCGCCTGCGCCATGGCGCCGCCCATCGCATCGATCTCGCGGGTGAGGTGCCCCTTGCCGATGCCGCCGATGGCCGGGTTGCAGCTCATCTGTCCCAGCGTATTGATGTTCTGCGTGACCAGCAGCGTTCGCGCGCCGGAACGCGCCGCAGCGAGTGCCGCTTCGGTGCCGGCGTGGCCGCCGCCGATGACGATGACATCGAATTGCTGTTCAGCAGGCATTGATCATATTTTGCGCAGTTCGTGGGGTGGGCCATTCTAATGGCCGCACCGGACTGACGCCAGAACGCTTTACATGGCCCATCCCAGCTACCAAGATAGCGGCGCATCTAGATCCGGAGCGGATTTGAGACCCATACTGACGCTTTTCCTGCTCGCCGCCGTGGCGTCGGGCGCAGCCCGATCGCAGCCAGCCGGCGTCACACTTGAGCTGCAGGAATGCCGCATTCGTGCGGGCAGCGGCTTCCCCGGCATCCAGGCCCGTTGCGGCACGCTGGAGCGCCGGGAAGATCCGTCCGATCCCGACTCACCGTTGCTGTCGCTGCGGGTCGCGCTTGTCCCGGCACTTAGCCTCGAGCCGGAGCCCGACCCCGTCGTCCCGATCGCCGGCGGGCCGGGCCAGGGATCGATACAGTTCTACGCAGCTTACGCCCAGGCTTTCGAAAAAGTTCGCCGCACCCGCAACATCCTGCTGCTCGATCAACGCGGCACCGGAGAGTCGGCCGCGATGAACTGTGACGTCGGCGAGGAAGTCATCGAAGGTCAGTTTTCCGTTGAACAGACCGTCGAGGAGACTCGGCGTTGCCTGGACCAGTTGCCGCACGACCCGCGCTTTTTTACGACCAGCATTGCGGTGCAGGATCTCGAAGCGCTGCGTCTGGCGCTGGGTATTCCGCAGCTGAATCTTTACGGCGTTTCCTACGGCACGCGTGTTGCACAACATTACATGCGACGATTTCCGGACACCACCCGCAGCGTGGTTCTCGACGGCGTCGTGCCGCCGACGGTAGCGCTCGGTCCGATCATCGCAGTGGAAGCACAGAAAGCGTTCGACGCCATTCTTGC
>JAOUGX010000169.1 GCA_029865385.1 Gammaproteobacteria bacterium
AGTCGCAATTCGGCCGCACAGACGCCGAGCACCTGCATCATGTGTCACAGTTTTCATTTCGAGGCGAAAGGGATCTACCCGTGATCCGGCAGGCAGCATTGCTGTTGTCGATCGTTTCAATGGTTGCGGCTTGCGGCGGCGGTTCGCGGCCGGCAACCGTCGGCGTCGATCCGGCGACGCCGGCACCGGGCTGCACAGGGTCCTGCGCCGACAGCGCGACCAGCCTGGCCGTTGCCGATGTCGAAGGCGTTATTGCTCGTGCTGTCGCAGAAGCACAGGCGCGAAACGTCAGCGCGACGATTGCCGTTGTAGACCGTGTCGGCAACGTGCTTGCGGTGTTTCGTATGAACGGTGCGGCGACATCCGTGACAGTGCGATCGCCAGGTCCCGCCATCAGCGGTGGACTGGAAGGCGTCAACATCGTGCCGGATTCCGTTGTCGCAATCGCCAAGGCCGTAACCGGCGCCTATTTGTCTACGGAAGGCAATGCATTCAGCAGCCGCACGGCCAGCCAGATCGTGCAGGACCACTTCAATCCGCAGGATCCGCTGCAGCCGGGCGGTCCCTTGTTCGGCGTGCAATTCAGCCAGCTGCCCTGTTCCGACCTGTTGAACCGTTTCACCGGGGCCACGGGTGCCGGACCGTACCGGTCGCCGCTGGGCCTGAGCGCGGATCCCGGCGGCTTTCCCTTGTATAAAGCGGGAACGCCGGTCGGCGGAGTAGGCGTCACAAGCGATGCCTTGTACGGATTCGATCGCAATATTTCGGATGTCGATACCGACAACGACGAGCTGATCGCGATCGCGGCGATGTCGTCACTTGCCGCACCTGCGGATCGTCGCGCCAGCGTTATTGCCGTCGATGGTCGTTCATTGCGCTTTTCCGATGCCACAGAGCAGCAACTTCAGTCGAGTCCTGGCGCAGCGCCTTCGTTCGGCAGCATCAACAATATCGCCGGCGTCTTGCTCGCAGTTCCCGGATACGCCTCTGCAACGGTCAGCGCGGGCACGGCTTTTTCCCAGCCTGCATCGGGTATTCGGGCCGACGCACTCGATTTTCCGGGGCTCGACGCATTCGTTCTGATCGATTCGCTGAACGCGGAACGCTACCGGCCGCAGGCGGGTACCGATGGCGTGAATGCGCTCAGTGCGTCCGAGGTGCAGCAGATCCTGTCCAGCGCACTGCAGGTCGCCAATCGCTCACGAGCACAGATTCGCCAGCCCGTCGGAACGCCGGCACGCGTGACGATTTCGGTCGTCGATTCAAATGGCGTAATCCTCGGCATCGTGCGGTCGCGCGACGCGCCGGTTTTTGGCATCGATGTGTCGCTGCAGAAAGCGCGAACAGCCAGTTTCTTTTCATCAGCAGCGGCCGCCGCTGCTCTCAACGCCGTGCCCGATGCGACCTACCTTGACGGCGGCCTGGTCGTGCTGCGCAAGGAGTCATTGTCGCAGTACGTCACCGATGTGCGTAACTTCCTCGGCCTGCCGAACGCGCTGGCCGACGGCGCTGTCGCATTCTCCGACCGTGCCGGTGGCAATCTCTCGCGCCCGTATTTTCCGGACGGCGTCAGCAACAACCCGCACGGCCCGTTCAGCAAACCGGCAGGCGAATGGAGCCCGTTCTCGACCGGCCTGCAACTCGATCTCGTGTACAACGCTTTGATTCAGCACGTCGGATTCACGCAGTCCCTGGTTCCCGATGTGCCGCAGAACTGCACCGGCGTCGATGGCTTTGACAACGGCTTCGTGCTCGCCGGTGTCATCCCGGCGCTGGCCAACGGTACGCAAATTTTCCCCGGCAGCGTGCCGATTTATCGTGGCTCGACGCTCATCGGCGGCATAGGCGTTTCCGGCGACGGCGTAGACCAGGATGACATGATCGCCTTCCTCGGCCTGCACGAGGCCGCGCAACAGCTCGGCAGCGTCAACAACGCGGCCCCTGCGATGCGCGCGGACACGCTCGCACCGCAGGGCACGCGGCTTCGCTACGTGAATTGCCCGGTCACGCCCTACATCGACAGCGACGAACAGAATGTCTGCGGCGGAAAATAACTGCGCGATGGATGCAATGGCACGCCGGCGCCACGCCGCCATGCCTTTCTCACTCGGAAACCCCAACTCGCTCGAAAGGCATACCGCCGCGCCGCCGGCTGGAAACTTCGTCGTCGCGCCGCCGGACAGGACCTGCGCAGGCCGGCGCCACGCCGCCATGCCTTTCTCACTCGGAAACCCCAACTCGCTCGAAAGGCATACCGCCGCGCCGCCGGCTGGAAACTACCTTGTAGGAGCCTGCATTGCAGGCGACCCGCCACGATCGGCTCGCGTATTCTTCTCGATACCGCGTCGCCTGCAATGCAGGCTCCTACAAATGCTCGTTGTTGTCGGTTCGATAGCGGCCACTTCTTCAAATGCCCAGGTCTCGCCCGTCGGTACTGATCCCAACTGCAGCATCACCTATGAAGACAGTCTGCCGCGCCGCCGGCCGGGACGCGATGTGCCGAATCTCGATCCGTGTGCGGCCGAAGGTTTGCGACCGGCGGTGTGGAATACCTTGCCGGATTTCGCCGCCGTTCCCGATCGCTGGCGCATCGTGTCCGGGATAGGCTATGCGGAACGCCTGTGGGATCCGTACAACGGCAACAATGTGCTGAAGGGCGATCGACCGGTTTTTGGCAAGGACTGGTTTTTCGCGCTCAATGTGATTTCCGATTCGACTTTCGAGGCGCGCAGCTTGCCGACACCGGTCGCCGCGGCGACGTCACCGGGCCCCGCTGCACTCGATGTGCTCGGCGTCCCGGACCAGACCGCGTTCACGCAGAACCTGATCGTCGAAACGGTGGTGTACAAGGGCGACACGGTGTTCCGGCCGCCCGATCTCGAGTTCCGCTTTATCCCGGTTTTCAATCTCAGCAGCGTGCAGGTCGACGAGGCCGGAGTACTCAAAGCCGACACGACATCCGATCTGACGCGCACGGAAGGTTTTGTCGGGATACAGGGATTGTTCGTCGACAAGCACTTGCGCAACGTCTCCGAGCGCTACGACTTCGACAGCCTGCGGATCGGCATCCAGCCGATCACAGCGGATTTTCGCGGTTTCCTGTTCCAGGACAGCCCGGTCGGCGTGCGCCTGTTCGGCAATCGCAACAACAATTTGTGGCAATACAACGTCGGCTGGTTCCGTCGCCTGGAGAAAGACAGCAACAGCGGACTGAACGACATCACCGAAACACGGTTTTCCGATGCGCTGCGCGATGACGACGTGTTTCTATTCAATCTGTACCGGCAGGACTTTCCATTCATCGGTTTTACCTCGCAAGCGGTGCTGGTACACAACGCCAATCGCGAGATGGGTGAGAACTTCGTAGACGACAATGGTTTTCTCGGGCGGCCGTCAGCGCTCGGTGTGCAGAAGAATCGCGAGTACGATGTTACCTATGCCGGCCTGAATGGCGATGGCCATATCGGCAAATGGAACCTGACGCTCTCTGCGTATTTTGCGTTTGGCAAGGAAACGCCGGCAACCTTCGCGGATCTGGAAAGCGATATTCGTGCCTTTTTCGCGGCAGGCGAAGTGTCGCGTGACTTCGACTGGATTCGGCTTCGCGGCACTTTCGTATACGGCAGCGGGGACGACGATCCCTATGACGACGTATCCTCAGGATTCGATGCGATTTTCGAGAACCCGTTGATCGCCGGCGCCGATTCGAGTTTCTGGATTCGCCAGGCGGTGCCGCTGATCGGCGGCGGCCGGGTGACGCTGTCGTCGCAGAACGGTTTGCTGAACTCGATGCGCTCGTCGAAACAACATGGTCAGTCGAACTTTACGAACCCGGGTATCGTGCTGCTGGGTGGCGGTGCGGATTTCGATATCACGCCGAAATGGCGGGCATCGATTAACGTCAACCAGCTGTGGTTCGATGAAACCGCGGTGCTCGAGGCGGCGAGGAACCAGGGCAGCCTGGCCTCGGACATCGGCCAGGACCTTTCCTTGTCGGTCATCTACCGTCCGCTGACGTCGCAGAACATCATACTTCGTGTGTCGGCGTCGGCCCTGTTGCCAGGCAAGGGCTACAAGGACCTGTACGATTCCGATACGCCGTACTCGGTTCTGGCAAACCTCGTGTTGAGTTACTGACAGATGAAGACGTTGCTGCCATTTGGACTGATTACCGCAAGCCTGGTGCTTGCGGTAACGGCGGTGA
>JAOUGX010000076.1 GCA_029865385.1 Gammaproteobacteria bacterium
TGATGCCGCCGCCGACGACGACGAGGTCGTAATTTTCGTCCGGCTCCGCGCGCGGCCAGCATTTGCCACTGACCAGGGCATGCATCGTTTCCCATGCGCCATCGTGGCTGCCACGCAAGCCGGTCCTGGCGGGCGGGTAATAAGCACCCGGCAGCGTGAAGTCCGGCGCGGCCGCACCGAAGACCTCGGCCCAGGGCGAGATCAGCGAGGCGCCGATAGCCACCTGCGTACCGTTCAGGAAATCGCGCCGCGTAATCTGCCGTTTCATCACTCCCCCAAGCATTGAAGCCTTTGCCTGCGCAGACTCTACGAGATGCAGGCGCACTATTAAAGTTCTTCTGAAACCGCCGCGGACGCGGCCTGTCCGGGCGGGAAATACGGGCCGATCGGGCGAGACGAAGCGCCATCGATTGAGTAGACTGAGCCGAACATAAGAATAAGGAGCCAGCAAATGGCCGAGTCCGAGACCCCCAAGGTGAAAGTCAGCCGAATCCAGAACGCCCTGGCGGCGGTCGAGCGGGTGGGTAACCGCCTGCCCGATCCGGCCGTTCTGTTTATCGCGCTGCTGTTCATTGTCTGGTTCCTGTCCTGGGCTTTGTCAGGCATAGATTTCGGTCTCACCGACCCGCGCAACGGCCAGCCGCTGATGGTCGTCAACCAGCTGTCCGGCCAGTCCTTTACCGGCTTCCTTACCGTGATGGTGACCAACTTCACGCATTTTCATCCTGTTGGGGTCGTGCTGGTTGCAATGCTGGGTATCGGCGTTGCCGAGCACACCGGCTTCATCAATGCCGGGCTGCGCGCGATGATGGCCGTAACGGCGCGCTGGATGCTGACGCCGATGGTCATCCTGGTGGGCATCGTCAGCCATACCGCCGTTGACGCCGGTTATGTGCTGGTCATTCCGCTCGGTGGCGTCATTTTCTATGCGGCCGGGCGACACCCGCTGGCCGGTATTGCCGCCGCGTTTGCCGGTGTGTCCGGTGGATTCTCGGCAAACTTCGTACCTTCCTCGCTGGATCCCATGTTGCAGGGCATATCGCAGGCGGGCGCGCAGATCCTGGATCCCTCCGTCACGCTCAATCCCTTGAACAACTATTTCTTTACGACGGCATCATCGCTTCTGATCGTCGGGCTTGGCTGGTACCTGACCGACAAGGTCGTCGAACCGCGATTGCAGGCCACCAAGCTCGACGGGGACCTGCACGACCTGCCAACCATGGAACCACTGGCGGCGAACGAGCGAAAAGGCCTGCGTGTGTCACTTATCGCGATGCTGCTCGGCATTTTGTTGCTGGTACTGACTTCGCTTTCCGGCGGTTCGGCGTGGCGCGCACCGGACGGCACCCTGACGGCCGGCGCGGCACCGCTGATGAAATCCATCGTGCCGCTCATTTTCCTGCTGTTCCTGTTGCCGGGCGTCGTGTACGGAATATCGGCGGGCACCGTGCGCAGTTCCAGGGACGTTATCGCCGGCATGACGAAAGCGATGACGAGCATGGGCTATTACCTGGTCATCATGTTTTTTATCGCACAGTTCATCTATGCGTTCGGTCAATCGAACCTTGGCGTGTTGCTGGCGCTGGAGGGGGCCGCCGCGCTCAAGGCCATGGCAATGCCTGGCGCAATCACCATCACCGGCATCGTGCTCCTGACCGGTTTCATCAACCTGTTCGTGGGTTCGGCCTCGGCCAAGTGGGCTTTGCTTGCACCGATATTCGTGCCCATGCTGATGCAGCTGGGCATATCACCGGACCTGGCGCAGGCGGCTTACCGCGTGGGTGATTCGAGCACCAACATCATTACGCCGCTGATGCCGTACTTCCCGCTGGTCGTCGTATTCTGCCAGCGCTACGTCAAGAGCACCGGAATCGGCACGTTGACAGCCATGATGCTGCCCTACTCGGTGACATTCCTTGTTGTATGGACCGTTTTCCTTTTATTGTATTGGGCGGTTGGCTTGCCCCTTGGGCTGCAGGCCAGTTACGACTACATTCCGTAATTGATTTTGAGAGGAGCGTTACGCGATGGCAGGCGCGAAAACACAGACTCATGACAATCGGTTTCCCGGCGAGTCGGCGCAGTATCGCAAAGCGCGAAACGATCTGCTCGCCAAGGAACAGGAACTGCGGGACAAGATCGAGGAAGTGGCCGAGGCGCGTCGCAAGCTGCCGCCCGGCGGGGACCTGATAGACGACTACGAGTTCGAGGAGATCGATTACATCGACGGCAGCACGACGACGATGCTGCTTTCCGAACTGTTCGGCGACAAGGATCACCTCATTGTCTACAGCTACATGTACGGCCCCGACTGGAAGAATCCCTGCCCCTCCTGCACCTCGTTGATCGACGGGTTGAATGTCAGCAGTCGCCACGTTCGCCAGCAGGTTGAATTGGTGGTCGTTGGCAAAGCCAGCCCGAAGCAGTTGCATGCCATCGCCGTTGAGCGCGGCTGGCGCGACCTGCGCTTGTTGTCATCCGAGGAAAACGACTACACGCGCGACTACCTGTCACAGCCGGAGGAGTCCACGGAATCGCTCGTCCCGCTGATGAACGTATTCGAGCGCGACGGCGACGAGATCCGGCATTTCTGGGCTTCCGAAACCCTGTGGACACCGTTGCCCGGTGGTCATCCGCGACATCTCGATATCATCTGGCCACTGTGGGGCCTGCTCGACATCACCCGCGCCGGCCGCCACCCGACGATGGGACCTAAGCTGCGCTACTAGAACCCGGTCGCCTGCAATGCAGGCTCCTACAGGAAAAAAGGTGCCGGGAAAAAGGTGCCGGGTTTATTTTCCAAAAAATAGACCCGGCACCTTTTTCCCGGCACCTTTTTCCAGGCGACCTCATGGGTTGTTACGGTTCGGGAAATCGCTCGCGGCACTCACGGATCGCCTGTTCTTTTTTCGTGATGAGGAGTTCGCGCTGCACGTCGGGATTGTCGACCGTAGCAAACACCTGTTCGTGTATCTGACGATCCCGCTCGGCGACACAGGCATCGAAAAGCGTATCCGCGCGGTCGGACACTTCAGGCGGCGTCTCCGCAGTGCAAGCGAATGTGCCCAGCAGGCCGGCGATCAGAGCCTGTGTGTGCATGCGCCACGGTTTTTGAATGTATGCAGTAAACAAGTCCATTCCTCTCGATCGCTGCCTTTAAAGATTACCGGGCGTATGGAGCAGACTCCAGCATTGCCTTCTGTGGCCGGATGCTTCACTCTTTCAGGCCAGCCAATTCACTCAATAAGACTTTAGTTCGGGCGAGAAAAATGGATACGAAAAAGACAGCCGCATTTGTCAACAAGCTGTGGGATGAATCGATCATTCCGACACTCAGCGAATACATCAAGATTCCGAACAAGTCGCCGATCTTCGATCCGGACTGGGAAAAACACGGCCACATGGAGCGCGCAGTCGCAATGCTCGAGGCCTGGTGCCGCAAGCAGCCGGTCAAAGGCATGCAGATCGAAATCGTACGCATCAAGAACCGTACGCCCGTTTTGCTGATCGATATACCGGGATCCGCCGGTGCCGATCCCGAAGACGTCGTGCTGCTGTACGGGCACTACGACAAGCAGCCGGAATTCAGCGGCTGGGCGGACGACCTCGATCCGTGGAAGCCGGTCATCAAGAACGGAAGATTGTACGGACGAGGCGGCGCGGACGATGGCTACGCCACGTTCGGCTCGCTGACGGCGATACGCGCGTTGCAGGAACAGGGCATCCCGCATGCACACTGTGTCGTATTGATCGAAGGCTGCGAGGAAAGCGGCAGTTTCGATTTGCCGTTTTACATCGACAAGCTCAAGGACCGCATTGGCTCGCCAAGCCTCGTCGTCTGCCTCGATGCGGAATGCGGCAACTACGATCAGTTCTGGTGCACGACCTCGCTGCGCGGCAACCTCACGGGCAAACTGAAAGTCGAAGTCCTTACCGAAGGCGTGCACTCCGGTGCCGCCAGCGGCATCGTCCCGTCCAGCTTCCGGCTGTTACGCAAATTGCTCAGCCGCATCGAAAACGAATCGACCGGAAAACTGTTGCCCGATGCCTTGTACGTCGACATTCCTGCACAGCGCCAGCAACAGGCGGTGAAAGCGGCCGAGGTGCTCAAGGACTCGGTACATAAGAAGTTTCCATGGGCGGTCAAGGATCCGGCACCGGCGGAGTCGCCGCTCGAGTTGTTGCTGAACAATACCTGGCGGCCGACGCTGAGCGTCACAGGCGCCGACGGCCTGCCGGCCCTGGTCAATGCCGGCAACGTCGCACTGCCGTACACGACATTGAAGATGTCCTTTCGACTGCCGCCGACCTGCGACCCGAAAGCCGCCGCGGCAGCGGTCAAGAAAGCGCTGGAGGCCGACAAACCGCCTCTGGCCAAAGTGAGTTTCGACGTCGATTCCGCGATGGGCGGCTGGAACGCGCCGGAGATCGCCGACTGGCTGGTCGATTCGATGAAAAAAGCATCCGATACATTTTTCGGCAAGCCTTCGATGTACATGGGAACCGGCGGCACGATTCCGTTCATGGGTATGCTGGGCGAAAAATTTCCGAAAGCGCAATTTCTCGTGACCGGCCTGCTCGGCCCGAACTCCAACGCGCACGGGCCGAACGAGTTCCTGCATATCGAAACCGGCAAGCGGCTGACCAGTTGCGTCGCGCAGGTGCTGGAGGATCACTTCTCGCGAGGCTGATTCGTTTGCTGGGTAGGGAGCGAGCGAAACCCGTACAAACACGTATTCCGGCGTGCAATGCCCGGGGGCGATGATTCGCAGGAAAGGCGGAGCGATGAACATGAATCAGCAGGGAACGATTGGCGCGGACAACTATGACGGCGTGGCGAAGGCCCTGCACTGGGCGGTCGCCGGGTTGATCGTCCTGCAGTTCGTCCTGGCGAAACTGGCGGAGGAAAGCGGCAGCGAAGCACAGGAACTGCTGCTGCTGGCCAACCACCGTTCGGTCGGCCTGACGATATTCGCTCTGGCAATCCTGCGCCTCGGCTGGCGTTTTTATCGCCCGCCGCCAAAGCTGCTGCCGATGCCCGGCTGGCAACAGATCGCGTCGCAGGTTGCCCACTGGAGCCTGTACGCATTGATTTTCCTGTTGCCCATTACGGGCTGGCTCTACTCATCGGCGGAAGCCGTACGCATTGAGTGGTTCAACCTGTTCGCCGTCCCGGACCTGATGTCCGCCAACCAGGAACTGGCGGAGCCCATCGAAGAAATTCACGAGACGCTGGCCAAAGTGTTGATGGCGATTGCGCTGCTGCACATCGCGGCCGGCCTGAAACATGGATTTATCGACAAGGATGCGACGCTGCGCCGCATTTCCTCGAAGGCGTCGATCGGCCTGTTCGTGCTGATCGTGATTCTTGGCGCTGTGTTTCTTTTCTAGATAAAAAGCCGGTTCGACCCTGATTTCAGATGATGCGCAAAGCAAGGAAGCCGAGTGCGAATATGGCCAGTGCCACGATGCTGATCCAGTTCCAGATCACCAGCGCCCGGCCGGGACGGTACTCGGCGGCGACATTTTCGGCGAGCATCGTGCGGTAGTTGTAGTAAGCCAGTGCCGGTGCGGCTATGAACGCCGCACTGGTCGCGAAATCTATGTAAGCCGTGAATCCGCGCATCAAAAACAGCAGCAATACGCTCACGCCAATGACCTGCGCAGCCAGAAAAAGCGTGTACCGTGACGGCGCATCCGGCTCGCGTGACGTAAACACGCCGACCAGCTGATCGCTGACCCGCGGCAGCGCATCCAGCAACGCCAGCAAGGTCGACCACATCACAGCGATGGCTGCCGTTGCAATTACCGGATACGACCAGTTGCCGATGACGGACGTGAAAATTGACAATAGCTCTGTCGCGAAAGCACCGGCATTTTGCGGCACCACGCGATCGGTCTGGAACAGCACCGCCGTTCCCAGTACCACGAAACAAAGTGCCAGCACCAGCGCCAGGCCGTAGCCTACGTCGAGATCGAGCAGCGCCTGCTTTCTGCCGAACTCCGCTGGGTTTGCACGGCGCCTTTCGCAGATCCACATCGACTGGAAGATTGCGCCGGTCATCGGCATCGGCATCCAGCCGGCAACCGCAATGACGAACACCGCCGTGGCCCGGTCTGGCGTGACCTCGGCAAACAGGTCGCGGCCGTCGCTGCCGAGCAGCGGCAAGGCGAGCAGCATGGCAAGCACGGATAAAATGGAAAACAGCACGACCAGCACGCGCACGATGCGCTCCGCTTTCTGGTACTGGCCGTTTAGCAGCAGCGCGGCCGACAGCACGGTCAGCGCGACCGCGACCTGCGGTCCCGAAAACGGCAGATCGAAAATGCTGATGAACAACCCGGCAGTGACCAGCGATACCGCGGCCGAGGCGATGAACATGTCGACGAAGAAAGCAACGGCCAGCCAGGCCAGCGCGAGCCGGCTGTGCCGCGCGTAGCCGTTCACCAGGCTCTCGCCGGTCGCGGTCGCGTAGTCCGCCGCGAAACGGAACGCCGGGTACTTCAGTACGACGATCAGCGCGATGAGCCAGGCGAAGCTCAGGCCGTAATCCGCGCCGGCCCGGGTCGATTGCACCAGGTGCGAAACGCCGATGGCAACGGCGGCCAGCATCATGCCGGGGCCGAGCCGGCCGAGCCACTTTCTCATGGAAAAAAGGGGCCGCAAAATGGGGCCGGATACATTTTCCAGGGAACACGTACCTGGCTTCTTGCGGCAAAAATGTATCCGGCCCCTTTTTGCGCTTTTTGCGGAAAAATGTATCCGGCCCCTTTTTTGCTTACTCCCACTCGTAGGTGAAGCGCATGCCTGCCGTCCTCGGACGGCGATGGCCGAAGAAGTGCGACGGCACAATGCCGCCGTTGTTGTTCAGGCCGTCGTAGGTGAACTCGTCGTTGAGGTTCTCGACGTAGGCACCGATACCCCAGTTTGCGGGAGACTTGTAATCGACACGGAAACTCATCTCCGTGTAGGACGGGATCATCGTCGATTGCAGCCCTTCCCAGCCGCCGCCGCGCTCCGACTCCCAGGTGACGTCGAGGCTTGCTTTTATTTCGCCCTGGCCGACGTCGAAGTAGCCGTTCAACACGGCGGCACCGGAAAACTCCGGCGCCCAGAACAGCGACGAGCCTTCGCAGCCATTCGGGTTTGGGAGACCGCAAATGCTTTGCAACTCCGTCGCTTCACTGTCCAGCCAGGACAGCGCAAGGAACAGGTCGAACTGCTCGCCAAGCGCGGTCGTCAGCGAACCTTCGAGGCCCTTGCTCTCGACCTTGCCGACGTTCTGCACCGAAGCCGCGCCGCCGTCGAACACGACGACCTGCAGGTCCTTGTAATCGTAGTAGAACGCATTAAGACCGAAGATCATCCGGCCATCCAGCAGCGTGTCCTTGTAACCGATCTCGTAGGAATCCGCGACTTCCGGATTGAAGGTATTGGGTCGCGCTCCGCTTGCCTGGGTCACATCCGTGACGCCGCCACCGATGCCGTTTCCGTTGGCATCGACCAGTGCGAAGCTGCCGAAGCCGCCCGACTTGAAGCCCTCCGTGTAACTCGCGTACAGGAGTGCCGTGTCGGTCGGCTGGAATCGCAGCATGAATCGCATCTGCACATCGTCCCAGCTTTGCGTATCCGAAATTTCGCCTGCGGTGGAAAACGTGTAGGCCCAGTAAGCACCCAGATCGCTGTTCGGCGTAGGCACATTGATCGCGAAGTCCTTCTCGTCGTCGGTGTAACGCAAACCAAGACCGACATCCCAGCGATCGTTCAGCGCGTAGTTCACGTCGACGTAGCCGGACCAGCCCGTGTATTTGCCCTGGATGCGACCTGTTTCCGTCAGGTTGCCGTCGGCACTCGGCGTAAACGGCGAGCCGTAATACGCATACAGGTCGGCGCAGCCCGTGAAGGTCAGGCCGTTATAGTAGTACCCGTAGTACTGGCAGAAATAATCCTCTTGCCCGATGAAGGTGAACCGCGCGTCAATTTCTTCCTGGTAAAACGAGACACCGGCGTACCACGACAAGGGACCGTCATCGTTCGATACGAGGCGGAACTCCTGCTGTATGTAATCCCCGGTCTGGTCCTGCCGGTAGTTATTGATGGACAGTGGCGTGCCGTCGTAATCCTCGTTGTAGTAGTAGTCGTGATCCTTGTAGCCGGTCAGTGAGGTCAGCGTCGCGAAATCGAAGTCATAGTCCAGGCGAACGCCCAGTGTAAGAATGCTGGCGTCGTCGTTGTCGCCGCCGGACTGATCGCTGTCGGTGTCGCGCTCGCCGCCGCGAATCGTGATCGGGCCGAGCGCGGTTTCCAGCGAGTCCCATATATCGCCGGTCTCGATGGCCCGGTATACGGAACCGGATTGCTTGCGGTCTTCGTATTCGACCGTGGTGTCAAGACTCATCTTGTCGTTTTCGTAGCGCGTCGACCAGCGAATAGCCGCTTTCTCGTGCTCGATCAGGTCGGTATTGGTCGAGAAATTGCGTACGAAGCCGTCCTCCTGCGAGACATAGCCGGCGAAACGCATTGCGAAGCTGTCGCTGACCGGCACGTTAACGGCGCCCTCGCCGACGACATGGCCTCGCTCGGCGACATCGAGATCGACGTAGCCGCTGAGATCACCGCCGACATCCGCTTTCTTGGTGTGCACGCTGAAAGCGCCGCCGATTGAGTTGCGGCCGAACAGGAAGCCTTGCGGACCGCGCAAAATTTCTGCTCTATCGACGTCGTAAAGGCTGGTGACCGCAGATCCGTTTCGACCCTCGTAAAGTTCGTTCTTGAAAAAGGCGGCCGACGGATCGCCGCCGACGCCGAAGTCCTGGGTGCGAATGCCGCGCACGCTGATCGCGTCGATGAAACTGTCCTGGCTGTTGCCGGTGACGCCGGGAGTAAAGGTCACAAGATCTTTCACGTCATCGAGGTTCACTTCGCGGGTGAAGTCGCCGGTCAGCGCGGTGATCGCAAGCGGCACATCCTGCACGGACTCGCTGCGCCGCGTTGCCGTTACCGTTATCTCCTCGATCGTCTGCGCATGCCCGGCGGAAATGGCGCCGGTCATGATTGCAGCTGTAACTGCTTTCGCGATCGCAGAGCGCCTGACTACTTGCGGTGGCGTAACAGCGTCCGAACGGTGCCCCCGGGGTTTCCTGCTGGATGGGCAGCGCATGTCGTATCTCCTTGTTTTAATTGATTATTATTCACCGAATGGTTCATTGCCATGCGGCGATTTTCATGTGCGGACTTCGTGTATACATTGTTGTCCCGGCCTGCAGAGCTGTCAATCGGCCATTTCGACGCCGGCCGCACGAAGCTCCCCGAGCATCGGTGCAAGCTGGGATTCGTACCGCCGCCAGCGTCCTACCGAACGGGTGTGCGCCGGTTCGCGCACCTGCACTGCACTGGCCGTCGAGACCGCGGTTTTCTGCTCGTGAAAACTGAGACAGGCGTCTTCCCATGGGAGCTCAAGATACTCGATCAGCGCGCGGGCATTCGATTCCAGATCCTGCACGGTCGCCTCATATGACATGTCGAAAAACCGCCCCGGAAATCGCTCGCGCCACAGCTGCATCAGGTGCCAGTAACGGGCGTGGTGCCTCGCCATCTCGCGTTGATCGTAGGAATGCAGATAAGCATCGGCGAACAGTTGTTTGAAACTCGAGAACGATGCATCGCGTGGGTCGCGGACCAGGTGCACGATCTTCGCGTGCGGCAGCGCTTTCAGGATCAACGGCAGGAACAGGTAATTCTGCGGCAGCTTGTCGATGAAGCGAGCCGCATCGCCCTGCATTTTGCGTGTCGTCTCGAGGTACATGCCGGCGATCTTGCGGCAGTCCACGCCCATGGCCGCATTGATCAGTCCGGCAGAAAAGCGTTTCGGATCCTGGAAATTGCTCAGGCGACGAATCGCAAGGCCGAAGTGCTGTAATTCACCGGCGGAATGTACCTGCGAGTGACTGCTGATGATGCGTTCAATGAGCGTCGTGCCGCTGCGCGGCTGCCCTAGCACGAAAATCGGTTTGCCGCTCTCGTGGCCGGGCGAGCCGTCAGCCAGCCACTGCCCGGTAAATTGCTGCGACAGGCAATCGAACATTTCGATTTCAGCCTTTTCATCGTAGTCGACCGTCATGCGCCGCTGCCGGGCGCCCTCGCTGAATGCCTCGAACGCGGGATCCCACTGCTCCAGGTCCTCGTATTCCTTACCGATCGCGTAGTAGTAAAAAGCCAGTGCGCGCGGGTTTCTGCCCTTGCCGCCGCACAACGCCTGCATCTGCTCGATGTGCGCGTCATCCGTCGCCTTCGAAGCGCCGGCCAGTGCCCAATGCGCCTGCGGGCTGTCCGGCTGAAGCGCTATAATTTTCTCGAACAGCGCCTTCGAAGCGCCGGTCTGCCCGTGATAGACGAGGTTATTGGCGAGATTCAGCAAGAATGGCGGATGGCTCGGCGACCGATCTATGGCGCGCTGATACAGCTCCCGAGCTTCTTCGTAATCGCCCATCAGTGATGCGACAGTGCCGAGCAGGTCGTTGACCATCGGGTCGTCGGATCGTACTTTGCGGGCTTCGCGCAGCGCCGCGTCGGCCAGGTTGACCTGCCCTTCGCCCATGTACAGCTTGGCAAGATGCGCCCAGGCCGCGGCGTGCGCCGGCTCCAGTTTCGTTACCGAGCCGAAAGCGCTGAACGCGGTCTTTCGATCCTGCGCTTCCAGCGCTACCAGTCCGACGAGGAAATGCGCGGGCACGAGATCCGGTTTCATAGCGATGGCCTGTTGACAGCAGGCGGCCGCGCCGCGGACGTCGCCCCGTTCAAGCAGGTTGAAGCCGCGATTCAGTAAATCGCGAAGAGTTTGATGTTCTGGGTGGGGAGATGACATTGTATTCCGCGTGCTGGCGACCGTGCGCATGTGTCGTCAGCAGTATAGGCACAGGCAGGCTGCAAGTCAGCCGCGCCGGCCCCCGGTCAAGCGAAGGTATCAAGCAATGTCGCAGACAGTCCCAATTGATTGTCGATATCCCGGATAGCGGTGCCGGCAGCTGCGGCCAGCCTGCCGATGATTCCAGCGTCATCGCCGTCGCCCGCAAGCAGAATTCGCACGTCCTCGCCGCGACGCTGCAGGCTATGGGTGAAATCACGGCGCTCGAGCGAGGCGAAGCGGCCGTTGCTCATGGCACTGTCGGAACGATCGAACAACAGGCCGAAGATGTTCGAGTTGCCGTTGCTGCGTGCGGCGAACAACTGACTGACTGCGGAGTTGATCCGGCTGCGAAACGATTTCGCGAACGTCGACCCGTTCTGGAACGCGGAATCCCGAAACAGCACGTTCATCTCGGCCATCATCGACTCGACGGCGTCCGCGATGTCGTAGGAACGCCGGCGCGAGACGCCGCGCCCGTCCGCCTCCGGATCGACGCGCCCCTCCGGCATCTGCAGGGCTGCAAAAAGTCCGGTGCCGTTGCTGTCGATTTCGAGAATGCTGCTGGGGTCGTTCGCCTGGATCAGCACGCGCTGCGTCTGCGTATCGAACGCGGCATTCACGACGGCGGGCGATGCATTGATCTTCGCGATGACGGATTCCAGGGTGTCACTGTTGGCATCGATTGCGATGGAGGTTCCATTGATCAGGATGCTGCCGCTTTGCACCGTCGAAAATGCCGCAACGGACGACAGCGTTCGCTGCGATTCCGGGTCGATACCGGGCGTCAGCGGCGCAGTATCCAGTTTCGCCGACTGCAAAAAATTCGAGCTGTCGTTTTGCAACACGATCGAAGCCGCGGAACCCAAAGTGTTCTGCAGCAAATCGACACGCTCGGTTGCAGCATTGTACGTTGCGGTTACGCCGGCCGCCGATTGGTTGATCCGCGCGATAACGGCATTCATCGATTCGGCCGCACTGACGGAAATGCTCTGGCCATTGATCGTGAACGAACCGTCGACTATGGCGGGCAAGGTACCCGGCGCCGGGTAATACTGGAAGTTGGGATTCTGGTTGCGCACACCGCCCAGCGGCTGTGCAGGATCGAACTGGCTGCCGACATTCTGAAACAGCTGGATGGCGGATGTGTCGTTGTCGATCAGGCCGCCTGTGCCAAGTGTGAAATACAAACCGTTTTGCAGACTGTATTGCATGTCCGGGTCGTCGTTTGCACGAACATTGGTATTGGAGATCACCGAACCCGATGGATCGCGTACACGGATTCGCAGGTTGTCCGCACCGTGGGTGCCGGGACGAACAACCTGAAAGGATAGATTTCCGGAGCCGTGACTGCCATCGTATTCGCCGCCGATGGTCAGCAGCGCGCTCGACGCGCCGGACCAGTTCGGGCCGAACGGCGAGAACGAATGCGGCGAGGCATTGATCTCGCCCAGCGACTGCAGGAAAGCGGCCGTGCTCGACAGGTCGAGGCCAAGGCCCTGCGTGGACTGCGCATCGGGAAGATCGAGGCGCAGCTTTGTCGACACGTTCAGTGCCTCTGCGACCGCCTGTATCGCAACGAAAAGCCTCAGCAACTGGCCGCGTGCCGTCAGCAGGTCCTGGCGATTGCCGGGTTCCACGGCTGCAGGTACGGCCGTAACGCCCGCGCCGGTCTTGCCCGGTTTGACGTATACGAAATTACCAAAACCCGGATTCGTCGGTGATATCGGCATAGTCGACTTCCCTGGCCGGTCAATCGCCGCAATTCGGCACTTGCCGAATTGCAGCTCTGCAACGGGTTATCGGCAGATTCATGGAAAAGTTGAGGATAGTGACGATTCCAACCGGACTTGCTAGGGTAGCGCTCGCCCGGTCCCAGAGGTCGCCTCCATGAAGTACCGACTACCCCCAGTCTTCCTGTCATGCACGCTGCTGCTCTTGTCCGTCGCCGCAACCGCGACCGAAGAACCCTTTGCTCCGTCGTGCAAGGCGCAGCTGAGCGCCGATTTCGATCACGCTGTTACGCTGCTGCACTCCTTCGAATACCCGGAAACCACGGGCCTCTTTCGCAAGATCCTTCAGCAGGATCCGGACTGCGCCATGGCCCGCTGGGGCATCGCGATGAGCATCTGGCATCCACTGTGGGCCCCGCCATCCGCCGCAGAACTCAGCGAGGGTGCGGCGCTGCTCGCACCGATCGACGAGGCATTACTCAGTGACCGGGAAGCGCTGTACGTGCATGCGCTGCGTGCATTTTTCTCCGATACCAATCCGTCGCATCACAGGCAAAGAGTCGCCGCCTACACGGCCCGGATGCAGCAGTTGTACGAACGGCATCTCGACAATACCGACGCGGTGGCCTTTTACGCCCTGTCGCTGCTGGCGCTGGCTTCCACGGACCCGGCCGACAAGAGCTACTCGCTGCAATACAAGGCGGGCAGCATCCTTGCGTGGCTGCGTGAAACACAACCAGGGCATCCTGGCGCTCTGCATTACACGATTCACAGCTACGATTACCCGGGGCTTGCGCACCTGGCGCTGGGTGCGGCGATGATCTATGCCGATGCCGCACCGGATTCAGCGCATGCGCAGCACATGCCTTCGCATATCTTCACTCGGCTCGGTCTCTGGAATCAGTCGATATCGTCGAATCATGATTCGACAGCTTCGGCGACGGAGTACACGCACCGTGCCGGGCTATCGGGCCATTACGACGAAGGACTGCACAGCATCGACTACCTGATGTACGCGTACCTGCAAACCGCACGCGATGACGATGCCGCAAGACTCCTGGCATCGCTCGGGCAAATCGGCAAGACCAATGTCGACAACTTCAAGGTCGCCTATACCTACGCGGCATCGCCTGCCCGCTATGCACTTGAGCGTCGTCAGTGGCGTGAAGCGAGCGAGCTCGAGCTGTCACCCGGTGACTTTCCGTGGGAGCAGTTCCCCTGGGCAAATTCGATGCATCATTTCGCACGTGCGCTTGGGGCAGCCAGGAGCGCAAATCTCGAACGCGCGCGAACCGAACTCGAAATCATTCACCGGCTGAAGTCCGCGATGAGCAAGGACACGCTTGCGTACTGGCGCGAAGAGGTCTTCGTCCAGGAAGATGCTGTTTCATCCTGGATCGCTTATGCCGAAGGCAATACCGAAGCCGCGCTGGCAATGGCGCAAGCCGCCGCCGATCGCGAAGATGCGGTCGACAAGCATCCTGTGACGCCAGGGGAAATACTGCCCGCCAGGGAGCTCTATGCCGATATGTTGCTCGAGGCCGGACGTAGTCGTGAAGCGCTTGACCAGTACCAGCGGGTCCTCAATACATCACCGAATCGCTACAACGCGGTGCTTGGCGCCGCAAGAGCGGCGCAAGGTGCCACGTTGCACGAAGTTGCCACGCTTTATTATTCGCTGCTTCTCGAAATCGCCGGTCACAACGCGGCAAGCCGGGATAGCCTGGAGGAAGCAAGACGCTTTGTGTCGGGCGAGACCGCTTAGCACCCGATGTGCGTTCAGTCCGATCCCAGCGGATCGATGCCGGGATCGAGTGCCGGCAAATCGTCAGCTTCCTGCTCGACCAGGCCGAATTCCCTGCCGATGATCCGGCAGGCGTTTTCAACCTGACGTTCTCCACGGAAGCCATCGCCGAGCGGAATCCTGTTCCCGTTGCGATCGACCGCGGCAATCGAATAGTGCAAGACATGTTTGCCGCCGGACTGCGTCTGCATGGAAACGCGCCTGAAAAATTTCCGGAAATCGCTGCGGCGCATGCTTCGCCGACGCACTGGAATGCCGACAAGGCGACGGACCGACTCGATACGGTCGCCCGACTGGCGGACTTCCAGCGAATTGAATGTAAAGTAAAGCCCGGACAGCAGAATGACCGAACCGACGAAGCCGAAAACGCTGCCCATGAATCCGTGCCCGGCAGAAAACGCCAGGAACCAGCCGGCCCCGCTGAATATGCCACCGAACAATACACCGGAAAGCCCTGCCATCAGGGACCTGCCCATCGGATAGTAAAGTCGGCGACCGCCCTGATCGAATGTCAGGTTCACGAGTTGCCGGATCGCGGCCTCGTCGAGTCTTGTTTGCTCGGCGCGCGCCTGCTGCATCGAGTACTCGGCCAGGTGAACAGACTGCGCGGCCGTCGCGTAAACCGGAATCTCGTAGTCGCGATTGATGTCGACGCCAGGGAGATCGGCCTGAAGATTAAGTCGCCACAGGTAGTAATCATCGCTGCCTTGAATCGCGTCCGATTCGGTCAGCCCGCTCGGCACATCGAAACGGAAACTCAGCCGCGTGCCGCGTCCGCCGTGCGCAGAGTGCGCGACCAGGACATCCTGCCACTTTGCATTCTCGCGCCGGCTTCGGTGCTTGCCGCTGCCGGATATGTAGCTGTGGACGTGGGTTAAGGTCAGCGCAAACTTCATGTCCTGCGAGTACGGCAGGTTCAGGTCGATCGTGCCCCCGACGTGGCCGCCGATGGATCCGGGAAACGGATCCATTGTCAATGGCGCTGCGCCGAAGCGCCGCCACTCGAGGGTCTGGCGCAATGCCCAGACCAACAGTCCCAGGCCGACGATCGGAAACAGCAATCCGATCAACGCCACTTTGTTTCCTTTCTCGAAGAATTCGGAATGAATAAGAAACGGCAGAGGCGCTGAAATCAGGTTCCACAGCGCCGCAAGTCCCCAGGCGAATGCCATCGTGGATTTCGAATTCGATCGCAGGATTTCGCTTTGCCAGTCGTCGTTCAGCAGCCACGGCCGGTCCTTGTACGTCTCAGCCGACGCGTCCTTTTCTTCGGCTGCGCGAAACAGGTATATGAGCAGGCCCAGCCCGATGCCGCCGAATACGAACATGAAAATCGACTTGAAACCGAGCAGACCCCAGCGCATCGAGCGATCCAGCAGCGCTTCCGCAGGGTTTTCCGGATTGACGTAGGCTGTCACTTTGTCCCCACGAGACATGGCTACCTGCAGGCGCCGCCCCGCGTCCTGCTGAAAGTCGCCGATATTGTCGGACCCGCCGGCAATAGCCACGCGATCGTTCTCGTACTGACGACCGTCGTAGAAGTATCTGTAGGTCGCATACGCCCTGTAGGTATTCGAATCGTCACCGGAGTGCGTTTCGTAGCCGGCACGAATCAGCGTTGCTTCGACCGGCGTCCAATCCTGCAGCCGCCAGGCATCGACGACATTCGAGCCGATCGACCAGGCCGCCCACACGCCAACGCCGAAAAACGGCAGTGCGAAAAGCAGTGAACCAAATTTTTTTCTCAAGAACCTGGCTCCTGACGGCGGCGAACGACCGGTCGGCACGGATCGCGGCCGGCCTTGCCAGAGTAGCAGCCGTCCAGTGTGCGATATGTGAGATCGGTCTCAGCAGGCGGTACGCGCGAAAAAGCGAAAGGGCAGGCTATAGTGGGCGAATGACGCAAGCTGACAGGAAAACTGCCGCAACGGCATTTCGAAGCCATATCCGGCGCAGCAACGAACTGCACGCTGCGTACCTGGGAGACCCCCGGCTGCTGGACAACTACGATCGATTCACGCGCTGGCAATTCGACTACCTGTTGCCTCGCTTCGAGGACCTGCATGCCAACGACGGTTACACTGCGGCTATAGATTTTGTCATGAGCGACCTGGCTGGCGTCGCCATCAGCGATCGCGACCGCGATCTAGAACGCGTCGCCGGCCTGATAACCAACATGCTGCCGATACAGGCCCTGAGAAGTATCGCGGCGGCGGCCGAGCTGAACGCCCGCGTCCTGCAGGTCAACCTCGAGATCTGTCGCTGCTTACTTATCGACGGCCGCTTGCCGGAAAGAATCACGGAGCGCGACTACTGCCTGGCCTGTCGCAAGGCCAGTTCACT
>JAOUGX010000077.1 GCA_029865385.1 Gammaproteobacteria bacterium
ATGCGGCTTTCGTCAACAGGACGGAGAAGGAGACCGGCTCGGTAGAGATCGGAAAGTTGGCGGACCTCGTCGTACTGGATCAGAACCTGTTCGAGATCGAAGCGAAGGACATTTCCGAGACCAAAGCTTTGCTGACTCTGTTCGAGGGGCGGCCCGTGTACGGCGATATCGCCGCGCTCTAAGTTTCTTCCGACGAAAAAAGGGCTGAAAAAGGGGCCCGGAAAAAGGGGCCGGATACATTATTTCAGGGTGAAATAATGTATCCGGCCCCTTTTTCCGGCCCCTTTTTTTAGGTGAAAAAATGTATCCGGCCCCATATTTATTCATTGCAGGCGACGCGGTAACCGGAGTATTACGATTGTAGCTGGTTGCCTATCGGCAAACGCCGGATGCGTTTGCCGCTTGCTGCAAAGATGGCGTTTGTCAGAGCCGGCGCGACTGTCGGGATACCCATTTCGCCGGCCCCGGACGGTGCGAACTCCGTGTGTAAAATATGTACCTCTACGTCGGGTGCATCGGCCATTCGCAGCAAAGGATAATCCGGAAAGTTGCCTTGCTCGATTTTTCCGTCGTGCACCGTGATCTGCAGATTCAAAGCAGTCGACAGGCCGTCAATGGTGGCACCCATCATCTGTGCTTCGACACCGAGCGGATTGACCACCTGTCCGACGTCGGTGACGCAAACGCAGCGATGAACCCGTACGCGGCCCTCGCGGACGGACACCTGCATCGCGTGCGCCGTGTAACCACCGAACACGAAATGCACTGCCATTCCGATCCCGTGGCCCTCCGGTAAGGTATTGATTCCATAGCCTATTTCGTTCGCGGCTCGCTTTAACACGCCGGCCAGGCGTCCCGTGTGTATGGTCGGGCCGCCGTGATCGCTGTACGGCATTTCGCGCGCTTCACCGAGCAGTTTGAGACGAAACGCCAGCGGATCCTGCCCGGCTGCGGCGGCGATTTCGTCGACAAAGCTCTGGATTGCAAACGCTGTGAAACTCGGCAACGGTCCGCGCCACCAGCCGCGCGCCAGGCCGAACTCCAGCGGCATGAACTCGGCTTGGTAATTGGCGATGCAGCCGGCGGGAAACGCATCCGGATCCAGGCAGGCAATCCACGATGATGCGTCGGCAAAGTCCGGCAAGCGGAAACGCCGGTCGCTCGCGGCCGCGCGGTGTGACCAACCGGTCAATGCGCCGTTCTCGTCCAGTGTCGCTGCAAGGCGATGCACGCCCGATGGTCGGTACCAGTCGTTCTGCATATCGTCTTCGCGTGTCCAGATGAGGCGCAGCGGTTTCCCGATTGCCTTCGCGATGTGCACGGCTTCGGCGACGAAATCGTTCTCCAGACGCCGGCCGAATCCTCCGCCTGCGCGCGGCATGCGGATATCGATATTGAGCCGGTTAATTCCCGTCATGGCGTTGATCATTCGTGATGCGCCGCCGGGTGACTGCATCGAGGCGATAAGCAATGCACTGTCTTCCCGTAGATCGATAAATGCGTTTTGTGGCTCCATCGTGCAGTGAGCAAGGAACGGCATGAAATAGTCGGCTTCGATTACGCGCGCAGCGGATGCCCGCGCTGCGGCGAAATCCCCATCCGATCTTGCATCGTCAAACGACGAGCCTGGATCGTCGAGTGCTCGCAACGCTTTCTGTTCCAGTGCCGCACTGGAGTCGCCGCTCCACGGTCCGCGCTTCCAGGTCACTTTCAACGCATCGCGACCTTTCTTCGCAGACCAGGTGTCGTCTGCGACAACGGCGACTCCCGCGGCAAGATTCGTCACAAGCCCTTTATCCGGATCCGGTCGGGGAATTCGCACGACATGACGGACGCCCGGGACGGCCAGTGCCGCCCTGCCGTCGAGCGATTCGATGTCGCCCTCGAAGTAGGGACAGCGAGCGATCATAGCGACCAGTGCCCCGTCGACGCGTGCATCGATGCCGAATGTGGCACGGCCGGTGACGATATCTTCGGCATCGGCAACACGCGTCGCTTTACCTATGATTCGAAAATCCTTCGCGGATTTCAGTGCCACGGGATCTTCGCTTATCGGCAGTTCTGCCGCTCGCGCGGCCAGTTGCGCATAGGCGATTTCGCGGCCGTCCGCGTGTAACACTCTGCCATCGCGAGTCGAGAGCGCTTCAATTGGCGTCTGCCAGCGTTCCGCCGCCGCTTGCATCAGAACTCTCCGCAGCTTCGCACCGACCTGGCGCAACTCCTCGAATCCGTCGGGAATACTGGTGCTGCCGCCGGCGCCCTGCGGCCCGTACTTGGCGGCGATACCGGCCTCGGTTTCGGCAGGGATCAACGCGTATGGCAGTTGTTCGACCTTGACCTGCGGCCAGCCGACGTCGAGCTCCTCGGCGATCAGCATCGGCAGCGATGTCTTGACGCCCTGTCCTATCTCGGCGCCGCGAGCACCGATGACGATCGGCTGGTCCGGATCGATGCGCACGAAAACCCACGGGCCCTGAACGCGGTCGGCGAAAGCCTTCGCACGAGCCGGGAAACCAACGTTGAAAACCAGTCCGCCAAGCGCAGTGGCCGAGAGCTGCATAAACGCTCGTCGCGACAGTGTGCTCATGCGTCCGCCTCCTCTCTGAGCATCGCCGCCGCGCGGTGAATGGCCTTGCGAATTCGCGGGTAGGTTCCGCAACGGCAGAGGTTGCTGATCGTTGCGATATCGCTGTCGCTCGGGACCGGTACGCGTTTGAGGAGGTCCGCCGCCGCCATCAGCTGGCCGGCCTGGCAGTATCCGCATTGCGGAACGTCTTCCTCAATCCATGCGCGTTGCACCGCGTGCAGCCCGTTCGCACCCAGATTCTCGATCGTGCTTATGTTTTTGCCGGCCAGAGACTGCATCGGCAGGACGCAGGACCGGGCAGCGCTGCCGTCAACGTGCACCGTGCAGGCGCCGCATGCGGCGATGCCGCAGCCGTACTTGGTGCCGGTCAGTCCCGCGTGATCGCGCAGGTACCACAGAAGCGGCATGTCGGGGTCGCCGTCGAACGCAACCTTTGTTCCGTTAAGCGAAAAAACTGTACTCATCATTGAATTCCCCCGAGATTCCGTGAATCGATCACCGTTTCAGATCCCTGGGAGGCCGAACGGTTCCCCGATTCGCAAATTCCCGTGCCGATTTTCCTGTCCGACGAATACGCTGGTCCCGATCCCGTGTTGTGATGTTTGCGCGTGGCCACCTTCGTAGGGAAATAACAACCGTTCCATTATCGCAACAAAAGAACCGTGCGAATAAGAAAAACGCATATGCACGTGCTTCAGTTCGGCTGCAAGCCAGTGAGAGCCTATTTATTCCAAAACGTAATTAGCTCGATCTGACGAAATAACGATTCGATATTTCTGCAACTACTCCAACTATGTAGGCTCGCTGCCACAAATCTGCGGGGCGGATTGCACACGCGCACAGTTTCCCGCGGATATCTTGCAACGGTTGCCGGTAACAGATTCTGAAAACGGAACCCGGCCTTTACCCGAAGGGGAAGGAGAAGACATGGAAACAAATAACGCAGTCCGACGCGCGGTTCGACTCGCGCTTCTGACCGGTGCCGCGACAGCCATCACGATGTCGCCACAGGTACAGGCGCAAGACGACGCGGGCGCTTCGGATATCGAGGAAATCACTGTAACCGGATCCCGAATAAAGAAGCGGGATCTGACGGCGATCAGCCCGGTCAAATCGGTTACGCAGGAGGAGTTCAAGCTGTCGGGCACGACACGAGTTGAGGACCTCATCGGCAACCTGCCGCAGGCGATAGCGGATTTCGGTGGCCTGGTGTCGAATGGCGCTACCGGCGCAGCGAATGTGGATCTTCGCGGCCTGGGCAGCCAGCGCACACTGGTCCTGATCAACAACCGCCGCCTGATGCCGGGCGACCCCACGCAGAACGGCAACGCCGCGCCTGACCTGAACCAGATTCCCGGCTCGTTGATTGAACGTGTCGAGGTTCTGACGGGCGGTGCGTCCGCCGTATATGGAGCCGATGCCGTTGCGGGCGTTGTCAACTTCATCATGGTTGACGACTTCGAAGGCGCAAGACTCGATATCCAAACCAGCGGTTATCAGCACAAGAACGATAATTCGCAGATCCAGAGCGCAGTACTTGCTTCCGGCTTTGCCTTGCCGAGCTCCACGGTAAATGACGGCAGTACAACCGACATCACGTTCACATTGGGCGTCAACAGCGGTGACGGCCGTGGCAATGCGACGATGTATGTTGGATACCGCGATATCGGCGAACTGTTGCAGTCAGAAAGGGATTACAGCGCTTGCGCGCTGGGTTCCGGCGATATCTTCGACACCTGTTTCGGCTCGAGCAGCGCGTCGCCAGCGAGATTCCAGCAGGTCGAGCAGCCCGGAGTGGGGACGGCCCCCGGAGCCGAGTTGCCGGTAACGCCGATGACGCCGCGCGGGCCTAACGGTGCGTTGATCCCGTTCACTGGCGACCACCTCTTCAACTACGCCCCATTCAATCACTACCAGCGGCCGGATACCCGTTGGACTGCCGGCGTTTTCGCTCATCTGGATCTGAACGAGCACGCCACGGCGTACGGCGAGTTTCAGTTCATGGATGACCGGACGGATGCGCAGATTGCACCAAGTGCGGCGTTTCGCGGTTCCGGTCCGCCCGCCTTGAACGGCGCTTACACAGTGAACTGCGACAACCCGTTTCTCGAGGCGGACCAGTTCGACTACATCTGCACGCAGCAGGGGCTGGCGTCCGGCGACGATGCGCTGATAAGCATCGGACGCCGGCTGACTGAAGGTGGTGGCCGATCGAACAGTCTTGTGCACACCAGCTATCGGGCAGTCACCGGCTTGAGGGGCGACATCACAGACAACTGGAGTTACGACGGCTACTTCGCCTTTGGAACGACCAACTATGAGAGCACGTACTTCAACGACGTGTCGCTGACCCGCCTCGGCAATGCGCTGGTAGCCGTGGATGACGGCTTCGGTAGTCCGGTATGCCGTATCAACGCCGATGCCGACCCGTCCAACGACGATCCGCTGTGCGTGCCGATAGACATTTTCCACGGGCCCCAGGACGCATCCGCCGCCGCAATCGGCTATATCTCCGTGCCGGCATTCCAGAACGGCCGTACCAAGCAGACGGTAGTCAGTGGATCGATCACGGGGGACCTGACGGATGCCGGAGTCAAGCTGCCCGGCGCGGACGATGGGCTTGGCATCGCCTTTGGCGCCGAGTACCGGAAGGAGGAGTCGGAACTGAACAATGACATTCTGTTCAAGACCGGCGGGCTGGTCGGTCAGGGTGGCGCAACCCTGGATACCGCAGGAGACTTCACCGTCAAGGAGTTGTTCACCGAGGTGCGCCTGCCGCTGATACAGGGCAAGGCCTTCGCGGAATCCGCATCGCTGGAGGCCGGGTATCGTTACTCCGATTACGATCTTGGCTTCCAGACGGACACCTGGAAAGTCGGAGCAGACTGGGAACCAGTCGAGAGCATACGATTCCGCAGCAGTTTGCAGCGGGCGGTCAGGGCGCCTAACATCCAGGAACTGTTCCGGCCACAGGTCGTGCAGCTGGACGGCAGCACCGATCCCTGCGCTGTCGACAATCCCGGGGCAGAACTTCCGTCGGATCACAATCCGAATGCAACTCTCGCAAACTGCATGAACACCGGCGTAACCGCAGCTCAATACGGAAACATCGCCACCAATCCGGCTTCCCAATACAACGGGTTGACCGGTGGCAATCCGAACCTGCAACCGGAAACAGCCGATACCTTCGCATTCGGCTTCGTCTATTCGCCGACATTCATTGAAGACCTGACCATTACGCTCGACTGGTACGACATCAAGGTGGACGACGTCATCGGTGGTATCGGAGCGGATCTCGCGCTGAATACCTGCATGACGACAGGGGATCCGCAGTTCTGCAGCCTGGTCAATCGCGCACCCGGCTCGGGTTCCTTGTGGCTGGGCCAGCAGGGCTTCATTATCAACACCAACCAAAACCTTGGCAGCCTGACGGCGACGGGAATCGATACCGAGATCAATTACGGCTTCGATCTTCCGGGGAGCGCCGGCGACATCAGCATCAATTTCGTCGGAAGTTGGGTCAACGAGCTGACGACGGAGCCATTGAAAGGATTCCCGACTTACGACTGCTCCGGACTTTTCGGCAATGTCTGCGGACGTCCGACGCCGGAGTGGCGCCACAAGGCAAGGTTTGCCTGGAATGCGGATCAGATGCCCCTGGGGGTCAACCTGACCTGGCGCCATGTGGGTTCGGTGGACAACGAGAACAAGGTCAATAATTCCAACTTCTCGTTCAATCAGTTCGAGGCAACCGACGCCAGGATCAAGTCCTACAACTACCTGGATCTCGCCGGAACCTACAACTGGGATACCGATCTGGCGGACCTGACATTCCGGCTCGGCATAAACAACGTCACCGACGAAGAGCCTCCGATACTGGGGCAGGATATTTCCGTCTCAGTGTATATCAGCGGAAATACGTTCCCGCAGAACTACGATGTACTCGGCCGTTACTGGTTCTTCAGTGTTTCGGCAGACTTCTAGCAAACACACTCGATAGTGACGAGAAAGAAACGGCGGACGAAAGTCCGCCGTTTCTTTTGCTGCCCGGCGCCTGCTATCAGGACGGCTTGCGCAGTGCGACCCGCCAGCCTACGAGAATCTCACCGTCCTGCATCTGCAGCTGCGCGGAAGTTTCGTCGAATCCCATGCGTCGCGCAGCAGCCAGTATATCTTTCACACGTTCTTCGGCAGGGGCGGCCGATGCCAGGTCCTTCAATCGAAGCAGCCAGTTTCGAAGTTCCCGTTCGAATCGAAGGGTCTCTTGCAGCATCTGACCTTCGGTCAGCCGGCCGCGGTTGGCCAGCAGTCCGCTGATCGAATCTACCAAGAATTTAAGCAATACGGGATTCGTGGACTGGCTTGCGGCTTTCTGCAGCAATGCACCAGCGTGGTATAGGTTATTTCTCGCAGATATGGCGCGGGATGGCGATTTGCGCGCTCGCTCGCAGTATGTATGAAACTTTCGAAGTACCTTTACCTCGCTTAGAGCAAAATCGGCTTGCCGGAGGGACTCCATTGCATTGCGTACTACGATCGAATCCGCATGGTGCAATATGAACTGGCAAGCGCATCCAGGCTTCAGAACCCTGTACGCTTCGCTGATCGACTTGTCGGTATCGGTGTATTCGAGAATGTACTGTCCGCCAACGGCAGAAAAATAATCAGAGTCGAACGGTAAGGCTTCGGTACTCACTCCGGGGTGAAACTGTATGCCGGCCAGCATCGCCTCCGCTCCCGGGACGTACTTCAGAGGATCTATGCGCGCAAGATCGACTCCGTGAATCTCGAAATAACGCTCATTCTCTTGGGCTGTTTCCCTGGCAATAAGTGCCACGGCACCGTTGCCGGTGCCCATGTCGAGCACACGCGCGCCGTCCGGCAACTCAGCAAAGAATTCTGCCCAGGCCTTGCGGACTTCCCCGGTGTAGTACGGCTCCGGATTCGTTGGGCAACTTACCAGCGAGCCGCCGCGATAGTAGGATTCCCAATGGTCCAGATTCATACGCTGCTGCTTTTTCTTGCGAAATTCATATATAACGCTCGGGATAATTCGCTTCGGTAGCTGCCAACGATTCTGGATGCCCGCTATTCTACTTACAATTTCGCTATGGCGGACGCGACAATAGCTGACTTAGTTCCGCCCAAAAAAAAACGGCGGGCCGAAGCCCGCCGTTTCCGAGAGGTAAAAAACCCTCTGTTCTTACTGGAACCGGTAAGTCAGCGATACGTAGTAACGCCGTCCCAGGATGTCGTAAGTCGACGGATCCGTGTTCGACTGCTGTTGCGACGGGTAAATGATCGGATCCTCGTCGGTCAGATTCGTCACGCCGGCCCGTATACGCAGGCCCTCGAGAGCGTCACTGAACGAATATCCGAGGTTAAGATCCAGATACTCCACCGCATCGAGCTTGAAGGTCGGGAACGAGAAGTCCGTCATTTCGCCAACGTGTCTCCAGCGAATGTCACCGTCAAACCCGGCAACCGCATAGCCTACCGACGCCGTCCACTTCCACTCCGGAAGTGCATCGAAGCCGCTGCTAGCGGTACCCGCGTTACGGGTGAACGGTTCGCCCTGAATCGTCGCATCATCCCAGTTCATCAGGTAGGACGATATCCAGTGCAGATCCAGTTGGCCCGGGCCGACATCCATTCCGTACTCCAGCTGCAGATCGACACCATCCGTTTCAAACGCGGCGATATTGGTGTCAACTTCGAGAGCGTCGGTAATCGTGTTCGTGCCGGGAAGGCGCGAGAAGAAACCGCAATAGAAGTTGCTGTTGTCGAAGCTCGGATTGTAGTCCGGGTTGAAGCAGCGCTCGACGAATACGTCTGCATCGATTGCGCTGATTGCATCAGCGATTTCGATCTTGTAGTAGTCGACCGAAGCGCTGAAGCCTTCAAGGACACCGCCAGAAGGCTGGAATACCAAGCCTACCGTATAGGTGTCTGCCGTTTCTTCCGACAGGTTCGGATTACCACCGGAAAGACCCTGGAACTGCGTATTGGCGAAATTGTACGAATCGATCGCCGCGTCCGGGATGCCCTGAGCTACGCACAATGCACGAGCAGCCGCACTATCCTGGGCACCGACAACATTGCCGGACGGATCGTTGAAGTCATTCGAGCAAGGATCACCAAGACCTACCGACGGGAAGTTGATCGTGGCCGGCCGGAACAATTCCGAGATGTTCGGCGCACGAACGGCACGCTGGTAACCACCACGCATCGAGAAGCTTTGCGTGATATCCCAGACGCCTTCAGCTTTGTAGGAACTCATCGTGCCGGCTGCCGAATGGTCCGCGAAGCGATAGCCGAGCGTCAGCTCGAGCAATTCCACTCCCGGCTTGTCGGCCAGCAACGGCAGAGAGCCCTCGACGTAGATTTCCTTCGAGTCCGTATCGCCGCGAACGACGTCCTGTGCGTTGAAGCCCACGATGTCAGTACGAGTATTACCGAACAGCGGGTCCGTGCTGGTTGCCGTCAACGAAGCATCAGGCAGGAACGCGTACTCATCCTTCTTGTACAGGACACCTACGGCAGCCTGCGCAGAGCCAGCGGGCATCTCGAACATAGGTCCGGTTACGAAGCCTTCGAGGACGCTCTGGCGGATGTTCGTGTTGTTGGTCGCGCTCCTGGTGAAGTGCGCAGCACAGGCCGGCGAAATTGCGCCGATACCGAACGGATTAACCGCCGCGCCACAAATAGAGGCTCCGTGGTCAGCCGCCAGCGTTATTTCTTCGAACGCGGTACGTGAAATGTTGCCTAGCTGACTCTCGGTCTGCTCGACGTTGCCCCAGGAACCGTACACGTCATAGCTCCAGTCCTGTGCGAACGGCAAGCTGCCTTTGAGGCCGGCGAGAGCTTGCATCACTTCGTAGCTGTTACTGGAAATACGCGGGCCGGATTCTTCCATGCGCTTCCTGTAGGCAAACGGTGCCGTCGGATCCGGGCGCGAGGCCAGAAGTGTCGCAACATCCGGGTCGATATTTGGATTGCTTGCGCTGATATAAACACCGGTCAGCGGCGTCGGTGCGAGCGCCTGATCGGCCTGGTAATCCGCCCACAGGAACTGCGAGTAGATTTCTACATTCTCGTTCACTTCGAAACCGGCACGGCCGAAGAACGACTTGCGTTCCAGCGGAAGCTGCAGGTAGTTCGGCGGTGCATAGTTGTAGGTATACGAGGCCGGGTTGACGGGCTGCAGCGGCTCATTGGCGTCGCCGGTAAAGTTGATAACCGGGGCCACGTCGAAAATCGAACCGTCCGGGTTGAAGCCGTAGTTATGGCCCGGTCTTGCGAGACCGTTATAACCCGGATCCTGGGCCAGGAAGTACGCGTCAAGCGCGGCCTGCGTCGGTGCGTTGCTGGAAATTGCATCCCAACGGCCCTGACGGATCGTGCTTGAACCCAGCGGTACGAATGCGCTGCCGTTCCAGTCGACGGATACTTCAGAGAACTTGCGGTCGCCCTGAGTAATCGACTCGCGGTCGGCGTAGTTGAAGGTACCGAAAGCGTAGCCGCGGCCGTCCGAAGACTGCAATCCGCCGGTAATACCAAAACCGGTGGTCTGACCGTCGTCCTCAGAAGTAATGCCGTAATTCGTGGACAGTTCGAGGCCGACAAACTCGCGTGTCTTGATGTTCACAACGCCGGCAATGGCGTCAGAGCCGTACACAGCGGATGCGCCGCCTGTGATGACTTCGACGTTCTCAATGATCGATGCCGGAATCAGGTTGAGGTCGACAACACCGGTTGCGTTTGATGGCACGATTCGTCGACCGTCCATCAATACCAGTGTGCGGTTTGTCCCAATGCCGCGCAGCGAGACGTTAGCCTGGCCGCCATTGGACGGGTTGTTCGAGGTGGTGGTGATCGCTGGCACGAACTGTGGCAACGTGTTCAGCACGGTCTCGATAGTGGGTGCGCCGGTCTGTTCGAACAGCGCTGCGTCTACGGTCGAAATAGGGCTGGCAGACTGATAGTCCTTTCGAATGATTCGACTACCGGTAACGGTAATCTCTTCGAGCACTTCTCCCTCGGTACCCTGTGCGGCAGCAAGCGGCGTGTATCCCGCCACCGTCGCAAGTGCACCAACGCAAAGTGCATGTCGAACCGCAGAGCGGATCGCGTTATTGCTACTCATTGATGGTTTCTCCCTTATGCATATATTTGGAGCGCGTGACTTGAAGTCACTATTACAACTTAAGTTAAAGTGGCCGGATCTGCCGGATCGACATCAGGCGAAAAAGAGACGCAGACCACTCCGTGGCATAGATCATACATTGATGTTGCCGATTAGTGAAAGAAATTATCAATATTCGCCGAACTGCTAAGAATTGCTGATTTTCAAGCCAGAAGTCACTGTTGCATGAGCGCAACAAGCGCGTAATTCCGCATCTTTCGACGCCACCGCAGAGGGGCTTGTTGCAAAAACGATACATATTCGGCGGCACCGCGAGCCAGTCGCCGCAGGCTATATAACGAATCCGTCTTAGGCGAATCCGCCGTTATCTGCGGTCTCCCGCAGCGATTCGCGGCACCGCATCGAAAGCGATGGTCATGCGCGGCGAGGAACCGGCCAGCGGGACCGTGCCGTGCCACAGGTAGGAAGGAAACAGAATGAGCCGGCCGGCAGCCGGCTGCTCGTATTTGGCCGCAATTGTGCCCGGCACTGCAAACCGCGGCTCGCCGAATTTGATCCAGCCTGTTCTTGCCGCAGTGTCCGCGACCTCGCCGGGCACTTCGACGTAGTAGGCGGAACTGATCCAGCCCTCGGGGTGGACGTGATTGACATGATATCCGCCTGTCTTTAGTTGCACCGACCAACAGCCGGTCAAATGCGTGCGGCCGGAATTTCGCGAAAGTAACGGGTGCGAGGCGTCATGCCCTATTCGTGCCCTGTATTCGCTGATCGGGCGGTCGAGCGCTCGTATGAACGCTTTGATCAAAGGGTCGGGATCTCCGAGCAGGCTGCGGGGCGTCTGGGTGCCGTTCCGCAGGCTCTGGTCCAGCGGGTGGTTCTCGAATCGATGCCTGTGACGCAGCACCGGCAGGAGTTCTGCGTGAAATTCTTCGATGCTCGACCATCCCGGCGGCGGTTCGAGTTCAAATACCTGGACCAGTCTGTCGTAGTCGTACAACCATTCGTATCTCGGGTCGCCGAGGGCACGAGCTGCAGTCGCCTCCAGCGCGATGTACCACTGATTGAGCGGTTGTCGGCGACGCGCTTTTTCTATCAGTTGCATCGATTCCTTAAATCGGCCGGCGGACAGCAGCGCATCCATCAGCACGTCGGTAAATGCCGCATTGTCCGGCTGCGCCGCAACCGCAAGCCCGGCCGCGTCGCAAGCATCGTCAAACCGGCCGGCTTCCTGGTAACCGGCGGCCACTTCCGCCTGCAAGCGCGGTTCGGCGGGTTCGGGAGCTTGCTGCAGCGCCTCCAGCGCCTCGTCCAGCAAGCCGCCGCCCCGCAGAACCTGGGAGAGTGTCAGGCGCAGCTCCGTGTCTTGAGGGAAACGCCGGACAGCGGACCCCAATTCGCTCGTATAGTCGCTGTTTCCTCGCATGAAACGCAGCTTGCACAAGAGCCGATGCGCGCGCGCATCCCTTGGCAGTTGAGTCACAGTGCTTGTGAGCAGCCTGTCCGCGTCTTCCAGACGATTCAGCGCAAACAGGGCGCTGGCGATGTTGAAACTGATGTCGGGGCCCCGGATCCCGCAGGCTGCCGCTGCTTCGAGCTCTTCAAGCGCCTCCTCGCTGCGGCTCAGATGGGCCAGCAGCGACCCCAGATTGTGACGAGCCACGCCGTTTCGCGGGTTTATCGCAATCGCGTCACGCAATGCGGACTCTGCTTCCGTGTACTGCCCGAGTTCGCGACGGGCGGTGCCGATGACGGTCAGAGCGTCTGCGTCGCCGCGGTTGGCGTCGAGCAGAACCTGCGCCTCGGTGACAGCCGGCAGGAGCTGCCCGGATTTTAGAAGCATTCTCGCCAGGCCGAGGCGGGCGGGCCGAAATGTCGTGTCGAGTGCGAAGGAGCGGCGATAAGCCGTTTCCGCTTCCTCGTAACGCGAGGCGTTCGAATAGAGATTACCGAGGTTGGCCCAGATGTCCGCCCGGCGCGGTTCCCGCCGTAAGCAATCCCGCATCAGTTTTTCCGCTTCGTCAAAGTCGCCTTGTTGCTTTCTGACGAGGGCGAGCAGATGCAGGGCGTCGACAGCGGCCGGATCGGCGGAAAGCAACTTCCGGCATGCGTTCTCCGCGGCCACGAGATCCCCGCGCGAAAATGACTGCGCGGCGCGCTGAAGAGTTTCGAGTGCATTCGGCAACATTGTTGAAGTATAGCTTCCGGGTGCATTACTGGCGCAACGGCGATATTCTAACTACCGTACATAGGCAAGCTCGCATCTGCCGGCGTGGGAGCGGCCAGCAGGCACATCTGATTCGTTAAGGATATCCATGAGTTTTCACTTGAGTTCGTCTTTTGATCGCGAAAAAGCTACTACAGACTTTTCTTCAAAGGGGTTTGCGCGCATTAGGAACGTGCTGTCAACAGAGAGTGCAAATCGCGTACATAAAGCGCTCCTGGAAAGTACGCCATGGAATCTGGTATTCAATGACGGCGGTAAACATATAGACCTTACTTCCGGGCAGTTGTATTCAATGCCGAAACAGAGCGTTACTCAGTTGCAGCAAGCTATATACAAACAGGCGCAAAGTGACTTCCAGTATTGTTATAACAACTATCCGATATTCGATGCTCACAAAGCGGGCCGAAATAAGGACCATGTATTGCACAAGTTTTTCGAGTGGATGATCGGCGATGAGTTCCTCGATACGATGCGGGCTATTACCGGGTACGACGATATTTCCTTTGCTGACGCACAGGCGACGCGGTACATGCCAGGACATTTCTTGACAACCCATGACGATACGGCTGAGGGAAAGAACCGTCGAGCGGAGTATATTTTCAATTTCACACCGAAGTGGAACGTCGACTGGGGCGGCTACCTTCAACTGTTGGACGACACGGGGGACGTTAGGGCCGGCTTGCGCCCATCGTTCAATGTGTTAAACGTTATTGCGGTCCCGCAGAAACACAATGTCAGTCTTGTCGCACCGTTCTCTGGCGGCATGCGATTGTCTATTTCGGGTTGGCTTCGTCACGGTGATCCCGAGTAGTTGCGAAATTCCCGGCGCGGATATCAACTGGCGATTTCTCGAAGCAGCAATGTACCAATTAACGTGACTCCGAACGCTGGCGTACCGAGTCACGAAAGCCTTTCAGGCTTTGCGCAACACGATCCTGGTCAGCCATGTCGGCCAACGGGTTCCAGTTTGCCGGCAGCAGGCCGAGATTCAGCATGCTCGATGCCCATTCTGCTTCGGTGAAGGCTTCATGCTCGCCGACGATCAGGCGGCCGCATGCCTGAAACAGTTCGATGCGGCGGCTGAGCGTTTCCGGCAGGGATCTGCGCAGCGTTTCTCCCGGCAATCCGCCCCCGGGCTGATCACGAAGCGCATGGTGAAGCATCGTGTAATCCCGGGCGCCGGCATGTTCTTCGGCGCAGATCCTGTTGAATTCGGTCGCCAGCATCCTGTTGTCGCGGGCGGCCGGCAGCATGCCGAGCAGTCTCAGTGTGGCGTTCAGGGCGAGTTGCAGACATGAAATGAGCGTCGGCTCCAGGCAAACGGCTGCCGGGCCCAGCGCCACGCAATTGCCGAGCCACGGTCGTCGCCAGCTGCGCGCGCGCAACGCTGTCAGTTCCGGTTTGCCGACCGGCGGGTGCTTCAGGTTTTTCTCGAGCGATGTCCTCGCGTCGCTGTCATCGAACTCCTCTTCGCGGAACGCCAGCGACTCGACCGTGAAATTCTGCAAGGTAAGCCGTCTGAGCCAGCCGCATTCAGCTGCGATTACATGTGCGCACAGATCCGGTTTCGGCTGCTTGCGCGTCAATACGGAGATCATCCGGTCGCAGTGAAACCAGCCGCTCCAATCGTCGACGTCGTCCGACCCGTCGAGCACGCAAATCAGCTGCCGGTCCGAGGTGCAGTCGACGAAGAAATCACCGTCCTGCCGGCCTCCGCCGACGAGCTGCAGGCATTCTATGATTCCCCCCGGTCCGCCAATGCTGCCGGAGACGCTGTCGTTGACGATTTCCACGCCAAGCTTCGCCGCAAAATTGCGCAGGTAGATCGCGTACAGATCGGGATCGACGACGATGTCATAGGCGAGAGTTTCAACTACCGGATCCGTATTTCCTTTTGGCGGCGTAAAATCGCCGCTCCCTACCACAGATGCCGATAACGAATACTCGTTGTATTCCTCACGACTGCCGGCGGCGCGCAGTTTGCACCAGTAATGATGGAACGGGACCAGCCTGATGTTCCTGCCGTGGGCACCGCGGGGTACAAGCACAGTCTCGCTGGCGGTGCCAAAACCGGTGAATTTGGTTCCGAGCGAATAGCTGGCGGCTGTTTCCCTGATCAGTTCTTCTTCATCGATGCCAAGACGCCGGTGGAATGCCTGTCCGCCACCGCACACTCGTTCCGCAGCCACGCGGCTTTGTCCGTCCACTGGCCCCACCAACGATATCCTGACGCCACTGTTCCGGAGCGACACGGCCAGAGCCGCCGCCGCAGCCGCTGCTTCGGCGCCGCTACCGGCGATAACGATGTGTCGAATTCCGTTCGCCGACCCGGGCCGGTTCACGACAACATCTCACTGGCGGTGGCGGGTTCCGGCGCGGCTGCGCAATAGGCGTCCACGAATGCCGCGTGCCCGGGCAATGTCTCGACAGCAAGGCCTACGGTTTGCCGAATCTGGTCGAGCACGTTTGTAATCTTTCCGTCCGGCAGGCAGGCAACGCGCGGGTCCAGGGCGTCAGGCACGAGGCCCTGGCCGAGGAAAACCGCGACCCAGTTTGTCTCGATGAACAGTTCTCGGCGACTGAACACGACATGACCGCGTTCGCGGAATGCGCGCATGCGATAGTCCAGTGTCTCGGGTACCGGCATCGTGCGGCAGTAATTCCAGAATGCGCTGTCGTCGCGATTGGTCGCTTTGTAATGAAAGATGATGAAATCGCGGATCTGTTCGAACATCCGGTTGATGCTTTCGTTGAAGATGCGGGTGTTGGCTGCATTGAAAGTGCTATCCGGGAAATGTTCGATCAGCTTCATGATGGCTGCCTGGATCAGGAAGATGCTGGTCGATTCCAGGGGCTCCAGAAATCCGCCGGACAAGCCGATCGCAATGCAATTGCCACTCCAGCAGTTCTCGCGCCGTCCGGCAACAAACTGCAGTACGCGCGGTTCGGCCAAAGCTTCGCACTCGAGATTTGCCAGCAGCATCGCCGACGCTTCGTCATCGCTGAGGTAGTTGCTGCAGTAGACGTGGCCATTGCCGGTGCGGTGCTGTAATGGAATTCGCCATTGCCAGCCGGCGGATCTGGCGGTAGCTCGTGTGTACGGGTCGAGTACCTCCGGGTTGGCGCTTGGCGCTGCTACGGCGCGGTCGCAAGGGAGCCATTGTTGCCAGTCCCGGTAAGGCACGCCCAATGCCTTGCCGATAAGCAGCGCGCGAAATCCCGAGCAGTCGATGAACAGGTCGCCGGAAATCACCTGGTGGTTTTCCAGCGTGACGGAAGCGACGAAGTCCTTATTGCCGGACACCCCCTCACGCAGCGACACATCGACGATGCGCCCTTCCGTTCGGACGACGCCGCGGGTCTCGGAGTGTCGGCGCAGATACGCGGCATACAGGCTCGCGTCGAAGTGAAAGGCGTAGGAATAAGTGGACAGTACCGAGCCCGGGTCGGAAAGTGGCAGTGCGAAACGACCGCGTTTCGCGGCAACCGGCGGCACGCAGTACTCGGCGTATGGAATCTTGCTGCCGAGCTGTTGCGAATGCAGCCAGTAATGGTGGAACGCAACCCCGTTCAGATCGAAGCCGTAACGACCGAAAGGATGCATGTAGGCGTCGCCGATATTGGCCCAGTCAACGAACTCGATACCGAGTTTGAAAGTGGCGCCGGTGTTGCGCATGAAGTCCTGCTCGTCCAGCCCGATCTTGCGGTTGAAATCGTGAATAGCGGGAATAG
>JAOUGX010000078.1 GCA_029865385.1 Gammaproteobacteria bacterium
TGTTCGGTTCTCGATGCGTCCTCAGGTGAAAATTCGACGTCCTCGCACAGCTCTTTCGCCAGCCGTATGGCGCCGACCGCGCTGCGAATAATTTCTTCCTTCGCCATTTTCAGTTTGTATTCACGGTGGATTGCACTGGTCGCGACAAAGACGTGAATTCGATGCCTGTCGGCGCCTTTTACCGCCGCGTGAACCTTTTGTATGTCCTCCGGATTGCAACGGGCAAGACCGCAGATTATCGGTCCGCGGTTCTCGTCGGCAATCGCTTTTACTGCCTCGAAATCACCTGGTGACGCGGCGGGAAATCCTGCTTCGATGATATCCACGCGCAAGTCCGCGAGCGCTTTGGCTACCCGCAATTTTTCTCGCAGGGTCATGCTGCAACCCGGTGCCTGCTCGCCATCACGGAGAGTGGTGTCAAATATTTTTACTCGCTCACTCACTGAATCTTCTCCGTGTTCGCGTCAGCTTCTATCGCCGTAGTCGAGAGTGGCCATTGGGAAATTGGGAACTGCGTGCGGAGTGTGTCGATCGGCATCGGCGCGAAGTGCAACCAGCAGCGACGCCTGATCGATATTGCTTCCGCTCAGGATGAGACCGACCCGCTTGCCCTCAAGCTGGGCCTTCATGCGCAACGCGGCAGCCAGAGGGGCCGCGCCGCCGCCCTCGACCAGGTGGTGAATTGTCTCGACGTAGCAGCGAATTGCGCCGCAGATCTCTTCTTCGCTTACGAGGACGAAATCGTCCAGGTCCTGCATCATGCTGAGCGTGTAACGAACCGGCACTCGGGTGGCTAGCCCGTCTGCAATGGTCCTGGCCGCTACCATCGGCAGGTATTTCTTGCTGTGCCAGGCGTGATGAAACGCCGGCGCATTCTCCGCCTGAACGGCAATTATTCTGGTATTGGGGGAAAGCGCCTTCACCACCGTCACCGTGCCTGCGGCAAGGCTGCCGCCTCCGACAGGTACGAACAGCACGTCCAGTCCCTTTGGACACTGCTCGAGCATTTCCATAGCAACCGTCCCCTGGCCGGCCACCAGCTCCGGTGTCTTCGCCGGGTGAATGGAAACGGCATCGTTCTGTCGGGCGTGTCGAACAGACGCATCCCATGCGGCATCGAAATCATGGCCGCAGACAACGATTTCCCCGCCCAGCGCCTCGACGGCGGCATTCTTGTCAGGGCTGTTTCCCTGCGGCACGAAAACAGTGCATTTAGCGCCGTACATTGCGCAGGCCTGCGCAAGCGCCGCACCGTAGTTGCCACGCGTAGCAGTGACGATGCCTTTACGGCGCCTGGCCTCGTCCATATTGGCAAGAAGATTGATTGCGCCTCGAATCTTGAATGCGCCGATCTGCTGAATGTTCTCCATTTTTACGTAGCTGTCACATCCCAGCCTGGCCGATAACAGGGGATGATTCAGTAACGGTGTGGGCGACAGGAACGGTCGGATTGTCGCTTGTGCCTGCCTGACTTCGTCGACGCTTACGGGGGATGGTGGCGTCCCGTGATCGGATCCCCAGTCTGTCGGTTCGCCGGTTTCCCGGCTCGTTGTCGTCATGTTCAGCTCCCGTCTTATGTGCTCAGAACCTGTCTAGAAATAATCGAACAGCTGCTAGTTCTCCAGCCAGTCCATGCGGCCGCGAAGATCGGCGCCGACTTTTTCTATTTGATGGTTCAAATCCGCATTCATCATTTGTCGGTACTTCTTCTGTCCGTGCTTGTTTTCGTCGATCCACTGCTTCGCAAAAGTACCATCCCTGACTTCCTCCAGAACTTGCTGCATGTTTTTTCGAACGTGTGCGTCGATAATTCTGGGTCCGCGGGTAAGATCCCCATAAGCCGCGGTGTCACTAATGAATTCGTGCATCTTCTTCAGGCCGCCTTCGTGCAGCAGGTCGACAATCAGTTTGAGTTCGTGCATGCACTCGTAGTAGGCAACCTCTGGTTGGTAGCCCGCTTCCACCAGGGTTTCGAAGCCCGCAACCACCAGCTCTGTCGCGCCGCCGCAAAGAACTGCCTGCTCACCGAACAGATCGGTCTCGGTTTCCTCGGCAAACGTGGTCTCTATGACGCCAGCCCGGGCACCGCCGATTCCCTGCGCATAGGCCAAAGCGAGATTCAACGCGTTGCCGCTGCGGTCGGTCTCCACTGCGACCAGGCAGGGCACGCCGTGACCTTCTTCGAATTGACGACGCACCAGGCCACCAGGACCCTTCGGTGCGATCAATATGACATCCAGGTCCTTGCGGGCTTTGATCTGCTCGTAGTGAATGTTGAATCCGTGGGCGAACAGGATTGCAGCGCCTTTCGAGATGTCTGCGAGCACACTTTGGTAAAGGTCCGCCTGAACCAGATCCGGCGTCAGGAAGGCGACAATGGCGGCTCCACGGACTGCGGCCGCCGGCTCTTCAACCTTGAGCCCGTCTGCCTGTGCGCGTTTCCAGCTGTTACCGCTTTTTCTTAAACCAACGACGACATCGTGGCCGCTGTCTTTGAGATTCAGCGCATGCGCGCGGCCCTGGCTTCCGTAGCCGAGGAGGGCGATGCGCTTGCCTTGCAAGCAGGAAGGGTCGACGTCCGATTCGGAGTACATTCGCATTTTCGTAATTCCAGGTTACCGTTCAGGGGGCCATCGAATGCCCCTATACCAAAAAAAAACCCCGGCATTCTTTATAGAAATGCGGGGTTTGCGTGATTTGTCCTGCTAACGACCGCTACCCGCGTGAGCCTCCGCCAAGAAGCAGCAGCAGCACGTAGCGTGCGACACCGATAACGTCAATCGCTGTAGTCGATTCTTTCATGCAAAAGAATGATGTTGCATGACCATATTGAAGTCAACCGCAGCAAAATCAGTTACTTGTGTTACCAACCGTCGACATCGGCATTGCCGCGAGGATTTTCCCGGGTACTTGCCGCAGGCGCCGGCCCGGCCGTGGACTTTGCATTAAGGCGATTTTAGAAAGCTGCCCTAAGTTGCGGAAACTTAAATAATCGATGTGACCGCGATGAACAGATTGCCGCGTCGCAAGCGGGCGGTCATGTCGCCGTTTGTTGCACGCTCCGTGCCCGCAGGTTCGAACAGCTGCGCGGATCACCTCATACTTGCGAACCCGGTGGTTGCGATGCAACAACCCTACGTATCCGATTCGGGGACACAACTTGAACATGTCCGGCATCGACAATGCTGCTCGCAAGTCCCGCGTGCCGGTACATGCAGTGCATGAGGGATGCGCTATGGATGTGATGACAGCCGTAACGATTGGGCAAAGGCCTTATGTCGCTGACGGGCTGGCGATCTATGAAGCATGTGGTATTCTTGATTCCCAATAAGGCGGGACCCAAGCTGGCCGGCATCGGGGGATCGGTTGCCCGGCGGGGCGGTCCAATAATTATTATAGACAAAGGGTCCAAACTAGAATTACACGCCGCGACGCAAGTGGAGAGGGTCGCCGGTGACAATGGGGGATTGCCTGAATTGCGGTGCGATCCGCTCATTTTGTGTGCTTGTATTCAGTCGAATGCATCGCACCCCTCTCCAAGAAATCAAATTACAAACACGCAAACTCGATCGTAAGGAGTGTCCATGAAACGGTGCATAAGCAGCAGTCGGAAGACAACAACTGCACTCATTATCGCAGCTGTTGTCGGCATAACCGGCAGCGTTTTCGCCCAGAGCGTCGACCAGGTGTTGCAGGCCGAACAGCGGCGCGTTCAGTTGGCGCAGGCCTCGCAAGAGCGTATTAACACGGTGGTCGAGGGAACTCGCTCCCTGGAAGATCAATACCGTGCAATCAACAAGGAAATCGACGGCCTCCGTGTCTACAACCGTTTGATGACCGCGCAGACGGATGGACAGGCGTCTGTTCTGGAAGACATCGCGCTGTCGATGGACCAGGTCGACGTGATCAACCGCCAGATTTTCCCGTTGATGGAACGCATGATCGATGGCATCGAACAGTCAATCGCGCTGGATGTGCCTTTCCTCATGGAAGAGCGTAGCAAACGCGTTGAAACGCTGAAGGAAATCATGGAGCGGTCCGATGTCAGCGTCGCCGAGAAATTCCGCAAAGTAATGGAGGCCTACCAGATCGAGATGGATTACGGCTCCTCGAGCGAGACCTATCGCCAGTCACTGAACGTCGAAGGAACGCCGCGCGACTACAATATGCTGCGAATTGGCAGAATCGGACTTTATTTTCAATCCGACGACTCCAGGGTCACTGGGTTCTGGGATCCCGAAACGCGCGAATTCACAATTCTTGGCAATGAATACCGGAATGAAATCAAGAAAGGAATTCGAATGGCCAATGATTTGATTGCACCGGAGCTGCTGCTGCTTCCGGTGTCTGAGTCGTCACCTGCCGGGGAGTCTTCATAAATGAAACGTCTAATATTGATAGTCGCTGCCGGCCTTCTGAGCATGGGCTCAGCATTTGCCCAGGATGACGCGAGCAGCATGGCCGATCTCCTCAAACAGATCGAGCGTGGTCAGGCAAGGGACTCCCAGGAGGCTCGTGAACGCGAAGCGCGTTTTGCAGCCCAGAAGAGTGAGCAGCAAAACCTCGTGAACCAGGCACGTGCGGAACGTACCAGGCAGGAGCGCAACAGCGAGCGCCTGGAGCAATTGTTCGAGACCAACCAGGCACAAATCGTGGCGGCACGCACGGCTCTGGATGAACGCCTCGGTGCACTGAAAGAGCTTTTCGGTGTTCTGCAAACCGTCTCCGGCGACGCGACCGGACGATTCAAGGAATCGCTGACCAACATCCAGTACCCGGATCGCGGCGAGTTTCTGACCGAACTCGGCAGCAAGATGGCCGGCGCCAGCGAATTGGCGTCGATCGAAGATATCGAGAAGCTCTGGTTTGAGTTGCAGCGCGAGATCTCGGAGTCCGGAAGAATCGTCAAGTTCGCACACGACGTCACATTGGCCAACGGTGAAATCGTCAAGACTGATATCGTTCGGGTCGGTGTATTCAACATCGTGCACGAAGGCGGCTTCCTTAAATACGACTCAACGACCAGCAGTGTCAGCGAATTGCAGCGCCAGCCAGAGCAGAGCAGATACACGAACTCGACCAGCGACATGGTCGAAGCTACATCAGGTCCGGTCAGGTTCGCAGTCGACGTAACACGAGGCGGCATACTGGCGTTGTTGGTCGAAACGCCGACTCTGATGGAGCAAGTCGACGCAGGTGGAATCGTTGGCTACAGCATCCTCGCACTTGGCGTAATTGGGTTGCTGATGGCGGTTTGGCGCTGGATCGGCCTGTCCAATGCGAGCCGCAAGGTGGCTGCGCAATTGAAATCCGATAGCGCGAATACCGACAACCCCTTGGGGCGCGTGCTTGCGGCATACGAGTCGAATCGCAATGCAGATACCGAGACTATCGAGCTAAAACTGAGCGAAGCCGCCTTGAAGGAAATGCCGGGGCTTACCAAGGGCCTGCTCTTTATCAAGGTCATTTCCGTTGTCGCGCCGCTGATGGGTCTGCTGGGAACAGTTACCGGTATGATCAAGACTTTCCAGGTAATCACTTTATACGGTGCGGGTGATCCGAAGATGATGGCAGGCGGTATTTCGCAGGCTTTGGTCACTACTGTAGAAGGACTGGTAGTTGCAATTCCCATGGTGCTGATCCACACGTTGGTGAGCGGGCAGAGCCGTAAGATCATCAACATTATTCATTCGCAAAGCGCCGGAATCGTTGCTCAGCACTCTGAGAAACACGGCTAAGAGCTCGGACCTCGGAGAAAGGCAATGCACTGGCTTCTTGACAGCTTCGAAGCGATCCGGGATTTCATGGAACTGGGTGGACCAATTCTTAACTGGATTGCGTTTACCATTTTCATCATGTGGGTGTTGATCATAGAAAGACTCTTGTATTTTCGCACGACGATGAAATTGCGTTCCGCGGAAATTCACGAACGGTGGGAGGCGCGCACCGAACGCCGCTCGTGGAACGCCCACCAGATTCGCGAAGGCATGATCTCGCAGTTTCAGATATCTGTTAACCGTTCGATTGCAATGATCCAGACTCTCGTCGCTTTATGCCCGCTGCTGGGCCTGATGGGTACAGTAACGGGAATGATCACGGTGTTTCAGGTCATGGCTGCTTCCGGCAGTGGAAACGTTCGCGCAATGGCGGCAGGTGTATCGCAGGCAACAATTCCTACGATGGCAGGAATGGTAGGAGCGCTTTCCGGAGTGCTGCTGGTGACATTGATTAGTCGGCGGGCAGCTAATGAAGTCGAGTTTCTCGAAGACTCGCTCACAATGGATCATTAAAGGATACGAATATGCGTAGATCAAGTGCGAGTATGGGCGGTGACGAGGAAGAAAATGAAATCAACCTTACGCCGATGTTGGACGTCGTTTTTATCATGCTCATTTTCTTCATCGTAACGGCCTCTTTCATCAAGGAGGCTGGTATCGATGTGAACCGGCCGGATGCGCCGACTTCGCAGCGCGTGGAGGATGCCAACATCTTGATAGCGATCAGTTCGAACGACGAAATTTGGATAGACCGTCGCCTCATTGATCCAAGGGCAGTCCGTGCGAACATCGAGCGCCTTCACGCCGAAAATCCGAAAGGATCGGTTGTCATTCAGGCGGACAAGAAGTCGACTAACGAAATGCTGGTCATCGTGATGGATGCCTCACGTGCTGCGGGCGTATATAACGTCTCGATCGCGGCAAATAACAACTAGGCGGAACCCGTTGAACTCCGGCTGGTCTGAGCTGCCAGGAAAGTGAAAATTTTGTCAGTTCGGAGCATGCCAGGCGGGATTCGGTATTGGAGACCTGAATCATGATAGGCAGATACGTTTTTGCCATTATTGTCGGAAGCATCGTTACCTTGACGCTTCTGTTTGTGATGCAATTGCTAATTGCGTTCGGTGAAAGTGCGCTCACGACTCCACGTGAACGGCATATGCTGGAATTCGTCCGCGTCAAGCGCAACGAGAATGTCAATACGGAAGACATTACTCCCGAAAAACCACCGAAGCCGCCGGAAGTACCGCCGGAGATGCCACCGCAGGACATGGACAGCATCGATCCGAATGCGCCGACCGTGAACGTACCGCCACCGACCGTCGCTACGGACGTGAATATCGGTGGGCCGGGCGGTATGAATATCGCCGAAGGTGACTACCTTCCGATCGTTCGCGTCGCGCCGGTATATCCGGCAAGAGCGCTTTCGCGTGGCATTGAGGGCTACGTAGATATGAGTTTTACGGTAACGGTGACGGGTAGCGTTAAGGACCCGCGGGTCGATTTCTCCACAAGCAGCCTGTTCGACCGTGCTGCCGAAAGGGCAGTGCTCAAGTTCAAGTACAAACCCAGGGTCGTCGACGGTGTGCCCGTAGAGGTTCCCAACGTAAAGACCAGAATTACGTTCAAGATCGAGGAGTAGTCAGGTTCGGAAGTTTTCTTCCGGCTTTCCTGACCGGGCGGGATACAAAAGGGATATCAATGATATGAGCATTTCTAATCGGATTTTGCCCCGGCTGGCCACAGTGCTGTTGTCCTGCCTTATCGGGGCAGTCTGCTTCGCACAGACCACTGAAGAAGAGAGTGCGGCGCAGAAGACCAAGCAGGCACAGGCCGTCAGCAAAGAAGTCTATGACCGAATTACAGTTGCCCAGGAAGCTATCGAAGCAGAAAACTATTCTTCAGCACTGAATATTTTAAATGGTTTGCTCGGCAAGAAAGGACTCACGGAATACGAGCAGCAAAACGTCCTCAATTATATTGGATTTGTTCAGTACAGCACTGATGACGTAAAGGGCGCGATAGCGACCTACAAGAAGATGCTGCAGATTCCGAGTATTGAACCGCAAATCAGGAAAAGCACGGTTTACACGCTTGCCCAGTTGTCGACAATGCAGGAAGACTATGCCGGTGCGCTGAAGCTCATGGATGAGTGGTTTGTACTGGAAACGAATCCTCCGCCAGAAGCCTACATCCTGTATGCGCAAAATCTTTACCAGATGAATCGCTACAAGGACATGATCAAACCGATCGAGACCGCGATGTCGGAAGCCAAGCGAAGAGAAACAGCGGTCAAGGAGGACTGGTATGTGCTGCTTAATTTTGCGTATTTCCAGCAGGAAGACTACGCAAAAGTGCGCGACATCCAGAAGATTCTTTTGGTGAATTGGCCGAAGAAGCGTTACTGGTTCTCGCTGGCCGGCGCGTATACCGAGCTTGGCGAGGAGAACAATCTGGTCAATGCTTATGCGGCTGCACATACGCAGGGCATGCTTGAAAAGGAAGCAGAATTGACGACGATGGCTCAGCTTTACATGCAGGCTGAGGTCCCTTACAAGGCTGGCAAAATGCTCGAAGAAGAGATGGCAAAGGGTCGGGTCGCCAAGGACGCGAAAAACTACCGGCTGCTATCGCAAGCCTGGACGCTCGCTATGGAAGATGAAAAAGCGATCCCGGCATTGAAGGAAGCTGCCAGACTGAGCAATGATGGCGAGCTGGACCTTCGCTTGGGTAACGCCTTCCTGAATGTCGGGCAGTATTCGGACTGTGTATCGTCTATTCGGACCGGAATTCGCAAAGGTGGAATCAAGAGCGCTGACAACGCGCAGATCTCACTGGGTATGTGCCTTTACAATATGAAGGAATACAACGATGCTATTGCTGCGTTTCGCGATGCCGCCAAGGCGGATCGGTCCAAACGAATCGCCAATCAGTGGATCAATGTCATCCAAAGCGACATAGAACGTAACGAGCAGATTCGACTTGCCGAAGCTGCGGCTCGAAAACAACAGGAATCGCTCGCTAAACGACGCCAGGTTACAGAGCGCTTCTAGTCGTTCGATTAAAGCAAATATGCAAAAAAGCCCGGTAAAATGCCGGGCTTTTTTTTCGGTTTCGTATTGCCAACTGCAGGTCGAAACAATCGACTATCGCGGGGTTCTCTGTCCGAAATTGACCCGCGACCGGCATGGTCCGTACAATGTCGCGCATTTTGCAGGCTACAGGAACCAGAAATGCCCAAGGTCACCTACATCACCACGGATGGCGAAAGTCACGAAGTTCAGTTGGAGAACGGATATTCCGTGATGGAAGGCGCAATAAACAATAATATTGGTGGCATCGTAGCCGAGTGTGGCGGGGCATGTGCCTGCGCGACCTGCCATAGCTATATTGACGACGCATGGCTGGACAAGTTGCCGGCAATGGATGACATGGAAGACAGCATGCTTGATGCGGCATACGAACGCCGCAACAACAGCCGCCTGACCTGTCAGATCGAAATGAACGACGACCTTGACGGACTAGTGGTGCATGTCGCCGACAACGAAGGGTGACGAGCGCCAGGATAAGCGCGAACTTATTTCAGTCCGGTTTCCAATCGACCGATTACCATTCGTTGAATTTCGCTGGTCCCTTCATAGATTTCGGTGATCTTCGCGTCCCGGAAATATCGTTCAAGCGGCAGTTCCTTGCTGTAACCCATCCCACCGTGGATCTGCAAAGCCTGATGGGTGACGAACATAGCAGTTTCAGAGGCAAATAATTTCGCGATGCTGCCATACAGCGTGTTGCGTGCGCCGGTTCTACGGCACTCCATCTTTTCCCAGGCGGCTTTGTAAACGAGCAGCCGCGTGGCCTCAATGCGAGTCTTCATGTCGGCAATCTTTCCCTGTATCGCCTGAAAACTGCCGATCGCGTTGCCAAAGGCATGTCGCTCCCGTGAATATGCGACGGCCGCCTGATAGGCTGCGTCGGCGATTCCTAGGCCCTGTGCTGCTATACCAATACGTCCGGAATCGAGTACTGTCATGGCGATGCGAAATCCTTGACCCTCATCGCCCAATCGGTTGGCAACCGGGCACTGGTAATCCACAAGATCGATCTCGCAGGTTGCCGAAGCGCGTATTCCCAGCTTGGGTTCCACTTTCCCGCGTTCGAAACCGGGTTCGTCGGTATCGAGAACGAATGCGCTGACGCCGGCGGATTTTCCACCGTGACTGTCTGTTTTTGCAAAAAGCACGACGAATTTCGCCACGGGGCCCGAAGTAATCCAGGATTTGCGGCCGTTGATCACATAGTACTTGCCGTCAGCCGACAGTCTTGCCGTGGTGCGCATAGCCGCGGCATCCGATCCGGATTGAGGTTCCGTTAGTGCGTACGCTCCAACTACCTTACCTTCTGCCACCGGCTGAAGAAACGAGCGTTTCTGCGCATCCGTGCCGAATTCCAGCAGCGGTACGCCATACAGCGAGTTGTTCACAGAAACAATGGTCCCATGCGCAGCATCTGCGGCGGAGATTTCGGCGATGACCAGTGCCGAGCAGATACTGTCCAGGCCGGAACCGCCGAATTCCGGCGGTACTTCTATACCCATGAAGCCAAGTTCGCCGGCAAGCTGCACCGTCCTGGCCGGGAATTCGCCACTTGCATCAAAAGTTGCTGCAACCGGGGCGATCTCGCTCTGCGCGAATTCGCGCGCAGCCTCCTGAATCATCTGCTGTTCTTCGGTCAATCGAAAATCCATCGGGATTCTCCTGTGGGTCAGAATCGTTGCTTCGCCCCATTCTAGTATTTCTGCACAAAATTGTGGCGAGTATGTCGGCGCGTGACGGGCAGGAGATTTCGTAATAGCATGCGTTACTTCGAAAACAGCACTAGGAGCTTATTAGATGACAATCAAATCCGGTGACAAAATGCCTGCCGGAACTTTCGGCGTAATGACGGAGTCGGGTCCGGGAGCGGTTTCGACCAAGGAGTTGTTCGCTGGCAAGAAGGTAGTTTTGGTTTCGGTACCCGGCGCCTTTACGCCTACCTGTTCAGCGAAACATTTGCCCGGATTCGTCGAAAAAGCGAGTGAGTTCCTGGATCGCGGAGTCGATACGCTGGCTTTCATGGCAGTTAACGATACCTTCGTGATGAATGCCTGGGGTAAGGATCAGGGCGTTGGGGACAAGATTGCAATGCTGTCAGACGGCAACGGCGAGTACGCCCGTGCTCTCGGACTGGAAATGGACGGTACAGCGTTCGGGATGGGCATGCGCGGCCAACGATTCGCGATTGTCGTCGACGACGGCGTTGCAACTCAGGTTGCGGTCGAGGCTCCTGGAAAATTCGAAGTCAGCAGCGCCGACGCCGTTCTCGCCAGGATCTAAACGTAACCGGCAGATTGGCCGACAATCAGGACCTGATGGCCTTTTCCAACTCCGGAATGATCTTGAACAGGTCACCAACCAGGCCAATATCGGCTACGTCAAATATCGGAGCGTCGGCGTCCTTGTTGATGGCTACAATCGTGCCGGCATCCTTGATGCCGGTCAGATGTTGAATAGCACCCGAAATGCCAATGGCAATGTAGAGGTCCGGTGCAATGATCTTGCCTGTTTGACCTACCTGCAGTTCGTTAGGCACGTAGCCTGCATCGACGGCCGCTCGGGAGGCGCCGACGCCGGCGCCGAGCGCTTCTGCAAGTCTGAAAATGATTTCGAAGTTTTCCGAACTGGCCAGCGCACGCCCTCCGGAGACGACTTTCGAAGCAGTCTGCAAATCAGGTCTGTCTGATTTGCCTGCCTGCAATGAAACGAACCTGGTGTGCTGTGGCAGGTCGGCGCTCACGGTGATCTGCTCGACAGGCGCCGCGCCACCGTTGCCTACCGCGCGATACGATGCAGTCCGGACCGTGGCGACCACAGCGGTACCCTCGGGGGCCTCGACCGTCAGAATTGCGTTGCCAGCATAGATAGGCCGTTTGAATGAGTGGCTACCGATAACTTCCATAACGTCGCTGATCTGATTGACGTCCAGCAAAGCGGCTACGCGCGGCATTAAATCTTTGCCGAACGTTGTCGACGGCCCGAAGATGTGCGTGTAGTCGCCGGCCAGCGAGACGATTTGCGGCGCAAGGACTGCGGCAAGCGCATGTTCGTTTGAAGAATTGTCGACGTACATGACCTTGTCGACAGACGCTAACCCGGCTGCGTCGGCCGCCAGCTTTTCTCCGGCGCTTGCAAAGATGACGACATGAATTTCCGAATCGGGAATTCCGCTAGCGCAGGCAACACATTTCGCCGTGCTTGCATTCAGTTTGTTGCCGTCGTGTTCGGCGATTACGAGTACTTTGGACATCAGACCAATCCCTTGTCTTTCAATGCGGCAACCAACTCGGGCACGTCGCTGACCATTATTCCTTTCTGCCTTTGCTGCGGCGGCTCATACGCGGATTCAACGAGAGCATTAACCGTTGCCACAGCCAGGTCAGCTGCGGAAATCTGCTCCAACGGCTTCTTCTTGGCTTTCATGATGTCTGGGAGCTTGACGTAGCGTGGCTCGTTCAGGCGCAGATCCGCCGTAATCACGGCAGGCAGGTCGATTTCGATGGTTTCGAGTCCTATGTCGACTTCGCGGGTTACCTTGGCCCGGTTTCCGTCGAACACAAGTTCCGAAGCGAAAGTTGCCTGCGGACGGCCCCAAAGGGCAGCAAGCATCTGGCCCGTCTGGATATTGTCGTTGTCAATGGCTTGTTTTCCAAGAATTACCAGGTCGGGGTTTTCCTTCTCAATCAGTTTCAGGAACATTTTGGCACTGGTCAGTGGATCGACTGCAGTGGTGGATTCAACGAGGATTGCACGATCTGCACCCATCGCGAGGCCGGTGCGCAGCTGTTGCTGTGCCTCGCTTGTGCCGATGGAAACGACAATGACTTCCTTCGCTTCGCCGCGCTCCCGGATCCGCAGCGCTTCTTCAAGCGCGATTTCATCGAACGGGTTGATGCTCATTTTGACGCCGTCGGTGTCCACACCGCTTCCGTCCGACTTGACTCGCACGCGAACGTTGTAGTCAACGACTCTCTTAAGGCCAACCAGAATCTTCTCCACTTATTCGAGCTCCTGCGACCGGATTGCCGACGAAATCTTCGCCGGAATTGATAATCTAAAAAAAGGTATTCTCCCTGACGGTATGCGCAGGTACAAGGCGTAATAGTCCGCAGGGCGGGCAACAGGTAAAATGCGGTGAATCATCATGCAGCGATACAGAACAACGATTTCTGTCGACGAACTCCGGCGCGGAATGGTGCAGCCCGATTGGTGCATCGTTGATAGCAGATTCGAGCTCAAGGCGCCGGAAAAGGGTCGCCAGGAGTACCTGTCCGGCCATATCCCGGGGGCTGTTTACGCTCATCTGGACAGGGATCTTGCCGATCCGGTGCGAGCCGACAGTGGCAGGCATCCGCTGCCGGATCCAGAGCGACTGTCCGCTCTCCTCGGGGCGTGGGGAATTTCGAATACAAGTCAGGTCGTCGTTTACGACCATGGAAGCGGAGCCGTCGCCGCGCGCCTGTGGTGGTTACTTCGCTGGTGTGGTCATACGGATGTGGCCGTCCTCAACGGTGGCATCGGCGCGTGGCTGCAAGCTGGCGGGCGGGTCGAAAAAGACATCCCCTCGCGAAGCGCTGCAAATTTCGAGGCAATCCCGGATGATTCGATGCTGTTGACCACTCAGGAGCTACTGAGTGACCGCGAGTCCATTCTGTTGATCGATGCTCGTGACAGGCAACGGTTCCTGGGGCATCTGGAGCCTATTGACCCGGTTGCCGGGCATGTTCCCGGCGCGCGAAACCTGCCGTTTTCCGAATGCCTGGGTCCGGACGGCCACCTGTTACCTGCCAAGAGCCTGCGACACAAATTCGACGCCATTTTGCAGGATGCCGCAGGACGGTCCTGGGCAGCGATGTGCGGCTCGGGTGTGACGGCCTGTCACCTGGCACTTTCGGCCGAAATTGCCGGCATACGGCCCCCCAGGCTCTATGTAGGCTCCTGGAGTGAGTGGATCCGGGATCCGGCCCGACCGGTTGCAGCCGAAACCGCTGCATCACCGGGTCCGCCGCCGCCCCGATGACAGCGGGCTGCCGATGAACTTAATCTCAGGACAGCCGGTCAAAAGTGCTGATTTCGGGTATTTTAGATAATCTTTTCTTGCGTAAACATCTTCTGTCAGGAGGCTTATAAAATACCTATGAAACAAATAGTTGCGTTTGTTTTGTTAACATTCACATTAAGCACTGCGATGGCTGATGACGAAGAATCCAGGCGAATTCAGGGCATCGAAAGCAATGGATCCGATTGCATCTGGATCCGTACTGTCCGAGACTATACGACCTTGGATGACCGGAACCTGCTCATCCGGGGATCCGGCAAAAGGACCTACCTGGTAACGCTTTTACACCGAAGTTTCGACCTGCGATCTGCGATCGGGCTCGGATTTTCCTCCAGGGACGACCAACTTTGTCCTTTCGGCGGCGACTCGATAGTTTTTGACGGATTGTCTCGCGAGAGCGTTGGCATCCGGGCAATTACAGAGGTCACCGAGGAGCAGGCCGAGCAGTTGATGGTCCATTTCGGCAAGAAAGCGCCGAAAGAACAAGAGGCTCCAGCGCCACGCCCGGTAAAAGGCGCTGAAGTCGAAGAGCTAGACTGATTTGTCTGGACCCGCAGTCCAGAACTGCCTCAGATGAATCGGTCGCGCAATCCGCAATCTCCGTGCGGACCCGCCCGGCCAGCCGCAAGGTTGGCCGGGTTTTTTGTTTTGGGCATGAAGATCCCATCGGTGACGATTCGCCCAAGCCTTGCGATACAACAGCTGCGCCCCGACAATCCCGAGTTGGCAGAATTCGGGGTAAGCAGTGAGCGGACCACTCAGTGGAATCAGGATCGTCGATCTGAGTCGCGTACTGGCGGGTCCCTGGGCAAGTCAGTTGCTGGCCGACTTTGGCGCCGAGGTTATCAAGATAGAAAAGCCGGGCGCGGGTGATGACACCCGTCACTGGGGACCACCGTGGTTATCGGACCGTGACGGAAAGCCCACGCGCGAATCGGCCTATTTCCTTGCGACGAATCGAAACAAGCTTTCGATTACAGCAAATTTGTCGCATCCGGAAGGGCAAAAACTGGTTTCAGAGCTAGCATCGCAGGCAGACGTGCTGCTCGAGAATTTTCGCGTCGGCACGCTGGCAAAATTCAGGCTCGATGCGGCGAATTTGCAAGAGCAAAATCCGCGCCTCATTTATTGCTCCATTTCAGCTTACGGTCAGCAGGGCTCGCGGCGGAGTCTGCCTGGCTACGATGCGATGATGCAGGCAGAAGGCGGCTTGATGAGCATTACAGGCGAACCGGCGACAAGCGGAGGCCAGCCGCAAAAGGTCGGTGTGGCGATTGCCGACATCATGACCGGCATGTATGCGGCAACAGCAATTCTTGCGGCGCTCGAAGCGAGGCACACGAGCGGCGAGGGGCAATACATCGACCTGTCCTTGTATCACAGCCAGGTCGCCTGGCTTGCCAACCAGGGGCAGAACTTCCTGATGACCGGCGTCTCGCCGGGCCGACTGGGCACTGCGCATCCGAATATCGTGCCGTATCAGTCGTTTCGCACAGCCGACGGCTACGTCATGCTCGCCGTTGGTAATGACCGCCAGTTCGCGGCCTGCGTCGATTGCATGGGCATTGGTGACCTCGCCAACGATGCGCGATACGCAAGCAATGAGAAACGCGTGAGAAACAGGGACGGACTGATCACAACCCTGTCTGCCCTGTTCCAGGAGAAATCTACGGCGCACTGGCTGGACGCACTTGCAAAGGTCGGGGTTCCGGCCGGGCGTATCAACGATATTGATGCCGTACTTGGCGGCGACTATGCCAGCGAAGCCGGTCTGATCGGGCAATTCCGGCATTCGCTTTCGGAAACCGTTCCGATGGTGACCAATCCGGTAAATTTCTCGGCAACGCCTGTCGAGCGACGACATGCCGGGCCACTGCTTGGCGAGCACACGGAACAAATACTGACCTCCCGGTTGGGATATTCGATAGAAAAAATTGCAGGGCTTCGCGACAGGGGGGCGATTTGATGATTTACGCGGCAGTCGGAACCTTCGCTCGTGCCGAAGGGCGACGGACAACACGCGGCAAGCAAGATCCCAATCCAATTGAATCCTCGCCGGGTCAGTACGCCTGACCTATGTATCCGTGGTTGGTACAAGCCGCCGACAGCGGCACAGTTATTGTAACCGCAAGCCGGCGGCTTTCCCGCGATCTGTTGCGATGCTATGCGGAACATCAACAGCTATCGGGTGTTGAAACCTGGCATACGCCGGCTATTGGATACTGGAGCGACTGGCTTGTCGAGCTGTTCGAGTCGGCGGATTTGTCGGCGGCCCGGCCAACCCGAATCGATCACAACGCAGCTACTATCCTCTGGGAACGCTGCCTTGCGGCGCACGGCAGCGATCAACTGCTCGGTTTCGCGGGTGCAGTCCGCCAGTCTCGCCAGGCGTGGCAACGGCTGCAGGATTGGAACGTATCGGTCGAAGAGCTGTTGCGCTCGTCACGCAGCGCCGATCAGCAGCTGTTTGCCCGGGCAGCCCGCGCGTACCAGGAGTTGCTGATTCAAAACAACTGGATTGATCCGGCACGCCTTCCCGCCGCCGTTGCAGACGCATTGCCGTCGAATCAAATCGTGCTGCCTCACCGCGTGATGTTTGCAGGATTCGATCGTGCGGCGCCGGTTGTCGAACGCATCATGGACCGGCTGCGAGAGCGGGGCTGCGCCGTCGAATCGGCGCCAGTCGAGAAGTACGGCGGCGAGTTGCACGGACAGCCATGCCAGAACCGCCAACAGGAAT
>JAOUGX010000079.1 GCA_029865385.1 Gammaproteobacteria bacterium
AGAAAGTTGCAAGGCTGCGGCTTGCTCGTGTGATGTTGTACCAGGGCAAAGCGGAAGAGGTTGTCAACCTTCTGGCTGGCCAGCCTGAAAGTGCGTTTACCGCGCGCTTCAGCGAGGCGCTGGGTGACGCTTACGTGGCACTCGAGCGTTATAACGAGGCTGCCGAAGCGTATGCCGTTGCAATCAGCGAAGATCCGAACCTCCTGACTGTCGATCGGACTTTTGTGCAAATGAAGATCAATGATTTGCCGGAACCTGGCGAGGTTCTCGCAATCGACGAAAGTCTCAGGGCACCGACTGCCGAAATGACAGAGGAGAACGTTGACGAGGGTTCGCAGTGACGGTGATATGCCGCCTGTCGATCTTGTTGCTGGCGTGCGCTTTCATCGGCGGCTGCGGTGTATTCGGCGGTAAAGACGATGAATTGCCGCCCAAAGAGCTGACCGATTTCAAAGCGACACTGGATGTAAGAAAGGCCTGGTCGGCAAAACTCGGCAAGGGATCGGAATTATTGCGCATCAACCTGATGCCGGCCGGCGACGGCAAGCGCGTATACGCGGCGAGCATCGATGGCAATGTCAGCGCCTACGAGCCGGAAAGCGGCAAGCTGTTGTGGCGCAGCAAGCTCGGTATAAGCCTGTCGGCCGGTCCGGGTACCGGGCGCGGGCTGGTCATTGTTGCCGGAGCCGACGGCGAAATCGTTGCATTGCGAAGTGAGACCGGCAACGAGGCCTGGCGAAGCAAGGTGCTGGGTGAATCGCTTTCCGTACCACTTGTAAAAGACGGGGAGGTCATCGTTTACACGATTGACGGTCGCCTGCATTCGTTGTCGTCTACCGACGGATCCGAGAACTGGGTAGTCGAACAGCCATTGCCGCCGCTGACGCTTCGCGGCGCGTCGACACCGCAAATCGTGGGCAACCGGGTCATAGCCGGATTCGACAACGGCCGGCTGGTTGCGGTCAGCCTGGCGGAAGGCGTTACTGAGTGGGAAGCGATGTTGTCGCCGCCATCCGGTCGATCGGATCTCGAACGACTTGCGGATGTCGACGGATCGATCGCCGCCGTTGGTCAGGACATCTACGCCGCCGGCTACCAGGGGCGTGTCGCATCACTGGCTGTGGAGTCGGGCCAGATTCTGTGGGCGCGCGAAATTTCCACGTCAGCCGGAATCGCTGCAGACTGGAACAACGTCTATATCGTTGCCGATGGCGGTGAGCTGATCGCACTGCTTCGCAGCAACGGCAGTGACGTCTGGCGCACAGATGCACTGCTGCGCCGCCAACCGACAACACCGGTGCCCTTCAATACGGCAGTAGTCGTCGGTGACCTGGAAGGCTACCTGCATTTCTTCAGCAATGCCGACGGCGGTCCTGTCGCACGCATGCGTGCCGGAAACGCGCTGCTTTCGGGGTCGCCGGTGGTCATCGGCACCCGGCTGTTCGTGCAATCCGAGGACGGCAGCCTTTACGCTTTCGAGGTGGCACAGCCCAGGCGCCCGGGTAACAGCAAAGACACTGCGGCGGAAAAACGTTAGGGCCTGCGCCGTAACCAAATCGCCATGCTTCCCGTCATCGCACTGATCGGCCGGCCCAACGTTGGCAAATCGACACTCTTCAATCGGCTGACGAAATCGCGCGACGCACTGGTCGCCGACTTTCCCGGGCTTACGCGCGATCGACAATACGGATTCGGCAAGCTCGGACCTGTACCGTATATCGTCGTGGACACCGGCGGCGTGGCCGGCGGCGAAGTCGGCATCAGTGAGCTCATGGTCGAACAAACTGTACGCGCGCTTACCGAGGCGGACGTAGCAATCGTACTGGTCGACGGGCGCTCCGGACGTACGGCGGCCGATGAGCACGTTGCCGCGCTGGTCAGAAAACACGGCAAAAAAACCTGGCTCGTGGTCAACAAGGCGGAAGGACTCGATCCTTCGATGGCGTCTACGGAGTTTCACCAGCTCGGGCTCGGCGAACCAGTGGCGATCTCCGCCGCACACGGAGACCGTGTGGCTGCGCTAATGGACGAAGTACTCGCACCTTACATCGAGCAATTCGAGGCATCCGACGAGGCGCCGGACGTTGATGACGCGCTGCATATTGCGGTTATTGGCAGACCGAATGTGGGTAAGTCCACGCTGATCAATCGCCTGGTGGGCGAGGAACGACTGGTGGTATTCGATCAGCCGGGCACGACCCGCGACAGCGTTGCAGTGCCCTTCGCGCGCGACGGAAAGAATTACGTTTTGATCGATACGGCCGGTGTCCGACGTCGCTCCCGGGTTCACGAGGCGATAGAAAAATTCAGTATTATCAAAGCATTACAAGCGATCGAACGCGCAGGCGTTGTGATTGCCGTGCTGGACGCGCGCGAGGGCGTGACCGAGCAGGATGTCAGTCTGATGGGACTGATCGTGGAGCGCGGTCGGGCGCTGGTGGTCGTTGTCAACAAGTGGGATGGGCTGACGGTGGAGCAGCGGCGCAATGTACGTGACGAGCTGGACAGGCGATTGCCGTTTCTCGAATATGCCAAACGCATAACCATATCTGCGCTGCACGGAACCGCCGTCGGCGACCTGTTGCCGGCAGTTGACAATGCCTATCGGGCGGCGACCAGAGACCTGTCTACCGGCGACCTGACCAGCGAGCTCGAAAAGGCCGTGATAGCGCATACGCCGCCGTTGGTAAGCGGCCGCCGTATTCGCCTTCGCTACGCGCACCAGGGGGGCAGGAACCCGCCGGTCATCGTCATTCATGGCAATCAGACTGAACGTGTTCCCGATGCCTATCGACGCTACCTCGTCAACTGGTTTCGAAAGGCGTTTCGCCTCAAGGGGACGCCGGTCCGGCTGGTATTCAAGACCGGAGAAAATCCGTTCCGCGGACGGCGCAACAAGCTGACGCCGCGCCAGGAACGAAAACGCAAGCGGTTGATGAAACACCAGCGTCGTTGAAAGTATTGCGGCCCCAACGAGGCTGTTATAAAGAGAGCCGATGAGCACCTCGACACGATACGCAAAAGTCACTGGCCGGTTCCCGATGCACCGTGGCGGCTTTCTGGAGTCGCCAACGGTTGCCTACGAAACCTGGGGCACACTTCGCGGCAAGGGCGAAAACGCTATCCTGCTTTTCACCGGCCTGTCGCCGTCGGCGCACGCGGCATCTTCGCCGGACAATCCTGCCGCCGGATGGTGGGAGGAAATGATCGGGTCCGGACTGCCGTTGGACACCGACCGGTACTTCGTCATTTGCGTCAACTCCATCGGCAGTTGCTTTGGCTCGACCGGACCCGCGTCCATCGATCCATTGACCGGCGAGCGCTACCGGCTCGGGTTTCCGGTACTCAGCCTGGAAGACGTTGCCGAAGGCGGTTACCAGGTCGCCAGGCATCTGGGGCTGGAGACATTGCACACGACCATCGGCTGTTCCATGGGTGGAATGAGTGCGCTGGCATTTTGCGTGCGTCACCCCGGATTCAGCGCCGGGCTTATATCGGTTTCATCTGCTACGCGCGCCCTGCCATTCTCGATCGCCGTGAGATCATTGCAGCGCGAGATGATTCGACAAGACCCGAAGTGGAAGGCGGGCAACTACGATCCCGCGGATCCGCCGATTGCCGGTCAGCGTCTGGCGCGCAAACTGGGCATGATTACCTACCGCTCCGCCAAAGAGTGGGAGCAGCGCTTCGGCAGGGAGCGGGTGTCGTCCGAAGGATACGACGGAGATCCTTTCCACGGCGATTTCTCCGTCGAGTCGTATCTCGAAATGCATGCGAACCGGTTTACCGGTCAGTTCGATCCGAACTGTTACCTTTACCTGTCGCGCGCTTCGGATCTGTTCGACTTCGCCGAACACGGCGGTTCGCTGGAGTCCGGATTCAGCAAGCTGAAACTGGCGCGGGCCCAGGTCATCGGCGTTGAAACCGACATCCTGTTTCCGATGCATCAGCAGAAGCAACTTGCGGACGGGTTATCGACCGTCGTGACTGAAGTGCAATACGTGCCTCTGGCGTGCATTCGCGGGCACGATTCTTTCCTCGTCGATATGGATGCGTTTCGACCGGTGATCGGCGGATATTTCGATACCTTCGCGCACTGATGCCGACGCTAACGGGACTCCTGCAGGAACAATGCAGGGTCGACGGCCGTGCGGTTCAGGTATACCGCGAAATGCAGGTGGGCGCCGGTAACCCTGCCGGTTGCGCCGACTTTGCCCAGCACCTCGCCCGCCGCAACGCGCTGACCCTTGTCGATGTCTATGGCATCGAGATGGCAATACATCGTGACGAGGCCGCGGCCATGATCGAGTAGTACAGTATTGCCGTTGAAGTAAAAGTCGCCGCTGGCGACGACTTCACCTGACGCCGGGGCTACCACTGGCGTACCGCGGCCGGCCGCGATATCCATGCCTTTATGCGGTGAGCGAGGTTGCTCGTTGAAAAACCGGCGCAGACCGAAACTCGAGCTGCGCGGTCCGTCCACCGGCGACAGCAGGTTCAGCGTTTCGGGTTCCACATCGCTCCAGGAGGCGATAGCGGAGTCCAGCATTTTTCGCTCTGCCGCGATTCGATCCAGCTGGGCCGCGTCCGGCTCGACGTATTTCTGGCTGACCGTCAATCGTTGTTCGCGGTACGCATGTGGAACGATGTCTATCGGTATCGTTATTTCCGCGCCGCCCGGAGTTCTTACGCTGACCGTCGTGCGGCCGCTGGTCTGTTCGAGCGGAATGCCGACAATTGCCTGCCAGCGCCCGTCACGCGATGTCACCAGTACCGGATTGCCGTCGAATATCACGGTCGGCGATCGGTCCGGAGATTGCACCGGCCCCGCGTCCACGACGGCGACGCCGCCCGGCCGCGGAGAATGCTGGGGCATCGCCGTAGCCGAGCTGCCGCAGATCAGCGCGAGCATTGCGGCGAGCTGAACCAGCCTATTCACCGCTCTTCCCGGTAACCGTCGCCGCGATGCTTCCTGTGGCAAGCCTCGCTTCAATCGCATCGCCGACGGCGACGGAAGCAGCATTGCTTAAGATGCGGCCCGACTTGCGATCCGTGACGATCGCATAGCCGCGATCCAGCGTCGCGAGAGGACTTACCGTATGCAGTCCGCGGGCCGCAAGCTTCAGGCGATGCGCCGACTGGTCTACGACTTTCGCTGCTGCTGTCGAAAGCCGTTGTTGATTGTTTGCCAGCCGCTGCAACTGACGTTGCACGTTGAGTGCCGGAGACTGGTGCAGCAAACGTGACTGCAGTTTGCCCAGCACCTGTACTCTCGTGCCGACATCGTGGCGCATTGCCGCGAGCAGCAGCTGACGCATATTCCTTAGCCAGTCTTTCTGACGCGCCAGGATCGCTGCCGGGCTGCATTGCATCAGGTGCCGGCTCAACCAGTCGAGTCGCTGAAAGCGATCTTGCAGGTGACGCCGCATGGACACGGCGTTGCGCCTGGCAAGCAATGCAAAGTTTCTGCGCCACTCTGCCTGGTCCGGAACGACGATCTCGGCGGCGCCACTCGGCGTCGGAGCGCGCAAGTCGGCGACGAAATCGCAAATCGTGAAATCGACCTCGTGCCCGACGGCACTGACAACCGGTATAGGGCATTCTGCTATCGCGCGTGCCAGTTTTTCGTCATTGAATGCCCAGAGGTCCTCGAGCGATCCGCCGCCGCGGCTGATAATCAGTACATCGCATTCATTGCGCCTTACGGCGGTCGCCAGCGCAGCACGCAGCTCCGGCGCAGCCGCCTCGCCCTGGACGGCGGCGGGATAGATAAGAACCGGGATGCCGGGAAAGCGCCTCCTCAACACGCTCAGAATGTCGCGAATCGCTGCGCCGCTGGGCGAGGTGATGACACCGATGCGCGCGGGCAGGGCGGGCAGGGCTTTCTTGCGGGCCGGGTCGAAAAGCCCTTCGTCGGAGAGCTTCTTTTTCAACACCTCGAACTGCCGCCGCAATGCGCCTTCGCCGGCCGGTTCCAGCTGCTCGACGATCAGCTGATAGTCGCCGCGCGCTTCGTAGATGCTGATACGGCCGAAAGCAAGCATCCGGTCACCGTCCCTGAATCCGCTTCGGCTGCCGGTCGAGCGGTCAGTCGTCGGGCCGCGCTGGCGCTGCAGGAAATAGGCGCAACGAATCTGGGCAGAATCGTCCTTCAGGCTGAAATACAGGTGTCCCGACGCCGGCCGCGCCAGATTCGACAGCTCTCCGACGACCCATACACGCGCCATACCGTCCTCCAGTAGCGCGCGGGCGCGCCGGTTGAGCTCGGTAACGGTGATTGCAGCGGGGTTTTCGCTCACGGATTGCATCCCGCGAGTATACGGCGCCTGCCCGCGAATTCCTGCGTAGCAATGGCAAAAGCCGCATTCCGTGGTCTCGATCGGGCGGATTCCGGCCGCTTGAAGCGGCAGCGGCGTTTACCCGTGATGCCGCTGTGCGTACAATCGCCGGCTTTATTCATCGCGGACAGTTTCAGTGCCCATGCGCATCGACAAGGAAGCCCTGACATTTGACGATGTCCTGTTACAGCCGGATTACTCCGACCTGCTGCCCCGCGAAGTCGACCTGACCACCCGCCTCACGCCCGAGATCAACCTGAACATTCCGCTGATGTCCGCTGCCATGGACACGGTAACGGAGGCAAGCCTGGCGATCGCGATGGCGCAGGAAGGCGGAATCGGCATCATTCACAAGAACATGCTGCCCGAGGAACAGGCGCGCGAGGTGCTCAAGGTCAAGAAATTCGAGAGCGGAATTGTCAGGGATCCGATCACTGTTACGCCTGATATGACCATCCGTGAAGTCATCGATCTGACGCGTTCGCTGAACATATCCGGCGTGCCGGTCGTCAAGAACAAGGAAACGCTCGGCATCGTCACGCACCGTGACCTGCGTTTCGAAACGCAGCTCGATGCGCCGGTTTCGACGGTTATGACGCCGAAAGAACGGCTGGTTACGGTGCAGGAAGGAGCGGCAGACGAAGAAGTGCTTTCGCTGCTGCACCAGCACCGCATCGAGAAGGTGCTGGTCGTCTCGAAGAATTTCGAATTGCGCGGCATGATCACGGCCAAGGATTTCCAGAAAGCGACAGAACATCCGCGGTCCTGCAAAGATTCGCGTGGCGCGCTTCGTGTCGGCGCTGCAGTTGGCACGGGGGCCGACGCGGACGAACGCGTTGCGGCCCTGGTCGCGGCCGGAGTCGACGTTGTCGTGGTCGACACGTCGCACGGTTTTTCCAAGGGTGTGCTCGATCGCGTGCGTCGTATCAAGAAAGCTTATCCCGATTTGCAGGTCATTGGCGGCAACATCGTGACCGGCGATGCAGCGTTGGCACTGGTCGAGGCCGGCGCGGACGGCATCAAGGTGGGCATCGGTCCGGGATCGATCTGCACGACGCGTGTCGTGGCGGGTGTCGGTGTGCCGCAAATTTCTGCCGTTGCCGAAGTGGCCGAGGCATTGGCTAAAAAGGGCACTCCACTGATCGCCGATGGCGGAATCCGCTATTCCGGCGACATCGCCAAGGCGTTGGTTGCCGGTGCTTATTCCGTAATGATCGGCGGTCTGTTCGCCGGCACCGAAGAGTCTCCCGGCGAAGTCGAGTTGTACCAGGGCCGCTCGTACAAGTCCTATCGCGGTATGGGCTCTGTTGGCGCCATGGGCCAGAAGCACGGTTCCAAGGATCGCTATTTCCAGGACGCTACCGAGGAGCTCGAGAAACTGGTCCCCGAAGGCATCGAGGGCAGGGTGGCGTACAAGGGCTCGGTGGTTGCCATCGTTCACCAGCTGATCGGGGGCGTAAGGGCGGCAATGGGCTATACCGGAAGCCACAACATCGACGAGATGCGCACGCGACCGAAGTTCGTGAAAATTACGACCGCGGGCATGCGCGAGAGTCATGTCCACGATGTAACCATCACCAAGGAAGCACCGAACTACCGCAGCAGCACCTGATATGCGGCAGTACCACACATCATGAGCCAGGCAAGACCCGCTTCCAGTGCCGCGCTTCCCGATATTCATGCGCACCGAATCCTGATTATCGACTTCGGCGGCCAGTACACGCAGCTCATCGCGCGTCGCGTTCGCGAGTGCGGTGTCTACTCCGAGATCGTCCCGTGGGATGCCGGCGATACGGCTATTCGTGATTTCAACCCGGCGGGCATCGTGCTGTCCGGCGGACCGGAATCGGTTAACGTCGACGATCCGCCGCGGGTTGCACAGGCTGTTTTTGACCTCGGAGTACCAGTGCTCGGTATTTGCTATGGAATGCAGGCCATGGCTGCACAGCTTGGCGGTAACGTCGAAACGTCGAGCCATCGCGAATTCGGCTACGCCGAAGTCACGCCGCAGGATTCCGACCTGTTGTCCGGACTCGACGATTCAGAGGGTGGCACAGCTCGCGTTCTCAAGGTCTGGATGAGTCACGGCGACCGCGTAGTGCGCGTACCGCCGGGCTTTGCCGTGACCGGCAAGAGCAGGAACTCGCCACTTGCCGCCATGGAAGATCGCAATCGCCGTTATTTCGGAGTGCAGTTTCATCCCGAAGTAACGCACACGGCGCAGGGCCAGGCCATCATGCAGCGCTTCGTGCGCGATATCTGCGGTTGTCCTGGTGACTGGACGGCGAGCAACATCGTTGCGGATTCGATAGCCAGCGTACGCGAGGCGGTTGGACACGAAAAGGTCTTGCTGGGACTTTCAGGTGGCGTCGATTCATCGGTTGTCGCTGCGCTGCTGCACGAAGCCATCGGTGATCAGCTGACCTGTGTTTTTGTCGATCACGGTTTGTTGCGATACCGGGAAGGCGATCATGTGATGCAGACCTTCGCCGAAAATCTCGGCGTGAATGTCATTCGAGTCAACGCGGCCGAACGATTCTTCGAGGCGTTGCGCAACGTCGCCGATCCCGAGGAAAAACGCAAAATAATAGGTGCGCAGTTCATCGAAGTCTTCGAGGAACAGGCGTTGCAGCTCAAAGACGTGCACTGGCTTGCACAGGGAACCATCTATCCGGACGTCATCGAGTCCGCAGGCGCGAAATCAGGAAAAGCGCACGTCATCAAGTCGCATCACAACGTCGGCGGCTTGCCCGAGCACATGCGTATGAAACTCGTCGAGCCGCTGCGTGAGTTGTTCAAGGACGAAGTGCGAAAAATCGGCATGGAGCTCGGCCTGCCGCGCGAAATGGTTGACCGGCACCCATTTCCTGGCCCGGGCCTCGGTGTGCGTGTCCTCGGCGAAGTACGGCCGGAGTACGTTGCGCTGTTGCAGCTGGCAGACGACATTTTCATCGATGAGCTGCGCAAACACGGTCTGTATGACAAGACCAGCCAGGCTTTTGCCGTATTCCTGCCGGTACGCTCGGTAGGCGTGATGGGCGATGGACGGCGTTATGATTTCGTCATCGCGCTTCGTGCCGTAGAGACGATCGATTTCATGACCGCGCGATGGGCAAGACTGCCCTACGAATTTCTGGAGCTTGTTTCGCTGCGTATCATCAATGAAGTCGATGGTATTTCGCGAGTGACCTATGATATCTCCGGCAAACCACCGGCCACGATCGAGTGGGAATAGACTGGCGGCCCTTGCCGCTGCAATAGAACCGGATAACCGTGAATTCCTGGTCGGACAGTGATAGTCGATTCATGCAGCTTGCGCTGGCCGAAGCCGCGCAGGCGGTGAACCTTGGCGAAGTGCCTGTCGGCGCTGTGGTAGTCCGCAACAGCGTGCCGATAGGGAAGGGCCATAACAGGACTGTTCGCGACTCGGATCCGACCGCACATGCCGAAATCAATGCCCTGCGAGCCGCAGCATTGCGCGAGCAAAACTACCGGCTTGAAGGCGCCACGGTTTTTGTCACGCTCGAACCCTGCGCGATGTGCCTGGGCGCCATGCTGCACGCCCGAATCGCACGCCTGGTATTCGGTGCTTACGATGCGAAAGCCGGTGCCGCCGGCAGCGTGCTGGATCTGGCAAATCACCGTGCCATGAATCACCGGATCGAAGTAAACGGCGGTCTCATGCAGCAGGAATGCAGTGAGATACTGCGGCGTTTTTTTGAAAGCAAACGCTAGGCGTTATTGAATGCTGGCGACTTCCACCAGCTCCATATCGGGAGGCTCGACATCGGGCTCGGCTTCGCCATCGTTTTCATTGGCCGTGATCCAGCGAATGATGTTGTAGTAGTTGCGGATATTGTTAACGTAAAGAACGGGCTCCCAGCCGCGTGCATAGCCGTACTGGACTCTCGAGTACCAGCGCTGATTGGCGAGTAACGGCAATGCTTTGCTGACATCGACCCAGGTGTTCGGATCGCCGCCCTGCCATTCGACGATCTGCATCGCATCCTTGATGTGATTGAATCCCACGTTGTATGCAGCCAGCGCCATCCAGGTACGATCCGGCTCGTCGACGGTATCGGGGATGCGTTCCGTCTGCCGCGCAAGGAACTCGGCACCACCGTAAATGCTGCTCTGCGGGTCCATGCGGTCCGGGATGTTGAGGTATTCCGCCGTTGCCAGGGTCAGCATCATGATGCCGCGTACCCCGGTGGGAGAGACGGCATGCGATCGCCAGTGCGATTCCTGGTAGCCCACCGCCGCCAGCAGGCGCCAGTCCAGTCCCCACTGATCCCCGGCATCCTCGAACATCGCACGGTAGCGCGGCAGGCGGCTGTCGAAGTGCCGCAGGAACGCCCTCGTACCGACGTAATCGAACTTCTCGGTGTGGCCGAAATAGCGATCGTTTACCTGTGCGAGGTAACCGCTGCGGCCTGCATTGATCAGATACTCGTCCGCTCGCATGAGGAGGCTGTCGCCCTCATTTTTCTTGAATGCCCAGGCAATCGGATCTCCCACATCGAGGTCGAGTGCAACTCGGAGATCAGGATAGAAATGACGTTGTATGTTGAATTCGGTGCTGTCGGCAATCGTAAACTCGAGTTCGCCACCGGCAACCTTGTGCAGCAGGTCGATGACCTCGACGTCTGCATTCTCGGTCCACTCGAGGCCCGGATACGCCTCGGCCAGCGAGGCCATCATCTCGGAATGACTGCTGCCCGCGACGACCTCTATGGACCGTCCTACGAGGTCCTCGACGGAACGGGGCCTGCCGGTACCCAGGTTGTAAATCAGGTGCATGTCCACTTGATTGTAGGGGTGGCCGAAGCTCAGAAACTCGAGGCGCGATTTGGTCATCGACAGCCCGGCCGCGGCCATGTGCGCCTTACCGGCCATCAGCAGCGGAAGAATTTCGGAAACGTTATCGACAGTTTCGGTGACCAGGGCAACGCCCAGTTCTTCGGCGAAATCGCTGAACAGATCGTACTCCGGACCGGCAGGACCGTCCGGTCCGACGAAGTACGAGGCCGGCGTACTTCGCGTAACGACACGCAGCTCGCCAAGTTCAAGAACCTGATCGAGCATGGGCGGTGGCGACGAGCAGGTGCCGACCAGTGCCGCAGTCAGTGCGTAGAACAAGAGCCGCAAATCAAATCTCCGTCAATTGATTTCCTGATTCTCGCAATCTTTGCGTTTCGTCTTTTCGACCATTCGCCGTGCCGCGGATTCCGGCAATCCTTAGCTGTCCGGTCTTCGACCATGTGCCGTGCCGCGGATTCCCGCAATGCGCAGCTATAGATCGGGCGTCGAATCGACCGGAGCACTATTTGACTTGGTTCTGATGGCTCCGCTCGAAGCGCAAAGGTTAACCCAATTTGCGATCAGAAACTGTGTTGCGGATGCCACAAACTACATTGCAGTCTCTAATTTGTTGGAAAACAACGATCTACGTTTTTCGAAGGGGATGCGCGCTAACATTTCAATATCGCTAAGCGCGATTCGCTACAGGTACAACCAGGTCAGGATAAGCGACACGGCCAGCCAGAGTATGATCTGTAGGGGAATGCCGACCCGAAAGAAATCGGAAAACCGGTAGCCTCCGGCGCTGAACACCAGCAGGTTCGTCTGATAGCCGATCGGCGTTATGAAACTCATGTTGGCGCCGAAAAGTACTGCCAGCAGGAACGGCATTTCCGGCAAGCCGAGTTCGCGCGCCATGCTGATCGCAATCGGCGTCCAGATGACAGCAACGGCGTTGTTGGTCATGATTTCCGTGATCAGCGCGGTCAGCAGCAGTAAGCCGCTAAGGATGATCGGCGGCGGCAGTCCTTCGACGACGACGACAAACAGGTGTGCAACCAGCCGGTCTGCACCGGTCACCGTCAGTGCCGAACCTAACGCAAGGCTCGTGACGATCAGCAGTATTACCCGGACGTTGAGCGCCGACCAGAGCTCGTCCCAGGCAAGGCAGCGGCTGGCGAGCATTGCGAGAACACCGCATAACGCAGCGGCGGAAATGGGCATTACGCCGATCGCGGCAACGAACACTACAAGCGCCATGATGCCGGTCGCGGCGCTCGCTCTTGATCGTCGCGGCACGTGGATGTTGCGGTCGAGCACCAGGATGTTCGGGTGTTCAGCAAGCTTGCGTATGTCCGATCGATCGCCTTGCATCAGCAATACGTCACCGGCCTTCAAAAGCAGATTGTCTTCATGATCAATGGCTTCACGCCTCGATCGCCCGGGCCTGTGGATTCCAACCGGTAGCATCTTGCCGGGTGTCAGTGCCGCCACCGTGCTGATGTGTCGGTTTACCAGCGGTGATTGCTGGGTAACGACGATTTCAACCAGTCGCTGATTGGACGGACTGGCGAGATTGCTCGCGTCCACTGATTCGCCAAAAACTTCCTGGGAACTTCTTATGGCGGCTGCGGTGCCGCGTACGTGCACCTGGTCGCCTTGGCGCAAGCGCAGGCCCGGCAGGCGAGCCAGCTCAACGGTCCCACGAACGACGCGCTCGATACGCAGTCCGGATGCCAGCAACTTGCGAGCTTCGGCCAGCGTGCGGTCGAGCAGCGCCCCTTGTTCCGAAACCGCTATGGCCGCCAGGTAAAGTCTGGGTACGCCTTCCGAAGAACTTGACCTGCGATCGGGCAGCAGCCGCGGGGCGACCAGCCAGAGAAACAGTATGGAGATCAGGGCGGCAAATGCGCCGGGCAGGAAGAAGTCGAACATGCGCAGCTGGGCCACGCCAAGGTCCGCCGCGATCATCGCGACCAGCAGGTTGGTTGATGTACCGATGGTCGTGGTCATACCACCGGCGATCGTGGCGAAACCGACCGGCATCAGGATTCGTGATGGGGCATTATTGGTCTGGTGCGCGACACCGACCAGGACCGGCAAAATCATTACGATGAGTGGCGTATTGTTGATAAAGGCACTGGCCGCCGCAGTGATGACCAGGGTAATCAGCAGCGCAATGTGCGCGTCCCGGCGCCATAAATTCACCAGGAATTGGCCGATCGCCGCAAAGCCGCCACATACTTCGACGCCTTTTGCCAGTACAAGCAACAGAGCGATCGTTATAACCGCCTCACTGCCGAATGACGCAAGAAGGCGAATGCCCTGAAACTGCTTGCCGTCGACCTCGATGGGAAACAGTTCGAAACCTGCGACAAGAATTACCAGAATTATCAGGCACGATCCCTCGAGCGAGAATCGCGCACGCGTGAACAGGATAAACGCACCGATTGTGATCAGGATTACGGCGACGGAATGAAAATCAGCGAGGATGGCGTTCAATGGCGGTTGGCAGAGGTCCGGTCGGAAACAGGAGCCTATTGTGAATTCCGGCCGGATTTTGTCCAGCGATTTCGCTGTACAGCGGAGCTACTGTGCAATCGGGCCGGGCGCCGCAAATCGCTCAACCCAATTCCGTACTTCTCCATACCAATGCAGCGAATTATGTCGCTTCAGTACCCAGTGATTTTCGTCGGGGTAGTACACGAGCCTGGACTCGACGCCACGGGTTTGCAGTGCGCGAAACAGCTCGAACGCCTGGCCGACCGGGACCCGGAGGTCGAGCTGTCCGTGGATCACCAGGCTAGGCGTCACGAACTTGCTGGCATACGTATGCGGCGAGAGCTCCCGGTACAGCTCAGGGTTTTCCCAGTAGGGTCCGAAGCGTTCGTCGTGAACTGCGAAGTCCGCAGAGTTCTGTGAATACAGATCGTAGACCGCCGCATGAATAACGAGAGCGTTGAACGGGTGTTCTCGCCCCAGCAGAATGGTCGATAGATAGCCACCGTAGCTGCCGCCGCCGGCAACCATGCGTTGCGTGTCGATCCAGGGTTTTTGCATGAGCCACTCGGTCGCTGCGATTGTGTCGGCGTACGGCCGGGTTATCCAGTCCGGGTTGATCGAGTCGGTGAATGCCTGACCGAAACCCGACGAGCCATGGAAATTCGGCCAGGCTGTCACGTAGCCCCAGGATGCGAAGGTCTGTGCATTCCAGCGGAAATGGAAGTTGTCGGTAATGGCACCGTGCGGTCCGCCGTGAATGAGCAGGAACAGCGGGTATTTTTTCGCCGGATCGAAGCCGGGCGGATAGTGAACCCACATCTGGATTTCGTCGCCGTCCGCACCCGTGTACGTAACCGACTCGTACGCGCCGAGTTGGACATTCTCTAGTTCGGCGTCATTGAACGTATCCAGTCGCCGCGAGGTTTTTTTCTTCGGGTCAACCCGGACGATCCGCGGTGGATAGACAAAACTCTGGTTTCTGGCGACCAGGGTACCGTCGATGGCAATCGCCGGTTGGTCGAAATCGGTATCGTTGGTGAGAGGCGACGGTGCGCCACCGTTCACCGGCAGGTAATACAGTCGACTGGTCGCCGCGTCGTCGATCGCACCGTAGAGTCCCTTCGAGTCCGGCGACCAGGCACGAGAGTCAACCGAACGATCCCAGTTCGAATACAGTGCCCGCGTCTGACCGGACTTCAGGTCGTACATCATCAGTTTGGCCTGGTCGCCATAGAATCCGGCGATTTGCCTGCGCGAAAACGCCAATAGTTTTCCATCCGGTGAGAACGAGGGGTTCGTGTCCGGTGCCGCGTTGCCGTCGGTAATATTGCGCGAATTCGTGCCACCGATCGCCATCAGGAACACGTCCGGGTTGTCATAAACGCTTTCGTTACGGCTGTTGGCAACGAATGCCAGCGACTTTCCGTCCGGTGCGACGTCGTAGTCACTTGCGCCTGCATCGGAACGCGACAGCTGCAAACCTGTCCCCAGCGTCAGGGATTCGATGTCCCCGCCGGTAGCCGGTACGCGAAAAACATGTTTTTGCCGGGCTTCGTCGAGCCAGGAATCGAAGTACGCGTACGGCATCCGGCTCCAGACTTTTGCCGAAACCTTGCTGTCCTTGTTCGTCTTCAGAATTTCGGCCATTTCGTCAAAGCTCTTGCCGGGATAGACGCTGGATATAAAGTAGATATGATCGCCAACCCACTTCAGTGCGGAGGCGCCGGTGGGAATTTCCATCAGTCGAATGGCTTCGCCTGGCCCGTCCATCGGAAGGACATAGATCTGACCCGCTTCGTCATCGCCGCGCGTGCTGATAAACGCCAGTCGGGATCCGTCCGGCGAAAAGACGGCATCGGACGATTTCGCGCCCACGGCGGTCAACGGACGTTGTGTCGGTTCGCCCGATGTAGAAACGAGCCAGAGGCGGGATTCGGACTCGTCGCTATCGTCGGCGTACGTCGTCACCTGTACGACCACCTGCTTTCCACCCGGCGCGATGACCGGTCTGTCCAGCCTGTCGAGCTGCCACAATACTTCGGCGGACAGGCGCGGTGAATCATCGCCTGCCGCAAGAACGGGAAGCAGCAACAGGGCGACAATGGCGGTGGCTTTTTTCATCTGAAGTCTCCAATTCTTCGTGGCGATGCGGCAAATGGCTGGAATTATCATGTGGGCGCATTGATTTCCTGTCAATGTGCCACACGATTGTGTTTCAACTTCCGGTCGACGTCGGTAACGATCCGATTGAGCACCGGGTTATCGATGTTATGGCATTTGGCCAAAACCTTGATCAGCCTGTCTGCCCGTTCCACGCTGCTCGCGCCCGAGTGGATTGCTCTCGCCACGGATGACGGTTGCGTCAGGCTCCTGGCAGCGGACAGGTATCTATCGAACGACACCATCATCTCTTTTTCAGCGCCAATCCTTATGCACAGCTGATAAATGCATTCATACAGTTCCCGGGATTCGGTCTCGTCATTGCAGACCGCGTGTGCGATCGAAACAGGCTCGCCGTCGGTAATACAGCGGAAATTGCCGGTTATCAGCATTGGCCATTTTACGAGCGGAACGAAAACGGACTCGTACAATCGCAATCTTACGAACGGCTGGACGAGTGCGCCGCCAGCCGGAATCCGACAGGAATCGATGTCGTTGGCCAATCGCTGCAGCACTTGCTGGTGCTGCGGCCGGACGAACGCCGCGACTTTGAAGTTGCTTGCCAGGGTAACCGAGATTATCAGAGCATCCTTGGAGTCCGAAC
>JAOUGX010000012.1 GCA_029865385.1 Gammaproteobacteria bacterium
ATCGAGCACCTGTTGCACGGCCGGCAGCTCGAGCGGCAGGTCCTTCAGGGCTCGGGATTCCAGCCGCCGCCCAGCGCCTTGTAGAGATCAATGATCGCGATAATCGACTGCCGCTGCGTTTCTGACTCGGCGAGTTCAGCGCTGAAGAGCGAACGTTCGATATCCAGAACTTCGAGATAACTGGTTACGCCGCCGTCGTAACGGGCGCGGGAGAGAACCGCCGCGCTGCGTGCCGCTTCAACCTGCCGGCGCCGAGCGGCATGCTCGTCGCGGTAGGTTCGTACCGCAACCAGCGCATCTTCGACTTCCAGGAATGCACGCTGCACAGTCTGCTCATAGGAAAGCAAAGCCTGCTCGGTGCGAGCCCGTTCGATCGCAACGCGATTGCGGTTGCGGCCGGCATTGAACAGGGGTGCGAAGATGTTTGCGCCGACATTCCAGAAATCAGAGTTGCCGGAGTTGAGGTCCGAGAGCTCGCCGCTTTCGAGACCCAGCGACCCGGTTAATGAGAGCGACGGCCAGCGCGCTGCCTCGGCGACGCCGATTCTCGCAGTCTGAGCGGCTAGCTGGGCTTCGGCCGAGAGCACGTCGGGCCGTCGCTGCAACAGTTCCGACGGCAGTCCTGCCGGAATATTGGGAGGCAACAGTTGTTGTCCAAGTGCAATACCCCGTGTAATTTCTCCGGGGTTTCGGCCGAGCAGTACGCTAAGGAGGTTTTCGGTCTGTGCGACCGCGCGTTCGGCCACCGCCACTAATGCGCTGGCAACCGCGAGTTGGATTTCCGCCTGGTTGACGTCGAGTAGCGGCACCGTGCCTTTCTCGAAGCGCGCGGCGATAATTTTCAGGCTATCCTGGCGTGCCGTTTCCGTGCGCTCGGCGATCGCGAGCTGGGCGTCCAGGTCGCGAAGCAAAATGTAGGTGCTGGCGACGCTGGAGACAAGGCTGATAGTGATGCTGCGTCTCGACTCCTCAACGGCGTACAGCTCTGCGCGTGCCGCCTCGGTTGAACGCCGCAAGCGGCCAAAAAGGTCTACCTCGAAAAACGCGTCGGCAGCCAGGCGATAATTTTCCGTCGTGCCGTCAATAAGATTGCCCGGGAACACGTTGCTACTGCCGCGCCCCCGGTTGCCGCCGCCGTTCACGTCAACGTTCGGAAGCTGGTCGGCGCGGGTCACGCCGAGAATCGCACGAAACTCCTCAATTCGCGACACGGCGATGCCGAGGTCCTGGTTTTCCTGCAGCGCAATGCGGATCAGTTTCTGCAGCTCCGGATCGGCGAACAGATTCCACCACGGCGCGTTGGCGAAGCTCTCGCCTTCCTGCACCGGCTGCACATAACGTTCCGGCATGTCGACCTCGGGACGTTCGTAGTCTGGACCGAGCGCGCAGCCGCCCGCGAGCAACAGCAGCGACAGAGTGGCAAAGCGGCGAGGCATCAAGACGACACACTCGGCACGGCGCGCCTGCTGAAGTATTTCTCGACGAACACGAACATCGCGGGAATCACCAGCACCCCGACGACCGTTGCTACCAGCATGCCGCTGAACACGGTCATACCCATGACTTTGCGCGCCTCCGCGCCGGCGCCGGTAGCGACGAGTAGCGGCAGTACGCCGAGGATGAAAGAGAAGGCCGTCATGAGGATCGGACGAAACCGCGATCGCGCCGCATCCAGGGCGGCTTGCACGGCGCTCTTGCCGGCAATCATTTCCTGGTTAGCGAACTCCACGATCAGGATGGCGTTCTTGGCCGCCATACCGATCAGCATCACGAGGCCGATTTGCGCGAACACATTGTTGACGTAGCTCTCGCTGAACAATCGGGCAATCCACAGTCCGCCAACGGCGCCGAAAACCGCAATAGGCGTGCCGAGCAACACGGAGATCGGCAGCGCCCAGCTTTCATACTGTGCGGCGAGGATCAGGAAGACGAATACCAGCGCCATGACGAAGACCGCAGCGCCCGTGCCCGCGGCCGCCTTTTCCTGGTAGGACATGTCGGACCAGGCATAGCCCATGTCGGATGGCAGTGTTTCTTCGGCCACTTCCTCGAGTGCATCGAGGGCCTGGGCGGAACTGTAGCCGGCGGCAGGCTGGCCGGTCAGTTCTGCCGAACGAAACAGGTTGAATCGCGCCGTGAACTCGGCGCCTTGCGCCGGCCCGGTCGTTACCAGCGTAGACAGTGGCACCATGCTGCCTTCGTTGTTGCGCACGTAGAAACTGCGGATACCGTTCTCGCTGGCGCGGTACTCTGGCTCTGCCTGAACATACACCTTATAAAGACGGCCGAAGCGATTGAAGTCGTTGACGTACGCGCCGCCGAGGAATGCACCGATGGAGGTATTGATGTCAGCCAGTGGTACGCCGAGCTTCAGGGCCTTGGGCTTGTCGATGTCCAGGGCCACCTGCGGTACACCGGCGCGGTACAGCGTTCCGACGCTGGCAATTTCCGGCCGCGCACTCGCCGCTGCGATGAACTGGTCGGCCTGGTTCGCCAGGAACTCAGGGGAATTGCCGCCCAGGTCCTGCAGCATCATGGTAAAGCCGGACCCGGTGCCGAGGCCGGGAATAGCCGGCGGCCCGAATGCGAAGGCCAGGGCTTCAGTAACCCGCGCGGCGAACTGCTCGTTGAGTCGTCGCACGATGTTCTGCGCGTTATCGCGCTCGTCCGGGCGATCGTCCCAATCCTTGAGCTGTATAAAAATGAATCCGGCGTTCGACGAGGTCGTCGACGTCAGCGCGCTGAAACCGCTCACGGCCGTAGCGCTCTCAATGGCATCGAATTCCGCGATGATCTTCTCGATGTCGGCCATAACCGCTTCGGTCCGCTCGAGCGATGCTGCGTCCGGCAGCTGCACCGCGGCGACCACGTAGCCCTGATCTTCCTCCGGCACGAAACCGCCCGGCAGCGCGGCAAATAACATGACGAGGCCTATGACCAGCGCAGCAAGCAGCGCGCCAGCCCGGATCAGACTGGTGGTGAAAAAGGCCGTGAATACCATGAACTTTTCTGTAGCACGCTCGAACCCCCGGTTGAACGCCTGGAAGAAGCGGTCGAAAGTGCTCGTCTGTTCGCCCGGTGGCTTGAGCAGCGCCGCCGTCAATGCCGGGCTGAGTGTGAGCGCATTAATCGCGGAGATTGCCACTGATACCGCGATCGTGATCGCAAACTGTTGGTAGAGCCGACCCGTAATGCCACCCATCATGGCTACCGGCACGAAAACTGCGATCAGCGATAGAGTCGTGGCAATAATCGGTGCCGACACCTCGCGCATCGCTTCGACGGTGGCTTCCTTCGATTTCATGCCACCTTCCATTTTCTTTGTGACCGCCTCGACGACCACGATGGCGTTGTCCACAACGATACCAATCCCCAGCACGAGGCCCAGCAGCGACAGTGTGTTGATGGAAAATCCGAGCAGCGGGAATACGGCGAAGGTACCGATAAGCGATACCGGCACAGCCAGCGTCGGGATCAAGGTCGCACGGGCGTTTTGCAGGAATATATAGACCACCAGGATAACCAGTCCGACCGCCTGGAAAATCGTGATGACAATCTCCCGGATACTAGCCTCCACGGGCCGCGTTGTATCAAGCGAGACCACGTAGTCGAGGTCTTCCGGAAAACGTTGCTTGAGGCGATCCATCTCGGCGAAGACATTCCTGGCTACGTCGAGGCCGTTGGCGTCGGGCAGCTGGTAGATCGTCAGCGATGCCGTCGGTGCCTGGTTGAGCCTCGCTGACACGACATAGGCCTGCGTGCCGAGTTCGATGCGTGCTACGTCGCGCAGGAAGACCTGCGAGCCGTCTGGATTCGAGCGCACCACGACATTGCCGAATTCTTCGGCCGTGACCAGCCTGCCGGGGGTTTGCACGGTGTAGGTGAACTCGGTACCCGGCGGTGCGGGTGGACCGCCGATCTGGCCGGCCGGTATCAGCACGTTCTGCTGCCGCAGTGCGCTGGTAATGTCTGGCACGGTGATACCGAGCTTGGCCAGCTGGTCGGGCCGCACCCATACCCGCATTGCGTACTCAAACGAGGTACCGCCGACGACCGTGGCGGAGCCGATGCCCTGGATACGCGACAGTGCGTCGAGGACATTGATGGTCGCGTAGTTGGTCAGGTAGTCGGCGTCGTAGGTGCCGTTTGGTGAGACCAGCGAAATGAGGAGCAGCGGGAACGAGAGCTGTTTCTTCACCGTCACACCGAGCCGCTTTACTTCCTCGGGCAGCAATGCCTGCGCTTCGGATACCCTGTTTTGGGTTAGCACGTTAGCCGTATCGAGGTTGGTGCCGACCTCGAACGAGACGTCCAGTTTCATCGAGCCGTCGCTGGCGTTGGTCGACTTCATGTAGATCATGTTTTCCACGCCATTGACCTTTTGCTCAATGGGTGTTGCGACCGATTGCTCTACGTTGACGGCATTGGCCCCGGTATAGCTCGCCGTGACGGATACCATCGGTGGGGTGATCTCGGGATACTGGGCGATCGGCAAGGAGTTCATCGCGAGCAGTCCTACGAGGACCATGATTATCGCGATCACCATGGCGACAATCGGTCGGCGAACGAAAAACTCAGCCATCGTTTATTCCTGCTCTGCGGTGACGGATGCTTCCGGGTCCGTCGGCACGACGCTCATGCCCGTGCGCAGGCGCTGCAGACCTTCCAGTGCGATACGCTCGCTGACCTTCAGGCCGGAATCGACGATCCACAGCCCGTCGGTGCGCGGCCCCATCACGACGCGGCGCAGCTCTACGGTATTGTCATCGGCGACCACCGCGAGTTGGAAAAGACCCTGGGTCTCCATTACGGCGCGTTGTGGCACGGCAATCGCGCCGCTGCGCATCTCGACCATGCCACGCACGCGGGCGAACTGCCCCGGGAGCACCAGTCGTTCGGGATTCGGAAAATCGGCTTCGAGTGTCAGTGTGCCGGTCGTTGGATCTATCGCGGCGTTGAACGTTACGACCCGACCGCGATGCGCATGGATCGTGTTGTCCGCAAGAATCAGTTGCAGTCCCGCGTCCGTGGCATCCTTCGTATCGATGTTCCGCATCTCGCTCGCGAAACGGCGGCGGAAACGCAGGTACTCACGTTCGTTGATGGAAAAACGCACGCGGATGGGGTCGGTCTGGGACACGACATTCAGTACGACCGGATTCGGCGAACGGCCGACGTATTCGCCGACCTTGGCCTGCGTGATTCCGACGAGGCCCGCCACCGGCGCAGTGATTCGCGTGTAGCCGAGCTGGATTTTCGCTTGCTCGACCTGGGCCTCGGCCGCCTGCATGGCGCCCTCGGCCGCTTCGAACTGCGCGATGGCCGCGTCGAGATCCTGCTTGCTGACCGCGTCCATCTCGGCCAGCGGCCGGATGCGGTCGAGGTCGCTGCGGGCTTTCGCAAGCCCCGTTCGCGCCTGGGCAAGACGGCCCTTTGCCTCGGCCACTTGTGATTGGTAAGGCCGCGCATCGATGACATACAGCAGCTGTCCCTTGGTCACCGGCCGGCCTTCGAGAAAATGCATTTCCTCGAGTACGCCGTCCACGCGGGCCCTGATCGGGATGTCCACGGAGCCCTCGGTCTGGCCGACCATGTCGAGGTACAGCGGGATGTCACGCGCCTCGACATTCAGTACGGCGACCTTGAGCGGCGGTGCGACGCGTGGAGCCTCCTGCTCGCAGGCGGCCACGCAGAGAACCATGGCAACGAGCGCCAGAAATGGGCGCAGGGGGCCGGAAAACGATGCTGTCAGGGGCATTCTTAAAAGGTCCTTCGGTATCTTTCGAGTACGCCGGGGCGCATGGGAGGCGTTCCTGTGTCCATGATCTTTTTTGTCGATACTGGACCAGGCTCGGCGATCTCGTCCCGGGCCTGGCTCACGCTTGTTGTCCGGCGCAGGTAATGCCTGGCCGGTGTATTGCCAATAGCTGCTTTCGGGTTGAATTGCATGAATGCGAATCCGGCGCAGCATACCAAGTTGCCGCCCGGAAATGTTGCCAAAGAAGGACAATCTTTTGGTAATTCATGACAGGGACTCAGGCAAGCCTGTCATCAAAAGATACAATATTGTCGTCAATTACCAATTATTGCGGGCATCGAGCGCATACTATCGCGATGTTTTGACAGCTCGCCCGGCCGCATCAACGTCATCCACCTTACGTGGATCCCCACAGGTGCATTTTATGAACCGCGTTTTTCCTTTCGTATCTTTTCCCGTAAAGCAGCAGGCGTCGAGTGCCGGCTGCGAAGAAGCACTCGAGCAACGGGGCTCGGCGAAGTCTGCAAGGCATTTGGCGAGCCCGGCCGCCGCGCTGATGTCGGTACCGTACCCGCTCAAAAGCGATGACAAATGCGCTGCTCACGCCGGCCGGTTTGCGGAGCGCGCGCGGACGAGCTTGAATCGCCTTGCAGTCGTGTGCCTGCTGGCATTGTTCAGTCAGGTTACGCCGGCCGACGACGCCAAGGCGCTGCCCCCTCTGCCGCCGCTCGCCGACCCGCCCACGCACCTGCAACTCCCGGGCAAATTCGTCTGGGCAGACCTGTTTGTCGAGGACGACGACAAGGCGAGGCAGTTTTATTCGCAATTGCTTGGCTGGACGTGGCGCACGATCGGCAGCGGCCCCGACGCTTACGACCTGGCAGAAAATGACGGCATTCCGATAGCAGGCCTCGTGCAACGCGACCGTCAGAAGGGCGAAGTCGCTGGCGGGATCTGGATCTCTTACGTGTCGGTCCCCGATCCCGGGGCCTCAGCCAGTCAAATAGTCTCACTGGGCGGCAAAACGCTGGTGCCGGTTACGCAGGTGAACGGGCGCGGCGATTTCGCCATTTTTTCCGACCCCGCGGGCGCGCTGTTTGGCATTGCGCGCTCGGACAGCGGAGATCCCCCCGATTACCAGTCGCGGATCGGCGACTGGATCTGGATCCAGCTCGCCGCGAGGGATGCGACGCAGGCTGCGAAGTTCTATTCCGCCGTCGCCGGTTTCGACATGACGGAGCGCCCTGATACCGGGGCGGCCGAGGATCTGCTGCTGGTTTCTGGCGGTTACGCCCGGGCCGGCATCAGCCAGGTGGATGACGACCGGCCACCGGTCTGGGTACCCTTCGTGCGCGTCGGGAATGCGGCAGGCGCCGCGGAGCGAGCGGTCGCGCTCGGCGCGGAACTGATCCTGCCGCCTCAGGATGACATCATGGGCGGTGATCTTGTGGTGATCGCCGATCCCGCCGGAGCGGTCCTCGGTTTGTTGACCTGGGACTACGAGGAGACAGGCGAATGACAATCCGGATACCCTTGATACGTAGGCTGACGCTTGCGGGAGCCGTTCTCGCGAGCGCGTTTCTGGCAGCAGGCTGCACTTCCTCGGGCGGTTACAGCCCGACGGTTTACGGATCGGTCGGTGTTGGCCGCGGCTACTACGGCGGCTACGGCGGCGGCTATTACAGCCCCTGGTACGGGCGGCCTTATCCGCCGTACGGCGTCCGGCCGCCGGGCATGCGCCCGCCACCCATGTCCGGACCGCCGCGTCCGATGAATCCGATCGAAAGGCGACCGAGCCCCGGACGCATGCCATCGATGGGCGGGCCCGGACGCATGCCGTCGATCCCGTCGATGCCGCGTCCGGCGATGCGACGCTGAGCAGCGGCGATTCGACGAACGGTAACAAACGGTAACAACAGGGTGCGTGTGCGACGTCTTTCCGGTTTCATTCATTGCCTGCCGTGGCAATGCAGGACGAATGCTGATCGCTTGAAACGGTTGGCTTGTTCACTCTACTTCACACGGACGACTATCAAATTGCGGATGAAAAATCACACTCGAAATGCGGGTCTGTTACTGGCCCTTTTTGCAAGCAGCGCGTCGTTGGCGGAGACCTGGCACGCCGATCCGATTTCCGGGTGCACCGTGTTTGACAAGGAGGACCCGAAAACGGCGGTACTGGTCTCCTGGTCAGGCGATTGCGACGAGAACAATCACGCCAGCGGCAACGGTGTCTTGAGCTGGATCGATGATGGCAAATTGCTCGGCCGGTACGACGGGGCGATGGCCGGGGGCAAGGTAAATGGTCAGGGTATCTTGTATATCGTCAGCGCTGCGGGCGGCCATGACCGGTTTGAAGGCCAGTTCAAGGACAACGAGATTGACGGATTTCTGGTTGCGAAAACGGCCGAGGGCATAACGTTCGAAGGTCGGATGAGCAGCGTCGAACTGTCCGGTAATGGCGTGTTGAAAACGCCGGTCGGCGACCAGTATACGGGCGATCTGTTGAACGGCAAGATGCATGGAACAGGCCACCTCATAAAGGCGAGCGGTGAGCAGTATCGCGGTCGTTTCGAGAATGATGAGCTCGAAGGCAGCGGTGAGTGGCTCGGCGTCAACGGCGATTACTACAAAGGCAACTTTCTGGTGGGAGTATTTTCGGGTGAAGGACGCTACGAAGGCGTTGACGGCGATCTGTACGAAGGCGAATTTGCTGACGGTCTTCCAGACGGCAAGGGTCGATTCACAGCTGCGGATGGGCGGGTCATAACAGGACAATTCAAGGCGGGTTGGCCGGACGGGGAGGTCACGGTCACGACGTCCGATGGTATATCACTGGTTGAAACGTGGCGTGACGGCAATCGGGAGGGTAGTGAACAATGAAACGTCTCACCGCGGTCTTCGTGACGGGCATTATCGCGGCAGCCCTTGGAATGCCGGTTGCACACGCCGGTCTGTTCGACGGTGCGCTGGGCGGCGCGATTCTCGGCAACATGGTCGGTGGTCGCAAGGCGGCGCGGACCGGGGCGATTATCGGCGGTGTCGTCGGTATGGCAAACTCGTCCGGTCAACGAAAACGGCAGCAGCAACAACAGGAGGAGGCGGAGCGACGCCGGGCCGAGTGGGAGGCACAGCAGCAGGCCGAAGTTGAAAGGATCGAACAGCAACGCGCCGCAGCGCCGGTCGCGGCTGCCAACGAGACATTGATTGTCGAGACACAAAAGTCGTTGATTCGACTGGGCTACGAACCGGGCCCTTTGGGCCAGGCGGGGCCCGAATTGACCGGGGCGGTAATGCTGTACCAGAAAAGCAAGGGTCTGCTCGAGACCGGCGACGTGTCGCAGGCACTCCTGACCCACATGCTGCGCAACGGCGGCTGACGGAGTGACCCGTGAAAATCGAAACGCGCCGGAGCCGCACAGAAACCTTATGCATGCTGTCAGTGCGACGTCGAAAGCTTGCGCAGCTTGCCGCACAGGGCTGATTTAGTTAAATTCCGCCACCCACTTTTGTCAACACAACTGGAATAAGCAATGCCAATTACCAGAACTCTCATGGCCCTCCTGATCGTCGCCGCTCCGCTGCAGCTCGTGGCCCAGGAAAACGACATAGGCGACATCGACATGGGCGCTTTGAACAGCGCCATCGCTGCCCAGCGACAGGTATCCGAGGCTCAGCGGCAGCTGATCGTCGCAGAAAACCTGACGCTCACCGAGAGCGAAAGCCTGGATTTCTGGCCCCTCTATCGGGAATATCGCGCCCAGGTTGCCAAGCTCGAAGATCGTTCGGTCGCCGTAATCACGCAGTTCGCCCGGGAATATTCCACGTTGGGAGACGAACAGGCGCTGCGCCTGCTGAACGATTCACTAAAAATCGATCTGGATCACGAGAAGCTGAAACAGCGCTACGTAAAGAAGTTCGCAAAGATCGTTCCTGGCGTCATGGTTGGGCGATTCATGCAGATAGAAATGCGGCTCGACACGATCGCGCGGCTGAAGCTGCAGACGGCTATTCCGCTCGCAATGTAAAGTCTCGCTCGGCGGGTTCCGGTATTCATTCTACAAAGGACAAATAAGGACATATAAACAATGAGTGTTGCAAAGATAGCTTTCCTCCTCCTCGTACTACCGTCGATAAGCTTTGCCCAGGGCTATGGCCGCGGCGACAGGGCGCAAACCTGGGAATTCACGATCGGCGCGATCTACCAGGATGGCGAGAAGGCGGGCGGCACCGGCGGCTCATCGCTGGATATGAAAAGCGAGCTCGGTTTCGCCTTCAACGTGGGTTACAACTTTACCAACAAGCTGGCACTGGGCGCGGATTTCAATTTCCTGCGCCCCAGTTATACCGCGATCATCGCCGATGAAAACGATCCCAATAACACGCAACGAATCGACCACACGTTGTCGCAATTCGATGGCCGCTTCAAGGGCACGTTCAATTTCATGGAAGGGCCGTTCACGCCGTTTGCCGAGCTTGGCTTTGGCTGGACCCGGATCGATTCGAATGTCGCCGACGGACCGCCGGTTACCGGCTGCTACTGGCATCCGTGGTGGGGCTATATCTGCTCCGGCTACTACCGCACCTTCAAGGGCACGGAATTTTCCTACGGCGGCAGCCTCGGTTTGCGATACGATTTCGTGGGCGGCTCGTTCCTTCGCGGCAGCTACAGCGTTTACAAGCTGGATATCAGCGGCGACGCGGCCGATCCGCAACTGGATTCATTCAAGATCGAGTACGGCTGGCGCTTCTGACAAACGCGAGAGTCGTTTCATTTCCAGAGCGACGCGCCCTGCGTTAACCGGACTCAAAATCGGGGCGGGTAATTCGATGCCGGGCCAGGCCCGGCATGGTCCCGCCTTGCATACAGGAAAAACATGAGACTGACGTCCGCCTTCTTCGCAGCGCTGCTTGCCATGGCGATCTGCGGCAACGCCAGGGCCGAGACCCATCCGCTGCTGACGAGCAAGTTCACCGTGCAGGGCGGTACGTTCCTGCCGAGGATCGACTTCAGGGCGGGTGTCGATGCGAGCGCGTCACTCGAGAATCCGGATTTTGACCTCGAGGGTCAGCTTGGCGTCTCGAACAGGGACAACCTTGTTTCGGGAAACTTCGACTGGCGATTTACGCCGGACTGGTCTGCCCACCTGCAGTATTTCGAAGTCGGGCGCTCCGGTACAGCGGTTCTGCAGCAGGATGTCAATTTTGGCGACGTCATTTTCCAGCAAGGCTCCAGCGTCACGGCCGGGACGAACACGACGATTCTCCGCGCTTTTTTGGGCCGCGAGTTCAGCCAGAAAGAATATACCAGTTACGGCGTTGGGGCCGGATTACACCGCCTGAGTCTGAGCCTGAGTTTGTCGGGCGACATCGTCGCAAACGGTATGCAACTACTCAACCAGACACGCGCTGTCGGCACAACGGCACCGCTGCCGAACATCGGCGCGTGGTACGGCTGGTCGCCTTCACCCAAATGGCTTGTTGGCGCGCGGATCGATTGGCTGGCTGCGTCGATCGGCGATTACAGCGGGGGCTTGCTGAACACGGCTCTGGGCGTGGATTACCAGTTATCGAGGCACTTCGGCATCGGTGCCAAATACCAGATAGTCCGGCTTTCGCTCGACATCGATAAACCCGCCTGGACAGGCAACGTCGAGCTCGAGTATGAAGGCGCCTATATCTACCTGAGCGCCAACTGGGATTAGGATGCTGTGTCATGGCGGCGCATAGCAGGCGGGCCTCGCGGAGCCGGGACGCAATCCTGTTTCCCGGCGATCAGCTAATCGCCCAGATCCTGACTCCGGCCCGGAATCGAGACCGCATAGTGCATCAGTTCGCCGCGCTCTCCGAGTCTTTTGTCGCCTGAAGGATCCTCCTTGCCCGGAAATACACACGGTTATTCCGCTCGCAGACAAACCCCTTCAGCCAATCGAATCCTAGCCCGATCCTGCGCACCAAATGGTGCAATATCGGGGCTGCTAGCCCTCCGGATCCGACCAGTCCACGTATCGGATGTCCTGCAAGTCGGTTGGTTTCGCGGGTATCCACATCACGGCGCGTAGTCCGTCGGTAAAGTAGGGGTCCCCGGTCAGGTTGCCGCGCGGGCTTTCGATAGGCGCGGCGCCTACGCCGCCGACGTAGGCGAACCGGGACAACACCTGGTTGTAGGCAAGATTCTCGATCAGGAATTCGCGGGTCTCGTCCACGTCCGGATCGATCTTGTGCGTCGTGATCGTTTTCGTAGTGAACCGGACGCCGATATCACGACTGATCTGGCCGATCCAGACGGATTGACCCTGGAACGTCATGGGTGCAAGCCAGAGACGGAAATGATTGCGCTCGTTGATATTTTCGCGAATTCGCTGCAGAGCGATATCCTGGCGGCGCCCGAACACGTAAAGACTGCTCACCGGCGAGTAACGGTACTTGCCGCCGGTGAGGAACGACATCGCAGTCCTCAGTCCGGAGGCTGCCGAGACCACTTCCGTCTCATCCCAGTCTGCGCGGATGACCGCATAGTATATGTCGAGAGGCTCCCCGATGATGACCAGGTTCAGCGGGTCTCCGAAGTTCTCTCCCTTGGAGTCTTTGACGCAACAGGGCAACTGTTGCAGTGCCCTGATGAATTCCGCGGCGTCGGTGTAGTGAGAGATCTGATCGTCTGCGTACAGCGACTTGAAATCCACGTTTCCGTGGTCGGTAGCAAGACCGGGAACCGGCACGAAGAAGGTGAACTGCCAGGTATCATCGTCATTGAATACGTCGACATTGAAGGCCTTTGTGCCCTGGTCCAGTTCGGTGAACACGAAACCGGACCGGGTTTCACCGGGTCTGATTCCCAGGTTCACGCCGTTTCGCAGGAAATGCTGCTCCGCCTGCTGGCGCGCCGAGCTCTTGCGTGTCAGTGCCGCGACCTCCATCGGCGTGTGATAGTCGCTGTCGACGCCGAACGGCAGAAACCATATATCCTCTGCGGTCATGTTCTCGATTTCAATCCAGACGGGCTGGATGCGCTTTCGGTACAGCGATATGCCGAACAAGTCGCGGGTTTCTCCTGCGTCCGGCACCGCGGTCGTAACCCGGATACCGTTCTCAACCTGCGTGACTGAGCGATCGCGGAAGGGTACCTGGTCGATCGTCTTGGGTTTGAAACCGCTGGCACATCCGGCGAGGCAAAGGGCGAGCACCGTCCCGGCAAACCAGCGCTTCGGTCGAGTGGGCGATGCCTGGCGAGTCATAGTCCCCACCGTGGCGGCAGGTCCCAGTCCTTTACATCGATATTCGCGACCGATAATGGCTCTGCGGACAGCCACAGGACGAGTCGATAACCATCGGTGAAATACGGAGTATTGATGAGCCGTTCGAGGAACGATTCAGCCGGTACGACTGCCTTGCCAGCGAGCCAGCCTATCGACTGCAGCGCCTGTCCGTAGAGAAATTTCTGCATGGCGAAGTTGCGGGCACTGTCCACGTCCGGGTCAAAACGCCGCAGTGATCCGCCCAACACGTAAAAATGCTTGATTTGACCGAGCCAGACGCGATCCTGTCCATACAGCATGGGCGCCAGCCAAAAACGGATTTCATACAGGCTGTCGCCCGCCGACGACTTGTACCTGAATATCGCGTCCTGCATTCGGCCGAACAGGAATTGAGGCTGCTGCTCGGCGGCTTCCTTTGCCGAGGTTTCGATCCAGCCGCTGCGTAACAGCGCTTTCAGGAGCTCCGGGCCACTGCCCACGAGCATGATGTTGACGGGTTCACCGGCGGTATCGCCGCTCTGGTCCGTGCTGCAGCAGGGCATGGCCCGCAACGCGTCGACGACCTGCTCATCGTCGTAGGCGGTTAGCTCTTCCGCAGAATAGATCGAAGCAGCGTCGAAGTTCGCGTAGTCGGGTACGAAGCCCGGAACGCGGAGCAAGAAGGTAAAACTGGACGGGGCGCCGGAGCCGAACACGTCGACATTGAAGCCCTTTGCACCCGCGGCGATATGTGTAAAGACAAATCCGGAACGGCTCTCCCCGGGGTCGACGTACCGCGGCATGGCGAGTTTGTTGAATCGCTCTTCCATCTCCGATCGGCCCTCATCCGAGTATCCGCCGCGGTTCTTGTACGCGACTTCGAGGGGAGAAAAATAGTAGCGGTCCGTACTGACCACGGCATACCGTGCCAGGGAATTGGTGGAATTCCGGATCTCCATCCAGACCGGCTGGATGCCCTGTTTGTACAGATCGATGCCAAACACCGCCGTGGTTTCTTCGCGCCCCAGCACGGCCGCCGAGACCTGGACGCGGGCATCGGATTGCGATTCCGCCCGCTCGCGAAAATCACTCCGCTCGACCGCCTCGTACACGTAGGCGCGGCCTCCGCATCCGGCTAAAACGGCGGTACCGGCAAGAATCGCTAGCGTAAGACAGAGCGGTATTTCTCGCATGTTTCGTGGAGTGCCTCAGGGAAAGCGGGTGACCATCGACTGCAAGACGACTATACCGGGAGATGCCGGGTGTTGCGACAGAATTGCCGCCCGTTCAGCCCGCCCCTGAAAGCCGCAGCCGGGATGACCACTCCTGCACCCGGCGAGGACGGCCGGACGCCGATTGCGATGACCGGTTGATGTAGTGCGTGTGGCCGACTTCGGGCTGAACGGGCTTCTGCCATGGGTCGCGCGTTGCCAGCATGCCACCCTGCCGTGCGTCAGCGGAAGACGAGCGTAACGAGAATAACGATGACGTAGACGACGGGGAACGCCCAGCGGCTTGCCCGGTCGAGCATCGCCGCCGCCGCGACACGCCCGTTGCCTGCCAGCGCGCCGGTCGTAAGCGCCTCGACCAGGGCGAGGAATACCAGCACCGACGACGACAGCAGGTATCGGTCCATGGCGGTGAGATACCCCACTTTCGGTAACAGGTCGTTGACCGTGAACTGATAGGCGATCAGTGTGAGCATCGATGTAGCCGCGAGCTGCAGCTGTGCGCTGAGCTGGCGCGCATCGATCCAGAATACTGACCAGGACATCATGACGATCAGGCACAGCGGCAAGACGAATTTATAAATGTAGTAATCGGCCAGCCGCGACGCAGGGATCCGGAACTCGTAGATCGATACTTCCCGGTCGATGCTTTGCAAGCTCAGTGTGCTAACGTCGGCGGTCGGCTCGCCAATGGCCCAGTCGGGAATCGTGAGCGTCGCAGCCCGTCCCGTCCACGGCCCGGATATTTGGAGCGGCAGTTCCGCCGCGTCATGCTGCAGGCTGACGGCCTGCAGGACGATGTCGTTCGTGTCGAACGGAAAGTCTTTCAGATGCCACGGGCTTGTCACTGTGCCTTCGTAACGGACCGTACTGATGACTCTGCCATCCGCCTCGACGAGCACCTCCGGCGGCCGGCGGCTTCGTATCGTTCCGGAGTTGATCAGCTGCATCTCCGGCGTCCAGATTGCCGTGTAGGGGTAACGGCAACCGGGCGCGTTCACGAGGCGATGATCGGTCCATTCCATCGTCAACAGTACATCCAGCGCCACGGTCTGATCGACGTCGTTTATGGCCATCAGGTCGGCCAGAATCAGCCCGATCGTGACTTCCGTTGCTGTGCCCGCCGGATCAGGGCGAACGGAGGGCCGATAATCAGCCAGATCACAGGTCGCAGCGTCGCGATTCTCCGCAAGGCACGGCAAAGCAACGGAGGCGCCGCAGGCGACGGCGACCAGTAACAGTTTACGGAGCGGTATCGCGGGTATCATTGATCAGTAGTCCGCATTGCCAATTGATCGCCACCTTGTCACGCTCCTGACTGAAGATTGCGAAATCGACTTCTGGCCGGCAAAAATACCAGAGATACCCAGAAAAAGAATGATGTTTGTCCCCCGGATGGTTCGCAAAGTGTCGGCACCGTGGTTCCGCCACGGCGCATCCGCCGCGCGCGCCTGCCGGATCGCTGCCCTGTTGCCGGGGATCATCGCGTCTCCTGCCGGTATTGCGGCACCGTTACTGGATTCTCTGCGGAAAGTCGATCTCAACGATTACGCGCTCGGTATCGGTATCTCGACCTCGAACAACCCGTATGCGGGTACCGACTATTCCCGGTACCTCTTTCCGTACCTGACGAGCCTGCAGGATTCGACGCTCACGGAGAACACGCTGCTGCTGGAGGGCAGCGAGATCGGCGGCCGCCTGTTCAGCCCGAATTCCGACTGGGAGTTCGGAGTCATCGGGCAATTGCAGACCCTTGGCTTCGGTCCCGACACCGGGCCGGCGCTTGCCGGCCTTCGGCCGCGCGGCTGGACGCTGGAGGCCGGCGGCATGGTCGGTTGGCGGGGCGGGCCGGTGCAGGTCAACCTGAAGCACTATTGGGAACTGCTTGGCCGGCACCCGGGAACGATGCAGGAGTTACGTTTCTCCTACCCGCGCGAACTGAAGCAAGGCCACATCGTGCCGTTCCTGAGCCTCCAGCGGCAAAGCAGTGACTACGCGAATTACTACTTCGGCATCACGCCCGACGAAAGCGCGCCGGATCGAAAGGCCTACGAACCCGGCAGCGCGTTGAATGTCATCGCCGGCGTTCGCTGGGGCTATCGGGTGAGCCCCGACTGGCTGCTGTCCGTGAGCGCCAGGATGCAATACTGGGACGATGCGATCACGCAGAGTGACCTCGTCGACAAGGACTACACCGGCTCCTTGTCGGTGGGCCTCGCCTATAACCGGGCGCTGTTCCGCCGCCATCAACCGGCTGAACCGGACTCCAGGCTGGTGCGCTGGGAGCTGTCGGCCGCCTATATCGATGCTCGCATCAACAGCATCCAGCGCGTCGACGGCGATCTGCTGGGCGGGGGGAGCCCGCTCAACCTCGAGGATTCGCTCGGACTTTCGGAACGGGACAAACTGATTGCAGCAAGGCTGGTCTGGCGTTTCGCCTACTATCATCGCTTCGAGGCCGAATACCTGCGCATCTCGCGGCAGGGTTCTGTGTTGCTGGATACGCCCGTCATTCTTGCTGACACGACGCTCGCAACCGGAGATCGCGTGCTGACCGATTCGTTGCTGGAGTTTTCGCAGGCGAGCTACGGTTACTCGGTCATCCGCGACGCACAGAAGGAAGCCGGAGTGACCGTTGGACTGCACGTGCCGACGGTGCGATTCCGCCTGACTGACAGTGAATCGAATGTTGTGCAGAGCGTACGGGCGGCGCTGCCGCTTCCTGTCCTTCGCGTGTTCGGCAAACTGGCGCTGCCGGTCGATCTGTTCCTGCGGGCCCGTGCGCAGTTATTCATGCTGGATGTGGACAATTATGACGGTTACATGACCAAGCTTGACCTTGCGCTGGATTATGCACCGATCGACCGGCTGGCCCTGTCGATCGGCTGGATCGCGTATCGCCTGAACCTGGAGGCGGCCGACGAAGACTTTCGTGGCCGGCTCAAGGTCGACTACCGCGGTCCGCAGATTGCGGCGAGCCTGAGCTTCTGAAACCGGATCCCGCTGCGCACGGTATCGCGACTGAACGACGGACGGTCCTGGATTCGCAAGCTCGGCGTGAGCGAGAACCGGCGGACCCCGCGCACCGATGACAACCACCGGACGCGCCTTCCGGCATCCGCATGGGAACGCCGGGAGAAAGGTCCACCGCCTTGTCGTCGCCCGGCCAATGCCCGGAACGATGCCCGGCCGGCGAAGAGCCGAAGAAACAATCTATTACGAACTCACCGTGGACAGGCCCGGCCGAATCCTCTAACTTCCACCGGCTGACAATTTCTACGAATGGGGCCGATGTGCCATCGGCCGCAGCCAAACAACCAGGATCCAGGACAATGAATACAGGCAGAACAGTCAAAACCGCACTCCTGTTGGGAGCGATCGTCATCGTCTCGGCATGCGCTACCGCTAGCGGTCCCGCGGAGATCGACACCAGCGAAGGTGCCGAACTTTCTTTCGACGGGCTTTACCCGGTCAAGAACACCAGCCGCTTCACCAAGGTCTGGGCGCGAGAGGGTTTCGATCTCTCCGGTTACACGAAGATCCTCTTGCAAGGAGGCGGCATCGAGTATCGCCCGGTGAAAAACGTCAGTCGCACGGCCATTTCGAGATCGTCAGCCTCCGAGTTCCCGGTCTCCGAGAAGACAAAGGCCCAGGTGCGCGATATTTTTGCGAAGGCGTTTACTGACGAGCTTGCCAATGTCCGTGGCTTCGAGGTTGTTACCGAACCCGGCCCTGATGTCCTGATCGTGCGCGGCTACCTTTTGGATGTCGTGTCCAAGGTTCCGCCGGAACCGATCGGCAGGAGCGAGATCTACCTGTCGTCGGTCGGCGAGGCGACCCTTGTCATCGAACTCGTTGACCCCGACAGCGAAGCGGCACTGCTGCGGGCGATACAACGAGGCGTTGCCGGTCGCAATCGATCGGGCAGTCTCGATATGACGACAGCGATCTGGTCCAATCCGGTCACCAATATGGCGGAAGTGCGACGGCTGGCGAGCTCATGGGCGACGAGGGTGCGCAGCGGACTCGAAGAACTGGCCGACACCTATAAGATCGGCACCGAGAGGTGAGCCGCCCGGCACGGGCCCGTCAACGACGAATCGCGGACTACCCTCGCAGCCGGCGGGAGACGCCTGGTCGGATAAGCGGCGAAAGCCACGCATCATTGCAGCCGGCGGGCGGGATCCAAAAGATCCAGTGACAAAGAACAGGCACAGAGCCATCTCGGCCCTGTCGATCGGGGCCGCATGCCTTTTAGCTACAGTGGCAGGTCAGGCCGGCGACCGCGCGCCGCCCAGGCTCGTGCTGCAAATTACCGTCGATGCCCTGCGCGGCGACCTGCCCACGCGTTACGCGCATGTCCTCGGATTCGAAGGTTTCCGTTTCCTGATGGACGAGGGCGTGAATTACACGAACGCCAACTATGAGCACGCCAACACCGAGACCATCGTCGGGCACGTATCCCTTGCCACCGGCTCGGTACCGGCAGCCCACGGCATGGTCGGCAACGTCTGGTTCGATCGGGAACAGGGCCGGCTCGTTTATAACATCGAGGATGCCCGCTACGCTTTACTGACCGCCGGCGGCGACGTCGATAGCGGCACGGAAATCGATCCGACGCAGAAAGCGGCCGGGGTCGAAGGCCGTTCGCCTTCGGCGATCCTGTCCTCGACGTTCAGCGACGAACTGGCCGTGCATTTCGCCGGCAGGTCGAAGATCTTCGGCGTCTCGGTCAAGGACCGTGGCGCGGTGTCGCTGGCCGGGCACGCCGGCAAGGCATTCTGGTTCTCGAAGGCCACGGGCGAGTTCGTCACCAGCACCTACTACTACCCGCGCTATCCGGACTGGGTCAACGAATGGAATGCTCGCAAGCCCGCGGCGGCCTATGCCGGCAAGTCCTGGGAGTTGCTGCGCCCGTCGTCAAGCTACCTGTTCGGCGATGCCGACGATCGCGACTATGAGACTGACTTCCCGGGTTTCGGTCGTACCTTCCCGCATGCGTATGGCGAGGCGGGCGACAAGTACCTGACGACGCGCCTCACGCTCGGCCCGGCCGGCGATGAGCTCACCCTGGACTTCGCGAAGACCTTGCTCGACAAGGAGAAGCTGGGTGAAGACGAGGTACCGGATTACCTCGCAGTGAGTTTTTCATCGACCGACTATGTCGGTCACCTGTTCGGTGCAGCGAGTCTCGAGAGCGAGGACAACATGGCGCGGTTGGATCGCACGCTGGCCGACCTGCTCGCTTACGTTGACAGCAAAGTCGGTCTTGCCAACACGCTGATCGTGTTGTCGGCCGATCACGGCCAGCCCGAGGTGCCGGGTCACCTGGCGGAGCGAGGCATCAATAATGCGCATTACTTTGACACCGGCACGCTGGACAGGGCGCCGGCAATTAGCGCACTGAAAAAGCAATTCGGGATTGGCCAGGAACTGATCGAAGCGTTCTTCCAGCCCTACCTGTATCTTGACCGGGACGTGATTCGGGATAAGGGGCTGGACCAGGCCGCGGTGGAGCAGGCAGTCGCCGGGGAACTCATGAAATTCGAGGGGGTGGCGGCCGCCGTGTCGAGTACGGCGCTGCGCACGGCCAGCCTGCCCGACACGCTGTTGATGCGTTCGATCCTGCGCAATTTTCATCCTAAACGATCGGGCGATATTTATCTCGTGTTCGAGCCGAACGTGTTCATCAACGATTTCGATGGGCTTACGGTGGCGTCGGTACACGGATCGCCGTGGCGATACGATACCTTCGTGCCGGTCATCTTCGCGGGCGCCGGTATCGAGGCTGCGACGGTGAGCCGTTCGATCACGCCCTACGACATCGCGCCAACGCTCGCCGGCTTCCTCGGCGTCAAGCCGCCGTCGTCCGCAATCGGCAACCCTTTGCAGGAAGTGCTCGGCAACTGACGCAACAGGTTCTTATGCCAAACAACAGTTCGCACTGATAAAAGTACAGGACGGGTGAATTGTTGTCGCCCGGGGCTGCTTAAGGTAACCTTCGGGCGCTTACCGACATCGGTCGGTCGACGCCCCGGCAAGAGTTCCACGGCAGGCGCGGCGTTCTGAATATCTAAAGAGTAATAAATTTCGGCAGCAATTCAGCAACGATAACGACCGCCAGACCTGGCTTCTTCTCGGCCATCGATTGCACGCCGGAATATCGCTTACCGTACTTATACCGAGGAGACGTAAATGTTTTCGAATAGCTGTAACCGCTTGGTCGGGCTGCTCGCCGCAGGTTTCCTGCTGGCGTCCTGGGCAGGCAGCGCCAGTGCAGCCGACAAGCCCAACGTGGTCGTGATCTGGGGCGATGACATCGGTTACTGGAATCCCAGTGCCTACCATCGGGGCATGATGGGGTACGAGACGCCAAACATTGACCGTATCGCCAACGAAGGCGCGCTGTTCACCGACTGGTATGGCGAGCAGAGCTGCACCGCCGGACGTTCGGCGTTTCTCACCGGGCAGAGCGGCTTTCGCACCGGCAACCTCAAGGTCGGCCTTCCCGGCGCGCAAGAGGGATTGCAGGCCCGGGACGTTACGCTGGCCGAGTTGCTGAAGGCGCAAGGCTACAATACGGCGCAATTCGGCAAGAATCACCTTGGCGATCTCGACGAGCACCTGCCGACGAACCATGGCTTCGACGAATTCATGGGCTCGCTCTACCATCTTAATGCTGAGGAGGAGCCGGAAAATCCCGACTATTTCAAGGATCCGGCGTTGATCAAGAAGTACGGCACCCGCGGCGTGATCCACACCTTTGCCGATGGCCGGATCGAGAGCACCGGGCCGCTGACGAAAAAGCGCATGGAGACCATAGATGACGAAGTGACGGAGGCCGCGCTGGATTATCTCGATCGCGCCAAGAAGGCCGACAAACCCTTCTTCCTCTGGTGGAACTCGACCCGCATGCATATCTGGACCCACCTCAAGAAAGAGTCGGAGGGTGTGACTGGCCTCGGCATTTATCCGGATGGGATGGTCGAGCACGATGCTCACGTCGGCCAGATCCTCGACAAGCTCGATGAACTTGGTCTCGCTGAAAACACCATCGTCATGTATTCGACCGACAACGGTGCAGAGGCGATGAGCTGGCCGGACGCCGGCACAACGCCCTTCCGTGGCGAGAAGAACACCAACTGGGAAGGCGGCTACCGCGTGCCTACCGTTATTCGGTGGCCCGGCGTCATCAAGCCCGGCACCGTCAATAACGGCATCTTCTCGCACATGGACATGTTGCCCACCATCATGGCGGCTGTAGGCGTTCCCGACGTCAAAGAGCAGCTCATGAAAGGCATGAAGGTCGGCAAGAAGACCTTTAAAGTGCACCTCGACGGCTACAACGCGATGGACGCCCTGGCCGGGAAGAGCAAGTCCCCGCGACACGAATTCTTCTATTTCAATGACGACGGCTCGCTCGTGGCATTGCGCTATGACCAGTGGAAGCTCGTATTCCAGGAGCAGCGTGCGCATGGCTACGAAGTCTGGCAGGACCCGTTCGTGACCTTGCGCTTCCCGAAACTCTTCAATCTCCTGACCGATCCGTTCGAGCGGGCCGATCATGAAGGTATCGATTATCCGCGCTGGCGCCTGGAGCACGCGTTCCTGCTCGTCCCGGCGCAGGAATACGTCGGGCGGTTCCTGGCAACATTCAGGGAGTTCCCGCCGAGCCAGAAAGTCGGAAGCTTCAGCCTTGACAACGTGATGAAGGCGCTGTCGGAGCCGCCACCGGGCAGCAACTGAGGTCGCGCTGACCATAGCGGTCAGTCGTCATATCGGGTCGCACCTGTTCCAGTCAGGTGCGGCTATTTTTTCGCAGCGGCGGCATCAGCAACGCCTCGCTCTGCGATTCGCAAACCAGCTGTTTTCCTGTCGATGAAAAACGGGCGGTTGATCGACTCAGAGCACGTCGAAACACGCGGCATCCTGTGGCGCGGCCTGCTGCTTTTGATCTCCGGCGCCGCTGCGCTCATCTATCAGGTTCTCTGGATCAAGCAGCTGACGCTCATCGTCGGCGTTGATGTGTACGCGGTCACAACCGGAATCTGTGCGTTCTTTGCGGGACTTGCACTGGGCGGTGTGTTGCTCGGGCGCTGGGCTGATCGGGTAACGCGGCCGTTGAGATGCTATGCGGCGCTCGAGTTTGGCGTTGCTCTCGTCGGCGTTGCCGTAACGGCCGCGCTCGCGCATTCGGCATCTCTGTTTGCGACGCTGGATAGGTCGAGCAGCGTAATCGCCTGGGCGCTGATCTTTTTTCTGGTCGGTGTCGGACCATTCCTGATGGGTGGCACATTGCCGGCAATGGTTCGCTCGCTGAGGCTGGACGCAGATCAGATCGGCAGCGGAGGTGGAAGGATGTATGCGGCCAATACCGCCGGCGCGATCATTGGTGCCCTGCTTGCTTCCTTCCTGCTGATTCCGGCACTCGGCATCCAGGGCACAGCGCTCTGCGCCGCATGCATCGGCATGCTCGCCGCCGGCGGTGCGTTATGGCTCGATCATTTCTCACCAAGACAAGGCGTGGCCGCGCAGCGGGCGGCGCCAGAGCCGATGACAAAAGCCGCATTGATTGCCATTCTTTTCTACATGATTGCCGGAGGCCTGGCGCTTGGCTATGAAGTGGTCTGGTCGCAGTCGATCGTGCAGTTCATGAGCACCCGAACCTATGCGTTCACAGTCATGCTGGCGACCTATCTTGCCGGTCTCGCTTCGGGCGCGGCCCTGTTTGCAGGCCGGGCCGATCGCGTTCGAGATCCATGGAGCATGTTCGGCCTGCTGATTGCGGCGGCCGGTGCGGTTGCGTTGCTTGAAGTCGGCCTGCTCGGGCCGTGGCTGCCCGCACTGCAGTCAGCGGTGGATCAGGCGGTGTTTACGCTGACCTCTAGCAGGCTGGCTGGCATGTGCGCGCGCTTTGCCGTCGCGGCACTGTATATCGTCTTTATTCCCACGCTTCTGCTCGGTGCCGCGTTTCCGGCGGCGATAAAACTGATCGTCGATGCCGGGCATGTCGGGCGCGATATCGGCAAAGTGGTAGCGCTGAATACCCTCGGCGGCATCGTCGGCACAGCAATGACAGGGTTCGTGTTAGTACCGCAACTCGGTTTGGTGAGAACACTTGCGGTTCTCGGCGTCGTCGCTGCAGTACTCGGCTTGCTGGCAGCTATGCGAGGCGGGGCCGGTTTTCGTACTGCCCGGCGGGGCGCGGTTGCCATCGCCGTCGTAGCGGCGACCGTTGCCTGGCTGACGCCGTCTGATCGTCTGGCCGTCCTGCTTGCCGATGCGCGCGGCGGCACGATGGTTTTTTATGAAGAAGGCAAGGGCGGCACCGTCGCGGTTCTCGAGCAATCCGCCGGAAAAAAACAATTCCGTCGTTTGTATATTCAGGGCGTCTCGAATACCGGTGACAGCCTGCCTTCGCTTCGCTACATGCGTTTGCAAACCCTGCTGCCGCTCATCATCCATAACGGCGAACCGAAGGCGGCGCTCGCAATCGGTCTCGGTACCGGCATTACCGCGGGTGCCATGCTGCGCTATCGATCGTTGCAGCAACGCGTGGTTGCCGAGTTGTTACCCGAAGTTCGCGAAGCGGCCCGGTACTTCGAAGGAAATTATGCGGCGGCGACGGTCCCGGAACTGGACATCCGCCTGCGCGATGGCCGGCGCGAACTGTTGAGCAGCCAGCAAACGTATGACCTGATCACGCTCGAACCGCCGCCGCCATCCGCCGCCGGTGTCGTGAACCTGTATTCTAGCGACTTTTATGCACTGGCGAGCGCCCGCCTGCGCCCAAAGGGCCTGGTCGCGCAATGGCTGCCGTTGCCGACACAAAATGAAGACGACACGCGCTCGCTGGTGCGGAGTTTTCTCGATGTGTACCCGTATGCAACGCTCTGGACCACAGAGCTACACGAAATGTTGTTGATCGGATCGATGCAAGCGATCGAACTCGATGTGCCATCGATCATCGAGCGCTATGAACAGAACGAAGTCAAGACAGCCCTGCGCGAGGTGGGCATTGCGTCGCCCCAAGCGCTGCTGGCTACGTGGGTTACCGACCGCAACGGCCTTGAAACGTATGCCGAAAGCGCCCGGCCGGTTACCGACGACCAGCCGCGCATCGAGTACGCCGACTGGGTTCGTTACGATGAGTTGCAGCGTGTGCTGCCGAACCTGATCGCGTTGCGCACCGATCCGCCGTTGCAGGGCGCCGATACGGAATTTGCCTGGGCCGTAGCGGCACAGCGCCAGACGCTGCTGCTGTTCTACCAGGCGGCCCTGAATGCTGCTGCGGGTCATCGGGATCTTTGGGCGCGGGACATGCAACGGGTATTCGTGCGCGAGCCCGACAACGCCTACTATCGATGGTTCGGCGCCGGAAACGAATGAAGGTGTCATCAGGTATTGGCCCATCGGCGACCTGCAAACCGGGGCGAAGGTCCCGGGCATGGGATCTGAACGCTGGATTTGTCGGCGAATCATTTCGCCCGCTGCATAAACGGCCGCGATTCGGCCGCAAACGAAACCTTGTAGAATGGTGAAAAATTCTCTGAACGCACGTACCGGCAAGGATCCATGCGCAACGCGCTTGTAATTCTCTCGATTGTCACGCTGCTTGTTTTGTGGCAGGCAGGTTGCACTGTCATCGACAGCAGGCCTGCGGAACAGCGAAGCAGCGCCGCCGTCAAAGCGGATGCGTCCGTAAGAAAGCATTGTTTTCGAAACGAGTATCCATTCGGGGATGCGATGGACGTCGAGGAATTGATCGTCGTCATAGACGGTCACCGCGTGACCGGCGAGTACAACTGGGTACCGGCTTACAAGGACAGGCGGCTGGGCCGATTTACCGGCACGCTGCATGGCAACACGATCAATGCCGACTATGCGTACCAGCAGGAAGGACAATCGGCGACAACCGCGATTTCGATAACTCTCGAGGAACAACAGGCCACCGTCAAAGGTGGGCCGCGGGAACTCGGGCTTGACAGGAGCTTGCGGCGCGCGGCCTGCTGAGACAGTCTCCGCGGCGAAGTGTTCGAGCGGACCATTCCGCATTCGTCGTCGCGACGGCCGGTTCCCGGCTCGTAGTCGCCGACGCGCCGTAGTGGCAGGATTTGCATCCCGGCGGGTGATGACTTGTCATCGAGATTCATGGATATTCTGCCAATGAACGCACAAACGAGTTACGATTTCTCCAGCCCCGATCCTGGTTGCCGATGAGAACCTCGCGCAAATCCGTTTTTGCAACGGCGCTATACTTCTTGCTGACATTCCTGAATACCGCTCTGTCTGCGCAGGGTGTCGACTCGATGGGTTCCGACCGCATCGGTGACCGGCCGAATGCGGCAGGGGGGCCGACGATCGTGTCCGTCGGCCTGTACGTGATCGACATTGATGCTATCGATGATGCCGAACAGCGTTTCAGTGCGGACCTGTTCGTCAATATCGGCTGGCAGGACCCGCGTCTGGCGCTGCCGGAAGGCCAGCGATCCGGCAAGAACCGGACTCTACCCCTGAGTGACATCTGGTCGCCCCGCGGATTGATCGTCAATGACCGTGGAATGAGCACGCAATTGCCACGCGTCGCCGATGTCGACGACCTCGGCAACGTTCAATATCGGCAGCGCCTGACCGGCGACCTGGCCGTTGATCTCGATCTCAGGGAGTTTCCTTTCGATACACAGCGTTTGCCGATCGACATTATTTCCTACCAGTACTCACCGGATAGCCTGCGGCTCGTCTCGAATGCTGCCATCGCTCGCAGTGACGGTCTGTTCAGTGCCGAGGGTTGGCATTTCCGCATGCTCGAACCGGAGACCGGTGACTTCACCATACCGGCCGCGGGAGTCGTTCGGCCGCAATTGAACTACGTCATGGAAGCACGCCGCAAAGTTCCGTATTACCTCGTAACGATATTTCTGCCGATATCGCTGATCATCTTCATGTCCTGGATGGCATTCTGGCTGCGGCCGGATATCGTTCCGGTACGCATTGGCATCTCGACGACTTCGATTTTTTCCATTATTGCCTTCGGTTTCAGCATCCGCCTGAGTTTGCCGCCGGTTTCTTACATGACGCGAGCCGATATGTTTGTCGTCGGGTGCATGGTGATGGTTTTCCTTGCATTCGGCGTAGCGGTTATTGGCAGTCGCTGGGCTTCCTCCGATCGCCTGGAGCAGGCGCTCCGGCTGAACGTCATCGCGCGCTGGGTTTACGTCGGCATGTTTGGCGTCATCGCCGCAGCCGCGCTCGTATTTTGAGTCGTTTGCGACACGAATTACCGGGCCAGCCACCTCCCGGTGCGCTACGCGGCTCGAAGGCCGCCGTCCAGGATTGCCGAACAGGCAGATCTCCATCAGACGATAGATACGCAATCCGGGGGTGATTCCGAGATCGCCTGCGCGGGCCATGTGCGTGGATGGCGATGATGCGGCGCCGGCCGCGAGCCCTCGCCGGCCAGTGGTGCGATGCCATCCTGGCGGCTGTTCCTCGCAGAAATCCGACTCAGCGAGCCGGCCAAAGCGAAGCTCAGGCGATCATCTCAGCAATGACAGCAAGGGCGGAGTGTGCACTCACTCGGCGCCGATCGCGGCGCCCGAGCCCTGTTATTTTCCGACGGGCGTGCCTTCTCCTGCCCGAAATGGAAAGTTCGCAAAATACTTGGGAACGGCCTTGTTGATGGTTACTTCCATGTTCTTGAGCTTTTTTTCGGTCACTCGTGCAACATCGACCGCTTCCCAGACCAGCTTTTTGCGGCGCGGATCGACCAGGTCGATATTGAACGTACCTTCGGTGTACTGGGATACGTTCGTTTCCTGCGCATAGCCGTAGCCGTACCAGGGGTCATAAAACCCTCTCCGGTAACCGTAATATCCGCCGGCCATCGGTGCGGGAGAGGTGGTGATCTGGGTCTTGTCTTCAAGAATCGCATTGAAATTGACGAGCAGGTCCGGGTCGTCGGACCTGGTGTATCCGCGTGCTTCCATTTCCCGTGTAATGGCCGCCATGACGTATTGGGAAAACAGACTCTGGTACTCGGTGTTCTCCGGCCCGGCATTGGCATAAAAGTTATAGGTCTTGTATTGGCCGAAGTCGACGGTCTTGTCGTAGTCCGAACGCAAATTGCTGGTCGCGCACGCCGAGAGCGCCGCCAGTATGAAAATGCCGAAAATGACTGTTAGTCTCATGAGCACAAGCCTTGTGCAGTATTGTGATGTGATTGTAGGGGGCAGCGAATCGGTTGCGTTTCTAGCGGATTATTCCATCTCAGGCCATATTTGCCCGGCAGTCGCCGACCGGCGGTTTTAGCGAGGAAGGCATCCCGATACTCCAGCGCCGCAATGCGAAGATCATTTTCGTTACTGCGACACCGGGCGGCAGGAACTGCCCGGGCTCTTCACGCAGGCTTGAGACCAGCCCGCGTCGGGTCGCCGCAATGTAGCGATTGCCGGAATGGCCGGTGCGCACATCCGTCCGTTTCCGAAGTATCCGGCGCGCCGGCGTATTGTTGGATGCAGAACTCACTGCAAATGCCAGTCGCGGCCAAGCGAGTTTTCCGGAACGATGATTCATCGGCGTTGTCCAGTCGATATCAGTTGCGCCCACATTGCAGGGCAATTCCTGAGACAATCACGGCAGATTTTTAACGTTACTGTTACAGGGCCCGGCACTGGCATGTCGAGATCGATTGCAATCTGCGTGTCGTTGGCGTCGTTGCTGCTGGTTGCCTGCGCACCCGGCAGGACGCCGCCTGGGGAAGATCAGGAATCCCGGCCGGACGCATCGATCGGGAACCTGACGCCCCATCCCGTCCCGGAGAACCCGTCTCCAGCCGATTTCGCAGCAGCCACAGAACCGACGTTTTCTCCGACCAGCGTTTTCGATTGCGGGGATACGGCGGGCGGGGCATTCAGTTTCGTCATCAAGGCAGGACCGGGCGAGATTGCCATCTGGTTGCCGCCACGATTCGGCCGGCCCTATCTGGTACTGGGGCAGTCGGCGTCAGCAAGCGGCGCGAAATTCGAAGGCGACGGGATCACGGTTTGGACTCACGGCGATGAGGCGCTGCTCAAGGTGGACAATCAACGATTCCAGGGTTGCAGGAAAAATCGCGCCAGGTCGATCTGGGAGCACGCGAAACTCAGCGGAGTCGATTTCCGCGCCGCGGGCAACGAACCGGGCTGGTACCTGGAGATTCGCAACAGCGACAGTCTGAAATTCGTTTACGAGTATGGCCAGAACGAACTGCTGGCGCCGGCGCCGGCCCCGATAGAGGATCCCGCGTCGCGTCAGGTTACGTACGCGGTGCAGAACGATGCGTACTCGTTAATCGTCCGGATTATCGGAGCGCCGTGTATCGATTCGATGAGCGGTGATCAATTCGAATCCCATGTCGTCGTCGACCTCGACGGCAAGACCTACCAGGGTTGCGGCCGCGCGCTGCACTAGCGCCGTGCACAAAAGGCTGCGGATTCGCTTTATCTTTTGATCAGCTTGTCGCTCGACATCGCACGCACGATCGCTTTTGCTTCATCAACGAACACAGAGTAATCACCGAACCTGTCAAGACCCTCGGTAACCTGCCGTTCGGAAGCGATCGCCCAGACCTTCTCCTGGCTGTCGGCAGAGAACAGGTCTGTCTCCAACGCCACGTCGTGCCGGTGTTGTATGATCGCCGGCTCGACGTACTCGGTTAATTCGACGCTGAAAACATCGTAATAATAAGTTGGCCGGATGTTGTACGTTGCCTGCGGCCGCATGTCCGTAGACTTGCTGCTTGTATCAAAACTGATTATTTGAGTGACGAGAACCGCATCCGCGTTGGTCCTTTCCACCAGTTCCAGCAATGTCTTCCGATTGACCGGCGTGCGTGAATCCGCCAGCGAAGTCATCGCAACGGCCTTGATGCCACGATCTTCAAGTTGTTTGACGATCTCCTGCTCGAGGTACCTGCGATTATCGAAAGACTTGAAAAGCGAAAGAACCAGAATATTTCCGTATGGAGCGCCTGCAGATTCTGACAGCGGCGTCAGCCGCGTGATCTTTGGTCCTGAGGCGCAGGCTCCGAGAATGATGGCGAACATCGCCAGCGTGCTTATGCGCTGCAATAGTTTATTGATTGTCACGGCAAAACCCTGGGGTCAGGTAGATTCCGACGCACAGGGTCGCACGTCGTCCGGTAAAAAAGAAGGGGACGCCGCCGCAGCGTCTGCATGCGGGCATCCGGGACGCTCATGGGGCGTCCGTCGTGCAACCCAGTGCTCCTGACAGCGCACGACGGCCATATCGACTCGCCTGCGCCGGGGTGATACTCGACCGTGTATGCCAGCACGTACCATCGCATCGCGACAGGAAACCTGCTCGCAACCGCAGTCCGCCCGGTGTTGCTACAATCCGGTCAGCGTATCAACCAACGAATGATATCTCTTCGTGAATCCACCAATACTGCTGCGGGTGGGCGCAGCATCCAGGCTTGCCAGTTTTCTGCTGGCGGCCCTGTTGTCGACATCGCCGCCCACCGGCGCGCAGGAGTTGCCGATTTCCGGCGATCTGCCGGTCGCCAGCGTTACGGTCGAACAGCTGGAGGCAGCGATTGAGGACGTCACGTTGCGCGAGAACCTCGATGACGGGATGCGGGCAAAGTCATCGAGCAGTTGCGCGATGCCCAGGTGCAGGTGCAAGACAGGATCGCTGCTGAAGCCGCAGCCAGGAGTTTCGCAGCGGCATTGGATACGGCACCGGCCGAGACCCGGGCGCTGCGCGAATCCGTCGATGCAGAGATGCCGGCAGCACCCACCGCCGAATCGCTGGGCATCGATGGCAGCACGACGCTGGCCGATCTGGAACAGAGGCTTGACAGTGAGCTCGCAAAGCGCACGGTGAACGAATCCCGACTGGCCGAACTCGCGACGCAGATAGAAATACAGGAAGGCCGCCCCACTGTAGCGCGCGAGCAGATCGACCAGCTGCGACGCAGCCGGGAAAAGCTATCGGCGGCCGTCGACGCAGCGCCGGTGCTCGGGGAACCGCAGATCCTGATCGATGCGCGCAGGCTCGTCGCCGCCATCAGGAGCCGTACGCAGGACGCCGAAATCAACAAGCTCGAACAGGAATTGCTGAGCCATGGCGTCCGCCTCGATTTGCTGAGAGCCCGCCGCGACATGGAAGAACATTCGCATGTCGAAGTGGAAATACGCGTCGAGTTGTTGCGAGGCATCGTCAATGACAGGCGGCAGATGTCGGCGATGCTCGCGCAGCAAGCGGCAGCAGAGGCTGAACTGGCGGCGTCTGACAAGCCTGCCGTCGTCCGGGAACTGGCTGTGGGAAATGCGGGCCTGACGCGGGAAATGGCATCGATCGCGATCGACATCCAGCAAACGACCGCGCAACTCGATCAGGCGCGGACGGAAACGGACGTTATCGAAGGACGGTTCACGCGGGCACAGCACCCTCTCGAAGTCGCCGGTCTCAGCCGGGCGATCGGTCAGCTACTCGTCGAAGAGCGCAGGAACCTGCCTCGCGTCTCGCAGTATCGCGCGCAGGTGCGTGCGCGAAGCCGCACGTTGGCCGATGCTGGTCTTGCGCAATTGCATATCGATGAGCAACGGCGCGAACTTGCATCTCCGGATGCGAAAGTGCGGAAAGTGATGGCGGAAGTGGCGGCCACGGTCACTGGTGAGCAGGAACTCGCCGATATTCAGAGTGAACTGAGGCGCTTGTTGACGGATCGCCGCGACTTGCTGATCAGTGCCGAGAAGACTTTTGGTGACTATCTGCAGCTGCTCGGCGACCTGGATATGGCCCAGCGTCGACTGCTGGAGTCAGCAGATCAATACAAGGAGTTCCTCGACCAGAACCTGTTATGGACTCCTAGCGCACCGGTCGCATTCACGGGTGTGTGGCAGGACTCTGTGCCGGCGGTCGCGAGAGCGGTCTCGCTTGAGTCGTGGCTGACTACGACTGCCACGCTTTATGATGCCCTTCGCGAGAATATGACTCAGGCCGTGGCATGCCTTGTCGTGTTGGTCTCGCTGCTGCTGGTCCGCCGTCCACTCGGGCAACGCTATAAGACGGCGAGCGCCCTGGTCGGTCGCCCGTCCACTGACAGAATCAGCCTGACCCTCGCGGCTCTCGCCATTGCCGCCACGCGTGCCCTGCCGCTGCCGCTGCTGTTCGGGGCGATCTCCTGGTTTCTTCGTGACGCGATCCAGCCAACCGTATTTTCGCTCGCGGTCGCGTCTGGTCTCGGGGTCCTGGCGCCGTTCCTTTATAACGTGCTGCTGTTCCGGGTGCTCGCCGCCACGGACGGTGTGCTGCAGGTCCATTTCGGCTGGCCGAAAGAGGGTCTGGCAGTCATTCGCCGGCAGCTCGATCGCCTTTCGGCGATCGCCGCCCCGCTGGTATTTGCGACCGTCTTCTTTTACGCGTCCGAGTTTGCTTCAGACCGAGCGACGATGGGGCGGATGGCCTTCGTCGCCCTGATGGCCGTACTCGTGATGACGTTTCACCCGCTGGCCCATCCCGAATCCGGCGTCGTGGCGACCTATTATCATCGGCGGGCGGGGACGTAGGTTATCAAGCTCCGCTGGGTCTGGTACGCGCTGGCGGTTGGCGGGCCGCTGCTGCTGGGCCTGATCTCCTTTCTCGGCTATCTGCACACATCACTGGTCCTGACGGATCTGCTGGTGGATACGGTGTGGCTCGCGCTCGGGCTGATCGTCGTCGATCTCGTCGTGTTGCGATGGCTCGCGCTGACGCGTCGCAAGCTCGCGCGGCAAATCGAACTCGGCGAGCGCGAGGCGCGGAGAGCGCAGAGAGAAAAGGACTCGAACCTCGCTGCTGAGGGCGAGGCGCCCGTTGTGATCTCGAAGCCGCTGGACCTGGATGCCGTCGGTCAGCAGACAAGGAAGCTGCTTCGTTCGGGTCTGTTTTTCGTCGCGGCGCTTGTCGCATGGGGCATCTGGGCCAGGGTGCTGTCGGCATTCACGCGCCTCGACAATGTATCGCTGTGGTCGCAAACCGTGATCGTGAATGGCGCGGAAATCATCGCGCCGGTGACCCTTGCCGATCTGCTGCTGGCCGTGCTGGTTTTGGCCGTAACGATGGTCGCGTCCAAGAACCTGCCCGGATTGCTGGAGATCGCGATTCTGCAGCGACTGAAACTGCAGCCCGGGAGTCGTTACGCTGCCATAACCCTCGTGCGCTATTTCGTCGTCACGGTCGGCGTTTTCTCGGTACTCAATATCATCGGCTGGAACTGGTCGCAGATTCAGTGGCTCGTCGCGGCGCTGAGTGTGGGCCTCGGCTTCGGCCTGCAGGAGATCGTGGCAAACTTCGTTTCGGGCCTGGTCATTCTTTTCGAACGGCCGGTGCGGATGGGCGATACAGTTACGGTGGGTGAGTTGACGGGCACGGTGTCCAGGGTCCGCATCCGCGCCACGACCATTACCGACTGGGATCGAAAGGAAATCATCGTGCCGAACAAGTCGTTCATTACCGAGCAGGTGGTTAACTGGACCCTGTCCGACCCGATCACGCGTGTCGTGATTCCCGTTGGCATTTCTTACGGTTCGGATGTAGAGCTCGCCCACAAGGTCGTGCAGGATACGCTGGTATCGCAGCCCCTGGTCCTCGACGAGCCGCCGCCGAAAGTGTATTTCATCGGCTTCGGCGAGAGCTCGCTCGATTTCAAGCTGTATGTTTTCTCACGGCAGCTGGCGGATCGCCTGCCCCTGATACACGCGGTGCACGAGTCCGTGCTCAAGGCGCTGCGGGAACGGGATCGAGATCCCGTTCCCGCAGCGCGATCTTCACATACGCTCGACCGTCGATGGCAACCCGCCGCAGACAGGGCGCAGTGACAATAGCTCCGCTTCATAATGACAGATAGCAGCGCCCATGATACTTGAGATTCCGCCTGCTGATCAGCTGATTGAGTCAATTGCAACGACCGACAACCCGATTCGGGAAAGAATCGCTGCGCTTGCTTTGTCCTTTCTTCGCACAGGACGGGCACGATCCTAACCAACCAAGAAACGAAGGAATCTTCATGACTATCCGAAACCTGCGATCCGGCGCAATCACCCTGCTGCTCTGTGGGCTGCTGGTCCTGCCGGCTTATGCGGCAAAAACCGATGTTGTCGTACTGGTCAATGGCAATGCTGTTACCGGGGAAATCAAATCGCTCGATTTCGGTTCATTGCGATACGGCACGGATTCAATGGGGACCGTAAACGTCGACTGGCAGGATATTGTCAGCATAACCAGTGATCAGCATCTGCAGGTCGAGCTGACGGACGGTAGCCGCTATTTCGGCACCTTGCTGACGCCTGATGAACGATTCCGTATTCGAATTCAAACGGCGACTGACGAGGTCACGTTCTCAACCGATGAAATTGTTCGCATCACGCCCATCGAGACATCCAGTCGTTTCGTCGAGCGGCTGGATGGCAGTTTCAGCCTGGGCCTTCAGTCGCAGAAGTCCAGCGGCGTAATCACATCCAATCTTTCGACGGATGTCGCTTATCGCACGCGCCAGTACCTGGTCGGTTTGCGACTCAATTCCACCATTACCGATCAGCGCAATGAGGAAACCAAAGCCCGGCAGAGCGTTGAAACGAATTATCAGCGCTTTCGAAAAAATCGCTGGTTTACGGACTGGTTTACAAGCTGGGAGAAGAACGATGAGCTGGGAATCAGCTCACGCGTTTCGCTCGGCGGGGCGCTCGGCCGCTATATTGTGCAGAGCAACAAGAATGAATTGTCGGTCACAGCCGGCGCGCAGGGGGCGCGGGAGAATTTCATCGGCGGGGATGAAAGCGTGACGAACGCGGAAGGCAGAATCGAGGTCCGGTATCGCCGTCGCAATCTGGCACCGGACACGTCGATCACGTTTACGTCGAAAATATTTCCGCTGATCGAAGACCTGCGCCAATACCGTGCCGAAACTGACCTGATTCTCAGGCGCGAATTTATTTCAGATCTGTTCTTCGATATCAATTTGGGATATTCCTACAATAGCAACCCGCCCACTGACGCGGCGAAAAGCGACTATGCGCTTACGACGTCGCTGGGCTACTCGTTTTAGCTGAACCGAGCGAGACGCTTGAACGGAAAAAGGTGTCCGGAAAAAGGTGTCGGATTTGTTCGGGAAAAGGTGTCAGATTTTTTTGCCGGATTTGTTTTCCGCCGGCCTTTCCGGTTCTGCATCGGCGGGCTCTTTGATATCATTCCGTGCGCGGCCAGGAATAAGGCAAATTAACCGGCAATGAACTCCCTCAGGAATATCGCGGCCGCGGCAGGTCGGCTCGCAGCCGTTTCGATCTTGACGATGGGTGCTACGGTCCGTGGCCAGGAGGTGGCGGAGATTCCGTTCACGCATGCACCCGAGGGTACCGCGGCACTGGGAGGCGGCCTGCGGTTCGGCCAGAGCCCGTATCGGGCGAGCGATAACTCGGAACTGAGGACCACGGACCTGATTCCGCTGTATCTTTACGAAGGCAAGTACTTCTTCGTTCACGGGACGGCTGGCGGCATCCACGTCATCAAAAGGGATGCATTCAGGTTCGATCTGTACACCCGTTACCGGTTTCAGAAGCTCGATCCGGCGAGCAATGCCTATTATGCGGGCCTGGAAAAACGCGAGCAGTCGCTCGATACGGGTCTGCAGATGAGCCTGAACCAGAAGTGGGGAGGGCTCAAACTGACCTGGCTCGCCGGCGCCCTGAACAGGCATAACGGCCAGGAAGTCGAGCTCGCCTATCGATATCGCTACGATGCCGGCCCATGGTCGATATCGCCGTACATTTCCTGGAGCTGGCAGAACGACAATCTCACAAATTACTATTTCGGGGTGAGCGAGGCAGAAGCCCGGCCTGATCGACCTGCCTTTGTGCCGGGCGAATCCGAGTGGGTGTCCGTCGGTCTGAATACATCCTGGCATGCAACAGATCGCATCGTATTCTTTGCGAATTTCGGTTTTTCCGGCACCGATTCGGAAGTAGTCAACAGCCCGCTTGTCGACAAACCTCGATTCTCGACCGCATTCGTCGGCGGGACCTATATTTTCGGTAATGCCCGACGACCCGATTACATCATGGACAAGGAGAGGGTCGGTGAATGGTCGTGGCGGGTGAATTACGGTTACCAGGCGGAAGGCAACATCGTAAGCGAGATCGATCAGGGCGATTTCAGCAAAAGCACCGTCGCCGACGCTAACCTGGGAGGGCTGACGTTCGGGAAATTATTGACGGCCGGGCCCAGGATCGATTTCGTCGGCAAACTGGCGCTGTTCCGGCATTTCGAAGCAGACGAAGGCAACGGCAATTTCTATAGTTATGCCGCCTACATCATGGCGCGGGGCAAGGGCCATTCGCCATGGAGTAAGGAGGAACTGTTTCGCTGGGGCTTTGGTTTCGGCATGTCCTACGCCGAGACCGTCCCGATTGCCGAGCAACGCAAGCAGGCTGCGAAAGGCAACAACACATCGCGCTTCCTGAACTACCTGGAAATGACGCTCGACTTTCCACTCAAGCGAGTGTCAAAGGCGAACTGGCTGCAACGATGCTATGCCGGACTCACACTCGTGCACCGCTCGGGCATCTTCGGCACGTCTGACCTGCTTGGCGATGTGTCCGGTGGCGCAGACTGGATTACAGCGCACCTGGAATGCACCCAATGAGCGCTGATGCGATGATACGCCGATTGATCGGTATCGTTGCGCCGCTTGTTTGCCTGTCGATGGCATCGATCGCGTCCGCGGAATGGCAGGCGAATCAGAACGACAAGGCGCAGGTCGCGGCGCAGGATGCTATTGCGCGGATAAAAGACAGAATTCCGAGAAGCGCGGGGTACTTCGAGCAGGCCTACGCCTACGCAATTCTCCCATCTGTAACGCGCGCTGCGATCGGCTTCGGCGGTGCCTACGGCAAGGGGCTGGTGGTCGAGGGCGATGAGCTGATCGGAACGACCGGGTTCTGGCAATTTACTTCGGGCATTCAGGCGGGCGCGAAGAACTTCAGCATGATCTTGTTTTTCAAAGACAAGGCAGCACTGGAAAATTTCAAGATGCGCAAGACGCAATTCTTGGGCCAGGCCGGGCTCACCTTCGCGACTGTCGGTGCCGCCGGCACGCCGGCTTACAACGAGGGAGTCGCGATCATTACGGTCACTCGACTGGGTTTGATGGGGGAATTCTCCGTATCCGGGGCGAAATTTGACTACAAACCGCTGCACCAGGAGTAGTTGCGCGCCGCCTTTCGATCCGAAAGAAACTACGGATTGGAGTTTACGGGGATCCGACCCCGACGATAACCGGTATTGCAGTGGAATCGTCCAATTCGGGGCGGTCCGTCGGGTTGTCCTTCCTGAATATCAGCCTGCCGCGCAAGCCCTCTACCGGGTTCGTGAATGACAGAGTTCCCGTGAAGGGCACGAATTCCTTTGTCATCCATTCTCCTTGTGCGCTAAGGAACGAGCGGGACAACTCATTGCCCTCGGCATCCTCCAGCGCGACCGGAAAGTCACCTTCGAAAAACCAGGTTCCGCGCGCACGGCCCTTGATGATCAGAGGCGATTCGATGATGGCGCCGGCCAACGGGGTCTCGACCGAAACGAATTCATCGCGACAATTACCCGCCGGATTAACCTCGACCAGTTTGGCTGCAAAAAAGGCTGAGGAATGGTCTGCGCCGAAGCCGTCGTGCGGCGGGTCCATGAAACTGCCGGCCAAGACCATGAACAGGGGCGCATACGGCGGCCTCCGGCTCATGCTCTTTTCGTAACTCGCGCGGATATCCGGCAAGGCAGGCGATTGCCCCAGCAACCACGATTCGTCGTCTCTGTCACACGGTGCGAATGTGCGGACTTCGTGGCCGTATGTCACCCAACCCGATTGCTCAGTTTCGGATGGAACCGCGATGAGACTTTGACCGTCGAGAATGGCGAAATGCGTCATGTCGATCGTTGGCGCCGTCGCAAAGGATTCGGCTGGCCCGCGATCCCTGAAATCAATCGCAATCGCGCGGTTCTGGATTCGCAGGAACTGTGGCGTCACTCTGTCGCCGAGGAGCAGGGCGTTCGTTCCGCGATAGCCGTCCTCGCCACCGAGGGCTGCAGCGAGGTAATAGAAAGTGCCGCTGCCGCCACCCTGGTAAACCAGGATCACGGCCGCATCGGTCTCCCGGTCGTCGTCAAGCTCACCGTAGGCCGGAGCACCGAATACTTTGAGGGTTATTTTCGCCGCGGAATCCGGCGCGGCGGGCATCTCGAAACGGCCGTCGCGCAGCGTAAACGGCGAGCCATCGATGCCGTACGTCGTGTTCAGCGGTCCTGCGTCAGCCCGCCCGGGCGCGATCCCGGATTCGGGCGCTTCGTCGACACTGCAGGCGGTGACGGCGAGAATGACTGCCGTTGCACGGCATCCGGTACGTACGGCATTCAGCATGCGGTGCGAGGCGCGCGTGCTTATTCAGGCGCGGCGTACCCAACCTCGTCGCGGCCAGTCCAGATGCGATAGCGAACCTCGAAACCTTCGGGAACGTAGACGACCACCGGCAGTTTGCTGTTGTAGGTTTGCAGGAATCCTTCGCAGGTTACGGCCACGAACCGGTCGACCTTCTGAGACTCCGGCGGGCAGGCCATCATCGTGGACATCGGGCCGACGATCTTCTCGATCACGAAATACCGGTATCCCCAGCCTTCGGCGACACGCGACTCCAGGGAGCCGCCGAACGACGTACGGTTGCAGTCCACCGACAGCGTTTTGCCGACGAGGATCTCGACCTTGAGGGCGGATTCATCGTTCGCAACCGGCAGGCGGAACACCATGCGTTCGAAGCCGTCTTCCGCGGCTGGGTAGGCGTTCAAAGCGTCGTCCGTATTGCCGGCACAGGCGATCAGGGGCAGGGAGGCGAGCATTATCAGTGCAATCAGTCTGGCATTCATCTCGTGGCCTTCATCGATGCTTATCACACGACCTGGCTGACACCTCAAATATGCAGCGTCAGAACACGAAGCATGACATATCCGTCGAGGATTGTGCACGATGCACGGCGTCGGCGGTTGGTTCCTGAGCCCGGCTTGTTCTCACACCACCGTCCGGCGCATCGAGGCATCCATGCTGGATGTGTCAATGCCGAAAAATCAGGAATGTCCCCCATTTGGTTGCTTGCCGGGCCCCGGCTGCCGTCCGATAGCCTGCTGCAATGTCCGGTCACGTCAAACCAGAACGGCGTGAACGACCATCAGGCCCTGCGACTTCAATGGATCGTTGCAACACATTGGTTAAAACAGTCAGCCGGTGTTCGGTAGTTTAACGTCTTTCTTGGCCGACCGTTAAGTTGTCGAGCAACCGCATTGAGTTTGGTTTGTGAGTGTAACGACAGGTCCGTTCCTTTCGGAAAGTACTGCCTGAGAAGACCGTTAGTGTATTCGTTTGAGCCACGCTGCCACGGACTCTGCGGGTCGCAGAAGTACACCTTGATGTCGGTCGCCAGAATAAATCGCTTGTGATCGGCCAGTTCGCTGCCGCGGTCCCAGGTTAGCGACTGATAGAGTTCCTGCGGTAACTTGTGAGAGTGTTTGATCAAGGCATTGATCACCGTCTCAGTGTCCTTGCTATCAACCTTGACCAACATGACGTAGCGCGTGAAGCACTCCACCGGTGTCGCGATCTGGCTGTCACGGGTGCCGAAGATGAGATCGCCTTCCCAGTGGCCAGGCAAAGCACGATCCTCAACCGAAGCTGGCCTTTCGCGGATCGATACCGCATCGGTGATTTGTCCCAGACCTTCGCCCTTCAAGGTCTTATGCCTTGAGCGACGCATCGCTCGCGTCTTGCGAAGATGCTGCAACAGCTCGTTCTTCAAGGCGCCGCGGGCCTGGATGAAGAGACTTTTGTAAATCGTCTCGTGTGACACCTGCCGTCTCTCGTCGTTGGGATACGTCGATTTTAGCCAACCCGCTATCTGATCGGGCGACCATAGCTGCCTCAGCTTAATTGCCACCAGGCTGGCCAGTGCTCGATTCTGGACCAGTTTACAGGTCTTCGGGCGGTGTGCCCGATCCCATGCATTCTGTTCGGCCGTACTGGCTCGGTAACGTCGCAGGCTGCCGTTGCGGTTCAGTTCTCGACAAACGGTAGACGGTGCTCTGCCCAATGATGCGGCAATAGAACGAACCGATAGACCTGCAAAAACTCCCCGCGAGATCTCTTCACGTTCAGCCAACGTCAACGATCGTGCTGAACGCTTTCGGGGCGGTGGACGTATCCCGCCGCTTCGCGCCAATATGCCCTGGATCGATGAATGGCTACGCCCAAAATGACGAGCGATTGAGTTGAGTGATTCGCCTTTCCGCCAGCGATCCCACATCAATGATTTATCGCTTTCGGCGTAATAGATTCTCGTTGGATACTTCATTTTCAACATCCTCCTCTCTATAGTGAGAGTCTAGATGTTGCATTGACCGGTTGAAGTCGCACCCAGAACCAGTCGATCTTTCGTCTGGTCGTGCCGATCGTCTTGAAACCGGCCTGGTTCAGGCGAAGCTCAAGTTCAGTCTTGTTAAAAGTATGTACATGTGCGTGGCGGGTAAACGGCAGGATGCCGTTCAGTACTCTCATCCAGAAATAATCCCTGCACCAATCCGTAATCATCAGATGACCGGACGGGGACATCACACGCCGAATTTCCCCCAATGCGGATTCGGCATCGGGGAAACAATGCAAGGCGTACGTGCTGGCTACCAGTTGGAAGATCGCATCATCGAAAGGTAGCTTTGCCGCATCGCCATGCAGCAGCGTTGCCCTGTGCCCGATCCTTCGTCTGGCGACATCAAGCATGGCCGGCACCCGGCCGATGCCGAACAAATCCGGATGGTCCGGTCGTTTCGCCAGCATCTCCAACAATTGTCCGGTGCCGCAGCCGACATCCAGAACGCGTTTGGCAGGCAGCTCCGAGATCACATCAAGGCTCATCAGAAGCGATCTGCCGAGATAGGTCGACCATCGCGCATCGTACGCGGATGCCCGCGCCGTGTACTCTTTGACAAGCTTCTCTGTGCGGTGTGAGTCGGTTTGCATGGTGCTGTCGAACGCGCGAGGCAGCCGAAGAATCAGTACAGCCATGATAGGCGAAGCCGTGTTGCGTTTTGGAAAACGAACGCCCCAGCCGACGGGCTTGCGCGACGACAGGCCCAAACGCTCGGGCCATGCGGAGGGGCAATCCGGAAGAAACACCGAAGGTAATGAGGAAGAATCTCGGCTCGACGCGGATTTCCGCACTGGCAGATACACAGCGGTCCGGAACAGGCCCGGAATTGGCAGGTACCGGTAGCAACGGATGTGCGCCCGGAAATTTGCGGCAGCGCGTGGAGCGGCTCGATGATGGCAGTTCGTTCAGGGCTGGCTTCCCGCCCGACCCCTTGCGCACACCGGGTACGTGAAATACAGTCCTGAGGCCGATGTCATCGCCGTACATCGAACCAGCCACGGGATCTCTTGCATGCGCCTAGGTCGAGTTGCGCTTTACGCTGTCGCCGGCCTGGTCGGGCTGCTGCTCCTTGCCCTGATCGTTCTCCTCAACACCGATCTTGGCCGCTTCAAGCATTCTGGCGAGGACCTTGTCAGCGAGTTGCTCGGGCGGCAATTCGTCATCGACGGTCCGCTGCATGCGAGTATCGGTCGCAAGATCGAAGTGGACGCGGAAAATCTTCGCCTTGCTGCGACAGAGTGGAGTGCCGAACCCGACCTGGTGACGGTGCGGCGGGTGACGGCGCGCGTCGATACCTGGTCACTGGTCAGTGGGCCGATACGCATTGAGAGCCTGGAGATCGACGGCGTACGCGTCGCCCTGGAAACCCGCGAGGACGGCGCCGATAACTGGACCCTGGCCGCAGCCGGGGAAGCACCTGAACCGGTCGACGAAGATCTGTCGCGGCCGCAGCTGCCGGTGCTGCTCGACGATGCGAAGATCACCGACGTACACCTGAGCTTCAACAGCCCCGTAAGGCCGCAGCCGCTGGTTTTCCGCGGGCAGCTGGGCGCCGGGACTTATGCGTCCGCCGACGCTCTGCAATTGCATATTGACGGCGCCATCAACGATACGCCGGTCACGATCGAGGCGACTGCCGGGCCCGTCCCACAGCTGATCGATTTTCGAGCGGTGACGTTTACCCTTGCGGCCAGCCTCGGCGAGATCGAGCTGAACGGCAATGCGGCGGTGGCGGACCTGTGGCAGCCGGCACAGCCGAGCATGACGTTGACACTCAGTGGCCCGAATGCGGAATACCTTACCGGGATACTGGATCTCGAGCCGATCACGACAGGCCCGCTGGCACTCAGGGCAAGCGTCGGGCCGGTCGGCGAGCGAATGCAGATCGGTCTGAACGGTGCATTCGGCGAGTTCGCTCTTGACGCGAGCGGTCACTTCGACAGCCTGAGGTCGCTCGCGGAAATCGAACTGCGCGTCGCGGCAAGCGGTCCCGACGCGCGAACCGTCGGCGCGCTGCTTGGTATGCCGCAGACGCCGCAGGACCCGTTCAATATCGTCGGCAACGTCACGCGCTCCGGAAATGACGTTTCGATCGACCAGGTGGCGATCGTGATCGGCAAGTCTCGATTAGACGTAAAAGGCCACTTCGGCAACTTCCCGGACCCGAATGAGGCGTCGCTGACGCTGAACATCACCGGTCCGGACTTCGGGCGCTTCAATGCGCTGTTCGGCCTGCCCGGGAAACTGACCGGCCCGTTCAATGTCGATGCAACGATCAAACCGGCGAGTCCATCCGGTGCCGCGATCGAATTTGCGGCAGAAGCGCAGGACCTTCAGATCACGGCGGTGGGCAGCATTACCGACGCCGAGAATTATGCGGGGACGACGCTGCGGCTACGTGCCGCCGGGCCGGACCTCAGGACGGTTGCGACCGCCGGTGGACTGGCGACTGCGCCGGCCGAGGCATTTGACGTCGCCTTGCAGCTCGATCGAATCGGCGAGGGACTTCGCCTGAGCGAGGGTACGGTTTCAATCGGAACAGACCGCGCGACGTTCAGCGGATTCGTCGGCGACAAACCCCTGGAGGCAGCCACCGATGTCAGCTTTGCACTGGCGGGACCGAATCTTGCGAAAAGCCTGATCGCATTCGGTGTGGATGCCGACGAGTTGCCGTATGCACGTTACGAGGTGAACGGGAGGATCGAGCGTGGCGCCGACGGATTCCTGCTGCATGGTTTGCGTGCGGCTGTCGGTGAACGGCTCGATTATGAGTTGACGGTCGACGGCCTGATTACGGACGCCGCCGACTATGTCGGCTCGCAGCTTGCCGTCAACGCCCACGGAGCCAGCCTCGGGGCATTGGCCGCCGCTGGTGGCGTCGAGGGCATCGCCGGTATCCCGTTCAACGCCTCGGCCGAGTTGCGGCGCGTTGAGAACGGTTTCATCGTCAAAGAGGGCCGCGCGAAAATCGGCGACGACCTGTTTACGCTGGAGGGCCTGGTCGGTGCCAAACCGCTCGAGCGTGACACCGATATCCGCTTTTCGGCAACGGCCGCCAACCTGAAAGGCACGCTGGCGGCCCTCGGAACCGTCGTGGAGGCCTTGCCACCGGGCAAGCTGGTCAGCAGTGGCTCGATTCGAAGCCGCGGTGACTATTTTTCGCTCAATAACATGTCGACGACCTTCGCGGGCGCAAAAATCGACCTTGCCGGCCGCGTGGGCAGCTTCCCGACCCTGAATGGTACGGATCTCACGCTGCGCGTCAGCGGTGCCGATCTGTCGCGCGTGCTGCCGCCGATGGACGCGATCCGCGCCCTCGACAAGCCGTTCAGCCTCGATACAATGATCCGGCTGAAGGGCGACGTGCTCAGGGTGGACGACCTGCGCTTCAAAGTGGACGACACCTCACTCTCGGCGGATTTCGAAACGGCGATGAAACCGACGCTCGGCCGTGGTCGTTTTTCGATTACCGCAGACTCGCCCGACATACTCCGGCTGGTGCCGAAAATGGCCGAAGTCTCGGTTGTGGAAAGCGACCCGCTGACACTCAGGGCGGGCGGCAAATGGGCTGGCGACCTCTGGACGTTCGACGAATTATTCCTGATGCTGGGCAAGGGCACGCTGACCGTGAAGGGCAGCATCGATCGTCCGCCGGACTTCGATCGCACCGATCTCAGTTTCAATCTGGATGTCGCGAGTTTGCGCAACCTGAGTCTGCTCGCACGTCGCGAACTTCCCGCCGACTCGGCCCACCTGGAATTTCGCCTGGACGGTACGCGCGAAGCGATGACGCTGCAGGACTTTGCCGGCACTTTCGGCGACAGCGATATCGCGGGAAGTTTCGTTTGGCGCGATACCGGCAAGACGGACCTGGACGCCACGTTCACTTCGAGGCGCCTGAATCTCGCGCCCTATCTGCCCGAGCCCGGAGATGAGCCGGAAAAGCCTGCTCCGTCCGGCGAGAAGAAAACCAGGGTCATTCCCGATACGCCGCTGCCGATGGACAAGCTCGCCAATATCGAGGCATCGGTCAACTTCAATTTCGGCGAGGTGGTCCTGAAGCAGCGCTCAATCGAAAATGTCGTGCTGGAGGCTTCGGTGCACGACGGTGTCCTGCTGGTGTCGAAGTTCAGTCTCGCAAACACCGTCGGCGGCAGCTTGTCTGGCGCGCTCAGGTTGCGGCCGCTCGATGGCGGCGGCGACCTGTTGCTCGATGTCCAAGGTGCAGGGCTGACGATGGCATTGCCGGCGGAGACCCCGGAGGAACTCGCCGCGCTGCCGAAGTTCGATCTCGACACCGTGCTGGCCGGGAAGGGCAGGACCGTCCGCGAGCTTGCCGGGTCACTCGGCGGTTATGTACGGCTGACCGGCGGCGAGGGGCAAATACGCGCGTCGGCAATGCGTTTCCTCGCCAACGACTTCCTGTTTGAACTGATGAACACGCTCAACCCGTTCACGAAGTCCGATACGCATACCGCTGTAAAATGCACTGCCGCTCTGCTCGCGGCAAACGACGGCGTCATCTCTGGTAAACCGGCGGCCGTCCTGCAAACGGACCGGATCCAGATTTTTGCCAGTACCACGATCGACCTCAAGACCGAGAAGCTGGATGCCGACATCAAGACCGTGCCGCAGAAAGGTCTCGGTGTGAGTTTTACGGATCTCGTCAATCCGTATACCAAGCTTAGCGGCACGTTAGCGAACCCATTATTGATCCTGGATCCAAAAGGCGCCCTGGTCGAGGGTGGCGCCGCTATTGCAACGGGTGGCATCTCGTTCCTGGCCATGCGCTTCAAGGATCGATTCCTGAGCGCCAAGGATCAGTGCGGCAAGGCCGTCGAGGACGCGAACGCGGATTTCGCGGCACTCAGGGAAAAATACCGGCCGGGCTCATCGAAGCCGAAGTAGTTCGATCTCCCGGCTACGAATCACCATTATCCGGCAACCCCAAAAAGGCCCGCATGACGGGCCTCGTCGTCCTTGCCTGGAGCGGGCTGCCGCCTTGGCGAAACAGGCAGGCTAGGGCTTGCCACCGGGCCGAATGGGAAAGCCTCGCATGACATTCGCAACGGCGTCGTCGACGGTTCTCTCCATGTCGCGAATATCCTTGTCCGTCAATCTTCCGGCGATGGCTCCCTCCCAGACAAGTTTCTTCGTCGACGCATCGACAACGTCGATGTTCAATGTGCCTTCCGTGTATTGATCGATGCGCGTTTCCTAGCCCATACCCATTCCGTAGCCACCCCAAGGACCGTAAAACGGATCACGATAGCCGTAATAGCCGCCGGCGGACGGTACCGATCTCGCCTTGATCTTTTCCTTTGTATTGATGTAGAAATTGACAAGCAATTGAGGATCGTCCTCATCGAACATCAACCCGCGAGCGTCAAATTGCTGCGCCACGGCCACCTTGAGGAAATTGCTGACCAGAGATTCGTATTGCCCTTTATCGGTCGACAGCTTGGGAAAGTAGCCGAACGATTTGTACTGGCTGAAATCGACGGATGGGTCCGCGTTTACAAAAGTATTGGGTGTCCAGGCACAGGCGGACAGAAGCAAGCTTGCCGTGATCATCAGTGCCCGGGTCATCATAGAATTCATTTTCCTGTTTTCCTGTTTTCCTGGTTTCCTGGTTTGAGTGGTTGGCACGCGAAGCGGGCACCGGAGCCCGGAGGTTCGGCGATTCGCCATCCGCAAAATCATGGCGGCGCCCTCATCGTTAAGCAGACAGGCGAAAAAGTCCGTTTCGACCAGTTGCCGATCGCAAATACATTACGGAAGGCGCCGCTAAGCCCACATAGGAGACCGAATACTGACTTTAGTGGGAAGATCCCCCTGCTTCCGGACTCATGGACGCAGGTTCTAGAACGCCTGCCCCCAGGGAGGTAATGACGCCGTAATCGTCTTTCGCGGCGCCACCGGCGGGCTGGTTGTCATAGCTGCCGTAAAACGAAAGGTCCGAGAAAAAATCGCGGAACAGCTCGTTTCGCAACGTAATGTCGCTGTTTACAAGCATTCGGCCATTTTTCGTGATGCCTGGAAATACGCTGACATTGGCAGACAGGCGCGTGATCGGAATATTCAGCTGGAAGATATCGAAGGACGAGCGAATCACGCTTTCCAGGCTTTCCTTTGACGTACCATCGATACGGTTTCGTGGCTGGCCGCAAGGCCGGCGTTCACTTCGAATCGCGTTAGTGCCGTTTGCAGAAAGTACTTGCCGGCGGAACCACCGAGAAGGGTGCGCGGGTCAATGCCGAGCTCCTGGTTACGCTCAAATCCTGCGGATGCTTTCCAGAACCACCGGTCTCCCAGGTAGCGGGTGAAGTTGCCATTCAGATCGGCTCGCGAGGAGCTACTATCTTCGGCGCGCCGCGATTCATTCCAGTTGAAGCCGAATTCCAGCTCGTGTTTTCCTGGCAAAATCGCAGATTCGATTCAACGTTGACAAGCAGTCTGCCACTGGCCTTCTTGTAGTCGATGCCGGCGCTTGCGTCACCTTCAATTCGGTTCAGGAAAGATTCGTCCACGCGCAGAGGTTTCATGTTCGCGACCTGCACCGTAGGTATGTCGACGATTTCTCTGTCTGTGAGTATCCTCACGTTCCTCGCCAGCTCGGATTTCCGCAGTCGACCGTAGACGAATGTGCCGTCGGTTTCAGCGATGCGCAGATAGGTGCTGCTTTCAATGAAGTTCATGTCAACCCAGTTGACGTAAATCGTGTCTATGGTTGCTGTCTTGATGCGCAGTTGCCCACGGTCGAGTTCCTTGATCTTTCCGCTAATGAGATCGCCGTTATCCAGAAACACCTTGTCCCTGAAAGCCTCGCCGGTTTGAGCCCGTGCCTGTAACGGCCCGAAGGAAATAGCGAAAACTGGCAACAGGATCGCGAGCGCGCCAAGGTGTAGTGGCAGCAATCTTCTTCGAATTTTTTCTTTAGCCGCAGGCTGTTGTTTGTAGTTGCTGTAGCGGACAGGTCAGGAATATGCCATCGCTACTGGTATTGCGTAGGACCGGGTAATGGTTCATGCGTCAAGCAGCATGCGTCGTCTGCTTGCCAAACGTCCGCTCCGCGGTTTCGCGACAAAACGTCCCGGGACCAGGTCAACGGCCGGCGTCGCCAACGCGCCGGGCAGACCGCCGATCGTCTCGATGCCGGGCCACAAAAGCCTGCAGGGCAGAAATACGAACAGTTGAGCCGGCAAAGTCGTCTTTGGCATATTTATCGCGGCATTCCATTCGACCACGGACATTGAACGACGATAGTGGCAGAGGAGCAAAAGTACCCGATAGGTGTGCGAGAGTCGCCAGGCAGGCAATCGAAGCGGTATGCTTGCGGCAACAGCTGATATTTGACCAGGAGCGAAACAGAATGAGGAGCCCGAAGGCCCTGATCACCGTCGGGACTTTGATCGCCATCATGGCAGTCACCGGTTGCGCCAGCGTGCCACTCGACTTCCCGAAGACTGCGACTTCGGCGTTATCGAATACCGGCGATACGCCGATTGCCAGATCGAGCGTCACCTGGCGGGCGGCGGATCCCGGGCGTAACGGATTTTATCCGTTGGTCCAGGGGCTGGATGCTTTCGGCGCGCGGCTGGTGTTGATGGATCGTGCAGAACGCAGCATCGATGCCCAGTATTTCCTGATGAAGCCCGATGCAGCCGGCCTGGTTTTTGCGGGCAAGCTGATGCAGGCGGCTGACCGGGGCGTACGCGTCCGGTTTCTGCTGGACGACATCTTTACGAGCGTCGACGATGAAGCATTGATGATTCTGAACGAGCACCCAAACATCGAGCTTCGCATATTCAACCCTATTTCCCGGAAGGGCTTGCCGGCTCTGAACTACGTCGGGAACTTCAAAATTGCGAACCGCAGAATGCACAACAAGTCCTTCACGGTCGACAACCAGGTCACGGTGGTGGGCGGTCGCAACATTGCCGAGGAGTATTTCCAGCTGGATACAACCGGCGAGTTCGTCGACTTCGATATGCTCGGCGCCGGACCAGTCGTAAAGGATATATCAGCGTCATTCGATATTTATTGGAACCACGAACTGGCGGTTCCGTTAGAAGTCCTCTACGGCCGGAGAGATGTCGAGAAGCTGGCTGCGAGGCGCAGCAAGGTCGAAGCGGCCATGCAGGATTCCGGCGAAACGATTTATGGCAAAGCGATCCACACCGAATTGATGCAGGAGATTTTCGGTGGCGATGTTGATCCGTATTTTGCAGAGGCAAGAACCATCTTCGACGATCCGCAAAAACTGCTCGAGAAAGTATCGCCGGATCATCAGATCGTCGCCACGGCCATTGCGGATGTGCTAAGCAATGCTGAAGAAGAGATCATTATTTATACGCCGTACTTTATTCCGGGACAGGCCGGAATGGAATTGATAGAAAAAGTCAGGGCAAAAGGCGTCCGGGTCGTCCTGGTTACGAACTCGCTCGCCAGTAACAACCACACGCCGGTGCATTCGGCATACTCGAGATACAGAAAACGGCTTCTTCAGGCGGGAGTCGAGTTGTATGAGGCACGCGCCAATGCCGCACAGGTGATATCGGAGGATGGCAGCAAGGAGTTGCAGCAACTTACATTGCATACGAAGGGCATCATCATCGACGGGCGATACACATTCGTCGGCTCGCTGAACCTGGACCCGCGTTCGATCGACATCAATACGGAAATGGGGGTGTTGATCGACTCCCGGGATCTTGGCTCTTTGCTGGCAGAAGACTCCGGTATGCGCATAGCAAACATAGCCTACCGACTGAAACTCGATGACAGGAACAGGATCCGCTGGCATGCGATTATCGACGGTCAGGAGGTGGTGGAGACAAAAGAACCGCTGACCTCTGGCTGGCGTCGGTTTCAGGCCTGGTTCTTGAAAATCGCACCCGAGAAACAGCTCTGACGCGGAGTCTCGGCCGCAAATGCCGGGTCCGGGAACGCACGTACCTGGAGGACAGGCTCGCCAAGCCGACTCAGCTCAGGATCTCCTGTCGGCGGGTAATCGTCCAAACCCCGTAGTCGCTGCTCGATCGCCTGCTCCGCATCGTCGAATGGAAACTCCTCGGACGCTGGGGTCGCCTGCAAATGGATTCGGACCTGCTGGCGGTCATCGTCGCATCTCTCGAGCTCCCGGCTATCGAGCCAGCACATGCTGAACTGTACGAGCTCGGCGGATTGGTTCGTCGGTGTCGAAAGTCGTCGCGAATTGCAGCGTCTGGATGCGTTCGAACTGGCTCGTCTGTCACCGCTCCCTTGCACTTTCTGATCTGTATCTCAGCAACGGCGATAGTAGATACTCGATGACCCGCCGTTCGCCCGTCTTAACCTCCACCGTCACAGCCATACCCGGAGAAAGCTTCACATCTCGTCCATCGACGCCGATTACCGAAGTAGCTAGTCGACCCTGAAAAAGCCGGTTTTCATGCGGCATAGTGTGAACATGGAAAGGGTTCGGTCCTGAGAAGCAGCCGGATTTTGAGGCAAAAAATCCTCAGGTGCCTGAGGATCAGTCGAAGGTTCTGTCCGGCCCCGCACAAGATGACGTTAATGGCGTCACCCTCGGCTCCTTTGAGGTAATTGCGATGCAAAAGGCCGTCGCATTTCATGTGGCCAATGATCGGTTCAATCGCATTGCGGCGTTTTAGCTCACGGCGGATGCTCTTTGTCACGCCGCGCTTCTGTCGGGCTTTGAACACCGTCACATCATCGACGTCGTGACCGCGATAACCGAGGTCGACATAACAACGTTCGGGCCGATGGCCTGTTAACCGTTCAACTTGTTGCAGCGCTTGTTTGAGCGTGTGACCGTCGTGCGGATTGCCCGGCATTGACTGTGCACCGACCACCAGGTTGGAGCGGTTGGTCATGGCAATACTGACTTTGACGCCAAACTCGTAACGCTTGGGCACCTTGCCTTTGGCAATGCATTCCACTTCCGGTGCATGCAAAGCATACAATTTGTTCTTGTCCTGGCGTTGCTGTGCGAGGAGTCGTTTGCTCAGTGACAGCGGCCCGGCAAAGGTGGCACGTACCGGTTCTGGCTGATGGGCCAGTTTGCGCTCAATGTCCCGAACCACTCGGCCCAGCACCGTCTTTAACTTCGAGGTGGTGCGTCGCATGCGTCGCGTCTGTCGCGCGTAACCATAGCGATTGTTCTTGAACAGCAGTCGTGGCCCGACACGCACGTAGCTCTGGCGTAGCGGCACGCCGTGTGCTTTGGCCAACCGCACCAGGCGCTCCCGGGCACGGTTGTCGAGCTTCGAGTCGGTCGGAAAGGCAATCGCTTTTTCCTGCACTGTCGTGTCCACCGTGACGCGCTTGAGATCACCTGACTTCACGGCCTTCGACCCGATCGCCGCATCCACCGTCGCACTTAACAACGACTCCATGCCGCTATCGCCTAAACGTTGACGCCAGCGCGTCAATGAACTCGGGTTCAGCGGCAGCTCGTGTTGAAAATAGGTCTCGCCGCAAAAGTACTGCCAGTAAGGGTTCTCTGACCTGCGCTGTACGACCTGTTCATCCGACAGACCATAGGTGTGCTTCAGGTAGTGAAGCCCCGCCATCAGGCGTGTCGCAATCGCCGGTCGGCCGTACTCGCTGAACGATTCTCCCCATTCGCTATCGAAGCGTTGCCAGGCGATCAACTCAGTGAGCCTGACCAACTCGAGACGTCGACCAATGAGGTTATCCAGGCGGTTGCGAAACAGGTCGTCGGTGGGTAAATCCGGGGGTGTATAAGGCTTCATTTTTGCGTCCGAAATCGCCAGCTTCGGAATGAAATTTTATCATTTACTGGCAATTACTGCGTCGCAAATTCACCGCTTTCTTAAATACTTTCCGCCGCTTACAAGTTGTTCAGGGTCGACTAGCTAGACTGACACTGTAAGCCCGGGCCGGCGGGCCCTGGCATTCATTCGTCAACAAAGGACACATCATGCGTATAGCAAAGACAGCCTTCCTCCTCTTTCTGGCACTGCCTGGGGTGACCCTGGCCCAGGGTTACGGCTACGGCGGCAGGGCGCAAACCTAAGATTTCACGCTCGGCGCCATCTACCGGGGCAGCGAGAAGGCGAGCGGCACCGACGGCTCATCGCTGGACCTGTCCGGCGAGATCGGTTTTGCGTTCAACATCGGTTACAACTTCAACAACCGGCTGGCACTGAGCGCGAACTTCAATTTTCTGCGGCCCCGTTGCACCGCGGTCATCGCCGACGAAAACGATCCCGGCAACACGCAACGCATCGACCACAAGCTGTCGCAGTTCGACGGCCGCCTCAAAGGCACATACAATTTCATCGAGGGGCCGTTCACGCCGTTTGTCGAGCTTGGCATCGGCTGAACCCGGTTCGATTCGAACGTGGCCGACGGCTCGCCGGTGGCCGGCTGCTACTGGCATCCCTGGTGGGGCTATCTCTGTTCCGGCTACTACCGCACCTTCAAGGGCACGGATTTCTCCTGCGGCGGCGCCGGTCTGCGATACGATTTCCCCGGTGGCTCGTTCGTGTGCGGCAGCTACAGCGTCTACAAGCTGGACATCGGCGGTGACGCGGCCGATCCACAGCTTCAATCTCTGGAACTCGAATACGGCTGGCGCTTCTGACGACCGTGGGGGGAGGGCGCGTCCGGCCCTCCACTCTCAGCCTTCCGGCTCCGTCCATTCAACGTACCTGATGTCCTGCAGGTCGGTCGGCTTCGACGGTATCCACATCACGACGCGTAACCCGTCGGTGAAGTAGGGGTCGCCGGTCAGGTTGCCGCGCGGGCTTTCGATAGGCGCCGCGCCCACGCCGCCAACGTATGCAAACTGCGCCAGCATCTGGTTGTAGGCAAGATTCTCGATCAGGAATTCGCGGGTCTCGTCCACGTCAGGATCGATCTTTTGCGTCCTGATCGTCTTCCTGGTGAACCGGACGCCGATATCACGACTGATCTGGCCGATCCAGACCGATTGACCCTGGTACGTCATTGGCGCAAGCCAGAGACGGAAATGATTACGCTCGTTGATGTTCTCGCGGATGCGCTGCAGCGCGATATCCTGGCGGCGCCCGAACAAGTAAAGACTGCTCACCGGCGAGTAACGGTACCTGCCGCCGGTGATGAACGACATCGCCGTTCGCATTCCGGAGGCGGCCGAGACCACTTCGGTTTCGTCCCGGTCCGCACGGATGACCGCATAGCAAATGTCCAGCGGCTCGCCGATGATAACCAGGTTCAGCGGGTCTCCGAAGTTCTCTCCCTTGGCGTCCTTGACGCAGCAGGGCAACTGTTCCAGCGCTTTGGCGAACGCCGTGGGATCCGTGTAGTTAGTAATCTCGCCATCCTGATACAGCGCCTCGAAATCCACGTTGCCGTGATCGGCTGCAAGACCGGGCACCGGCACGAAGAAGGTGAACTGCCAGGTATCGTCGTCGTTGAAAACGTCGACATTGAAGGCCCTGGTGTCGTGGTCCAGTGCGGTAAACACGAATCCCGACCGGGCCTCGCCCGGCCTGATTGCCAGGTTTACGCCGCTGCGCAGGAAATGCTGCTCTGCCTGCTGACGCGCCGATCTCTTGCGCGACAGCGCCGCGACCTCCATCGGAGTGTGATAGTCGCTGTCCACGCCGAACGGCAGGAACAGTACTTCCTCTGCAGTCTCGTTCTCAATCTCGATCCAGACTGGCTGGATGCGCCTCCTGTACAGCGATATGCCAAACAAGGCACGGGTTTCCTTCGCGTCCGGAACCGCGGTCGTAACCCGAATACCGTTCTCAACCTGGGTAACTGAACGATCACGAAAGGGCATCTGGTCGATTGGCTTGGGATCGAAACCAGTGACGCATCCGGCGAGGAAAAGAGCGAGCAGCGCCGCGGAATACCGCAGCGTCCGTCGAGTGGACACGACCCGGCGGTTCATTCTCCCCGCCGTGCCGGCTGGTCCCAGTCCCTTAAATCGACGTTCAGGGCGGACAATGGCTTTGCGGAAAGCCACAGAACGACCCGATAACCATCGGTGAAATACGGCGCATTAATGAGCCGATCGAGATGTTGATCGGCTCACTGGCCTTGTCGCCGCTTTGGTTCGTGCTGCAGCACGGCACGTCCCGCAAGGCGTCGGCAATTTCCTCGCCGTCGTAGGTGATGATCGCGTCGGCGGCACAAATCGTAGCGGCGTCGAAGTTCGCATAGTCCGGTACGAAGTCAGGAACGCGGAGCAAAAAAGTAAAGCTGGCGATGGTGGCGGAGCCCATCACGTCGGCGGTGCAGATCGATGCCAAGTATCGACCTGGTTTCCTCGCGACCCGGAACCGAGGCGGAGACCCGGATCGGCTGTGCGGTCTTCGTTTCCGCACGTTCCCGAAGACCGGGTTGATCGACCGGATCGTAAACATAAGCACGGCCGTCGCAGCCGACGAACGCGGTAGTGCCGGCAACGATCGCCAGTGCCCGGAAATGCTGGGTTATTCGCATGGGAATCGGAGGACCTGCGTTTAATCGAATAGAGGCCATATTTCACGGACGCGTATCAGGCCTCGCGACCAAATTCCACTGCTGCTTGTGTGATCGCCAGCAGCTTCCGGAAGTCTGTGTCGGCGCGCGGCCGCCATCGGGCACGATCGCCGCGCTAACGTGCCGCAGGCGCCGCCGATGCGCCTGCACTCAACCAATGCGCCTTTCTGACACGATGCCCATGGAAAGCCAAGTACGCCGCAATGGCTTGTTTCGCAACACAGGATTTGCGCCACGGCCGGTTTGTCGTCTCGCATCGCCATCAACACGGCGCCCGCACCGAATGCTGCCAAGATCGACCAGAGGCCAAAATTGTCAACGTCCTCTCTGGGTCCGGGCCGTGCGATGACTCAGTCTTGACGCCGAGTTGCCGCGGTTAATGCGCCAACTGCGCCGGCATGCAGCATTCGGGGATCGCCAAGCGATCACAGATCGGGTCCGCGTCGGGATCGTCGTATCGATCACAAAGGCCCGCTGCCGGTCACCGGGCTGCTCGCAACACGCCCCGTGAAGGCTCAGCCGCGCAAATCCGCGATAATGTCGTTACACAGCGTGATGAAGATGCGAAAACTTTCGTCCGGTGCGAGCTTTTCATCGACCAGATGGTCGAATGCGTTTTCCTGCAATGCCCGGATTTCGTCGATTGCTTTCAACCGCACTGTCTGCTCCTCGTTGCTTCCGGCCGCTTTGCGGATGGCAATGGCGCGTTCGTAGAACGTATCGATGCGATTCTTGCGCCGGATGCGGTAAATTCGCACTGCCGCGTAGGTGCCGCTGAACAGACTGACCAGCAGCGTTACCGCGACTTCCGCAACGCCTGAATAGCGCTCATAGGCCGTTGGCGCATCGCGGTCGATGTAGGCTTGTGCACCCGGGTGAATAACAAATGTCGAATTGCCCGCGTCGAAGTCACCGCTTAGTTTGTGGAACAGCCCCGGCTGCGTGGCGGACAAGGCCGGTTTGAGCCGCAGCACCTCGAGGATGAGGTCGTACACGACGGTCGCCGGCACATCACTCCGTGCGACCAGTAGCTTGTCGACCGCGATCGTCACGATGGGCTCCAGCAGGACTTCCGCATAGGTGTTCTTCGGAAGCACGATCGGTTGAAATTTCGGCTGCAAAAAGCCGATCGATTCTGCCGCAGAGCCCCGGCCGAGTTCGTCCACGGTGCCGATGCTGAACAGCCGGTAGTCACGAAAGTCATCCATCAAGCCGGGCGACACCGGCGCGAACAGCACTACGATATCCGGTCGCGGCGTCAGCGTTTGAACAAGATGAAGCGCGTCGACGGAGATGCCGAGGTGACTTGCCGTCTCCTGCAGCATGACGCGCGACGGGGATCCCGGCGGCCCCGCGAAAATGGTGGTCCCCATGAGCAGCTCCGAGCTGTCGACCGGCTGCAAGTCGCTGCGATAGGCGATGTGCAGCACCGTGGGGTAAAGCGGCATGACCGTGTCAATATCATCGCGAAACGCTTCGCCGTTTGACACGAGGGCCAGTTCGCCGGCCCCCGCCTGCAGCAGGTCCAGCGAACTCATGCTGTCGTTGGAACGAGGTACCAGGCGCAGCCGTACTCTCGGGTTGTTGTCGAATGCGCGCACGAGCTGTTGCGCAATTTTCTGGTCGACGCCCAGTCGCGGTGTCACCAGCCGCAGCTCGACCGGGCTCGGCGTGCAACCGGCAAAAACAGTCAGCGCGAGAGCCAGCCCTGTGGCTCTCATCAGCGGGGAAGTTGGCAATCGGTCTGTCCTGCCGCGCATCTCAGTTGCCGACAAGCGGGTCTTTGCGGCGGCCGAAGACCCTCTCGACATCTTTGTCGGTGGTCGTGCCAGCTCGCTCGCGCGTCCGCTCCAGATTCAGGCCGGCCAACGAGTCATTGGCAACCGCGGCAGCGCCTTCGGCCGCGATGGTCGAGACTATCTGGCGCCCAAATCGCGCGCGCGCATCGTCGTCATCAGCTCCGCCAACACACACGACGTAACACAAATCCCTATCGCGGAAGGCCGGATCTTCCCGGTTCTTCGAACAGGACGTCGATGCGCCGCCAGCGCCGGGCAGCGCGAGCACCGCGGGCACCGCAAGGGAATTTCGATCTCGGGAAGAAGGGATCACCTGGGGCTCCGGTCTGACAGTGACTTACGACGAATTCTACAGTATCCGAACAAGGCGGCGAAGATGACAGGACTTCCTCTGTTTCGAGCGCAACGAAGCGGCGTCGGGAGTGAATATTGCCCACGGGGAAATGTCGCCGCGCGAATCACGCAAAGGCCGACGCGCCCAGGCCGAGCAGCAGCTGCCGCGACTCAGGAACAACCAGCTCGTATTCGAGAACCAGCTCCGGCGACTGCTCGGCGAAGCACCCGATGCGGTCGAGACAACGGCGCAGCTGCAGGATATGCCCCTGACCGAGGATCTGCCCGCGGGCCTGCCGTCAGATCTTCTCGAACGCCGGCCCGACGTTCGGGTGGCCGAACTCGGGCTTGTCGCCGCCAACGCCGAGGTCGGCGTCGCCACGGCGGATCTGTTGCCGCGCATCTCGCTGACCGGCGGCTTCGGCCAGGAAAGCGCCGAACTCTCGGACCTGCTCGACTCGGACGGCAGCAGGTGGATCGCCGACCTGACCGTGACCCAGCCCGTGTTAAATGCCGGTGCCCGCCGCGCTGCGGTCAGCGCCGCCTGGGAACGTCGCGAGCAGGCGGAACTCGCCTACATCGATACGGTGTTGCGCTCACTTGAAGACGTATCCAACTCGCTTAGCACGTTCACGCGTGCCCGCGAACTGGCAGCGTCAACAGCACGGCTGCGTGACGCCGCGCAGGAATACTTGAGCCTCGCGACCAAACGTTACTCGAACGGAGTCATCGGCTATATTGATGTGCTGGTCGCGCAACGCCAGTACTTCGACGCCGAACTCGCACTCATCGATGCCGTCCGCGACCGGCACTTAACGGTCGCGCTGTTGTACCGGTCGCTCGGTGGCGGCTGGGAGCCGGAAGACGACGAGGGCTAGCTAGTCGCCGGACTCGGCCGACAGCGTGCCGAGAAAAACCACAAACTGCCGCACTTCTCGATCGTTCAGCTCGAGCGCCACGAGTTCGTGATCGCCCGCCGACGCCGGCGGATTGCGGTAGTGCTCGATAACGGCGTCGAGATCTGCAAAGCGCCCTTCATGCATGTACGGCGCGGTGTTGGCCGCGTTGCGCAGGCTCGGCACCTTGAATGCACCCTCGAGCGGCACGTGCGCATCGCGATTCAGGAAACGCAGGTGCTTGCAGTTATCGGGATCGGCGTCGCTGTACTGTGTTTGATCTAAGACTACGTAAAGAACGTGTTCAAACCCTATGAAGCTGCAGTCTTCACCATCTGATCACCAAGGATCAGGCGTGGCCGCCGAAAATGAGGGGCCGCTCTTCCCGAAAGCCGACGCCTGAATGTCTTGTTTGAAGAAGCCATGAACTTGCGTAAACGGCCAGACGGTATGACTGCATAACGTCGGACCAGTCGACTCATGCCTCGACGGCGGCTTTGATGCAGGCGGATAGTGCGTATAAGTGGCCATTATGTCGGCACCGAAACCGCTGGAGCGAGCGGAAATCGGACCGATGACGGCAGATCGAGGCCGCCATCTGGCGGAGCCGGCCCGACCCCTCTTCGTTCAGGCGAGTGAATCTTCCCCTTTCACACGGAAATGCCGGCACGTCACGGGAAAAGTATCGCCCGGCACGTCGAAGCCAAAGTAGAAGGCTGGCAGAACGGAGAGTTGCGGGGTCCGACGTGACTCGCGAGTCACCTATTGCGGCGACTGCAACGCGTTAACCAGGTCCAAAGCCTGCGAGTCGCTTGCAGACAGTGCGAGCAGTTTGCGCGCGTAACGCAGGGCTTCATCCGTATTGCCGGCGTCACGGTTGATCGTGGCCAGCGCAAACACGATGTTTCTGTAGCCCGGAAAGCGTGCATGCGCTGCAACGAGGGTGCGGAGCGCCTGCTGTTGATAGCCCGTCGAGTTCTGCGCGATGCCGATGACGTATTGATAATAAGGTGCGTCCGGCGCGAGCTCCACGGCACGCTGCAATTGCTGCAGCGCCTCGTCGACTTGCCCGGACCGCACCAGCGCCAGACCAAGGGCAAAATGCCCGGCGGGGTCCTCGCTGTTTGCCTCAACTGCCGCAGAGAGAATCGACTGCGCGTCCGACTCGCGACCGGACTGGCGATACAGGTCCGCCAGATTGACATAGCCGGCAACCCTGTAGGGCTCAACTTCAATCGCCGCCTGCAGTGCAGCCTCGGCCGCCGAATAGTCACCGAGCTCAAGAAGCACGCCGGCCAGGTTGAGCCGTCCCTCGGCGCGGTCGCTGTTGAATGCCTGCGACTGCCGGTATTCCTCGAGCGCATTGTCGAACTCGATTCGCTGCGCCTGCCGCAGTTCCGAACGGGCAGGCACGAGCTGCCGTGCGGCCGCCAGGCGCAGCGCACGCACGCTGTGGTGCAGGAACGGCAGCACGGGTTCGAGCCGACGTTGTATCGGCGCATTGGAAAGGGCATCCAGTGCGGCGAGTTGAATCAGGGACGAGTTGCTCTGCAGCGCGTCTATCGTCGCCTTCAGCGCGACATCGTCCATCTGTTCTGACAGCAGGCTGATTGCCGTTGCCCGGACAATCGCCGGCGCTCCCGGGTTGGCTGCGAGGGTCAGAAGCCGTGGGGCACGGTCGCTTGCCCAGTTTCGGCCGGCCGCCAGGGCCTGACCGTAGTGGGCGGTGCCCGTGCGTCCGGCCGGGAACCAGTCGGCGACGACGCCCGCCGCCCAGCCATTAACCTGGTCTTCATGACATCCGGTGCAGGCATTGGGTGTACCCAGCTCGGCCGAGAGATCGGGCCGCGGCACACGAAAACTGTGGTCGCGACGCGGATCCACGACCATGTAAGTCTTGGCCGGCATGTGGCAGTCGACGCATTGCGATCCCGGTGCGCCGGTCTCGTGGTGGGAATGCGTGCTCACGTCATAGGTACTGGCGAGATGACACTGGCCACAGACGGCGTTGCCTTCAAATTTGAGCCGGGCGCTGTGTGGATTATGGCAGTCGCTGCAGCTGACCCCAGCGGCATGCATCCTGCTTTGCAGGAACGAACCGTATACATAGACCTCGTCCTGAATTTGCCCGTCGGCGTGATAGAGACCGGTGTCCAGCAGGGCGGGGCGAAATGCGTCCAGCAGCGGCGCACCCGCGTCGATCTCCTCGTCTATCTGTCCGCGCCGTGAATGGCACTGAGCGCAGGTCTCGATTTCGGCCTGCGGGCTACGAGCGGGAATTCGCTTCGCGATGCTTGCACCCTCTTCAAACAGCCAGCGCACATCGGTCTCTGCTTGCAGCAACATGGGAACGTCGGCGGGGGCGAGCGCATGCAGTGAGCCCGGGCCGTGGCAGGCCTCGCAGTCGACATCGATGCTGGAGAACGTTGTGGCGAAGCTGTCCATCGCAACGGAATAATTCTTCCGCAAGTTTGTTGAATGGCAAGATGCGCAGGATGTATTCCAGCTTTGAAAAATGCCGGTCCAGTGCAGCGGATCGGCACTGTCGATGGCTTCATCCGGGTATAGGTGAAACCAGCGCTGGCCACCCTGTGATGTCGGTCGCGTGTCCCACGCGGTGCTTAAGGCCTGCACCCGACCGGCCGGCAGTTCCACCAGGTACTGCTGCAGCGGCTCGATCCCGAAGGTGTGAGTAATCCTGAACTCGGCAAGCGCCCCGTCCGGTCCGTCGGTGCGAACCCAGAACGATCCATCGCGTCGGAAAAACTCGCTGGTAGCATCGTTGTAAGTAAATTCGGCGGCATCAAAATCGCCAAGTACTGTTGCCTCGTCCGCGACCTGCATGGCGAGATCGTGATGCGAATTCCGCCAGCGTGCTGCTTCTTCGGGGTGACAGTTGGCGCAGATTTCACCGCCGATAAATTCTGCCACAGGCGCGGCGCGCTCCGGCAGCGCGGCTGCTTTCTGATCCTTCGCCGCATCGCATGCGCCAATAAGCAGGGCGCAGCAGATAAGGGCGGCGCAAGGACGTTTCTTTATAACCACGGTCCCGGATTATTGTGCGCCGCCGGGCTGTATCGGATAACCCATCATGACAGAAGCCACGGCGCCATCGACCGTCGTCTCCATATTGCGAATATCTTTGTCGCTCAATCGTCCGGCGATGGCGCCCTCCCACACGAGTTTCTTCGTCGCCGCATCGACAACGTCGATGTTCAGTGTACCTTCCGTGTATTGATCCACACGGGTTTCGTAGCCCATACCCATTCCATAGCCACCCCAGGGGCTGTAAAACGGATCACGATAGCCGTAATAACCGCCGGCGGACGGCACCGATCGGGTCCTAATCTTTTCCTTGGTATTGATATAGAAATTGACGAGCAACTGAGGATCGTCGTCATCGTAGGTCAAGCCTCGCCTGTCAAACTGTTGGGCCACCGCTACTTTGAGAAAATTACTCACCAGCGATTCGTATTGCCCCTTGTCAGTCGACAGTGTAGGGAAATAGCCGAACGTCTTGTATTGACTAAAATCGACGTTGGGATCGGCGTTGATAAAGGTATTCGGTGTTGAGGCACAGGCGGTCAATAGCGACGCTGCTATTATCACCAGTGACCGTGTTACAACTGCATTCATTTTCTGCTCTCCTGATTTGATGGGGGTCGTATAACAAGCGCACGCCTGACTTGGGCCATTGTACACCGATATGCGATGTCCATCGTGTCGAGGCATTGGCCACCAAAGACGTACTATGGAACGACAATTGGTCCTTCCAGATCTCCCCTGCCTCAGAATACCGCCACTATGCTTACCACCGGCCCCTGGTATTTGTAGTTCATTGAACTGACCAGGCCGGACTCTTTAAAATCAACGCCGACATCAAAGTACGCATAACTGAGCCCGAAATGCAGATGTTCAAAGGTCTTGTGCTGAATTGACGCATACGCATTAATCACTTCGCCGTTCAATTGCTCCTCGTCGGATATCGCCAGATCGACCGAAAACACGCCGGCTCCTGCTTTGCCTATCCATTTGTCGGTAAATGCATATCCACCGCGGAGACCGAGGGTAGGCAGCGGCGCCGTCAGCCCCGAAGTCGCTTCGATGATACCGAGGCCCTCGTTTCCCATCAGCCCGAATTTGATGTCCTGAACCGCGAGTCCGAGGTCGATCGCGACTTCTTTTTTCTCGTCGAAAACAAATGAATAGCTGTAGTTGAGACCGATAACGCTGATATCGAAGAACGACGATATCGGCAAATCAACAGTAAATACCTCGTCCCCGAAACGAATATCGGTGGCTGCTATCCCCGAGCCACTGCGCTTCAGGTCGGAGGTCTCAAACTGCAGACGGTGTTTTTTCGCAAAGCGCCAGCCGATACTGAGTCCTGGCAGGGTTTCCGTATCCGACATGCCGAGGTTTTGCTCGAAATCGACCGTGGTGCCCGGTGAAGCATCGGATGCATCCAGGCGTATTCGCGTATCAAGATTCTGAAAGAAAGCGTTGGCCGACACGGTGAAATGATCGGCCAACGGCCATGTCTGCCAATTGTCCTGATTCTGAGCGACCGCAGAGCCGGACAGCAAGAGCACTGCAAGCGTGGTGAAGACGGTTTTATTCATGAGACCTTTCCGCTACAAGCCAAACGTGAAAAGTTAGCATACCAATTGCATCGCGAACATGAGGCCTGGTACTGATTACCCCTCCACAATGACATGAACATCTCGTTGCTGTCGCGATTTGGCGCCAGCAGCACTGGCACCGGCAAGACCGGCAATGCGCACGCCGCATTGTAGTCTGGCAATACCAGCGGCGAGGCTGTCGAATGACAGCCTGACTGTCAGGAATCGATGGATCAAGCCGCCAGGGCGACCACCGGAGGAGCATACCCATCAGCAGTTCGATCATCGCGTGATAAGCACAGGTTGCGCCGTGTAGCGGCCAGGCTCCACGGCTAGAACGTTGCGCCCAGCGAGGTAATAACGCCATAGTCGTCCTTCGCCGCGCCCTCGGCGGGTTGATTGTCGTAGCTGCTGTAGAACGACAGGTCCCAGAAGAAATTTCGAAACAGTTCATTGCGCAGGGTTATGTCGGTGTTGACGCGAATTCGGCCCTCTTCCGTAATACCTGGAAATAAGCTGATATTGGCAGACAGGCGAATGATGGGAATATTCAACTGATAGATATCGAAGGACGAGTGAATCAGGCCTTCCAGGCTTTCCTTTGAATTGCCGTCGATGCGATCTTCCCGGCTGGCGGCAACGCCGGCGTTCACTTCAAACCGCATGGTTGCGGTTTGAAGAAAGTACTTGCCGGCGGAACCACTAAGAAGACTGCGCAGATCGATGCCGAGCTCCTGATTGCGCTCGAATGCTGCGGATCCTTTCCAGAACCACCGGTCTCTGAGATACCGGGTGTAGTTGCTATTCAGATTGGCTCGCGACGCGTTATCCGTTTCGCTGCGTTGCGTTTCGTTCCAGTTGAAGCCAAAACCAAGTTCGTGATTTTCCTCGCGCAGTCGCAGATTCGACGCAACGTTCACGAGCAATATGTCACTGGCCTTCTTGTAATCGATGCCCGCGCTTGCATCACCTTCAATGCGCTGCCAAAACGTTTCGTCGACGCGGAGAGGCTTCATAGCCGCGATTCGGGCGGTCGGAATGTCGACGCTTTCGCCTTCGTCGAGCATCCTCACGTTCTGCGTCAGCCCGGATTTCTGCACTCGGCCGTAGATGAAAGTGCCGTCGGTGTTGGCAATACGCAGATAGGTCTTGCTTTCGATGAAATCCACCTCGAGCCAGTTGACGTAGATCGTGTCCATCGTTGTCGTCTTGATGCGCAGTTTTCCACGGTCGAGTTCCTTGATCGTTCCGCTGATTCGATCGCCGTTAACCAGGTAGACCCTGTCCTTGAACGTGTCGCCGGATTGCGCTCGTGCCGGCAACGGCGCGAAGAAAATTGCGAACAGCGACAATAGGATCGCGAAGGCAGGTGGGTGTATCGGCAGCAAACGTCGTCGAGTCATTTCTTTCGTCCCAAGTTTCAGGTTGTTTATGTCCAAAAAAGACAGCGCAAGAGCCGACGATTGCTGCCGGCTTTGCAGTGGACGGTACAAGCATACCTGCCACCGTCACCCGAGTCGTATCATTGCCTGTTTTCGCCTGGCTGTCTTCTGGCGAGGCATTCGTCGACGCCGACACCGACCTGGCTGCCAGGCCCAGGAGGAATGCGGCGATCAGATCAGGTGCGTTGCGTGGCACCCGGGGCGGTGAGGGACAAAAAAATTTCCCGGAATCACGTCGGCGATCGGCGTCGACATCGCAACCCCCTCGCTGTCTATCGCGGCCCCAGCCACAGCAGCATCAGTGACAACAAGGCAAACAGTCCACTCGGTGGAGGGACATTCAGGAAATGAATCCCGCCACTCCGTTCGGCGTCGATTTCGAGTGAATATTTTCGCAGGCAGGACCTGACGAGTCTGACTTGTGCCGGAAACCTCCGGCCGCTCTGCCGACCCGAAAAGCAGCGTGCCGCCGAATCTCACTGCAAGAACAGCACCGGGACTCATCGTCGTGCTGCGACATCTTCGCAGCGATGACGAAAAGCACCGCGATCTCATCCGGGCGTCGCCATCCCGGCAGCCAAAAGGGTATTGTTGCGGCTGAGGGACACATTTTGACCGGAAGTCTGACGGAATGACGAATCCGAAAACGTTCAAACCCATTGGGACTTCGATTGCCATCATGGTTATTGCCGGGTGTGCGAGTGTGCCTTTGAACCACCCTAAGACGATGATTTCGGCATTGATCGACACCGACAGTACCTAACTGGCCAAGGCCAGTGCCAACTGGCGGGCGGCCGATCCCGAACCGAACGGGCTTTATCCGTTGACCGCTGGATTCGACGCGTTCGGCGGACGCCTGGCGCTGATTTACCGCGCCGAACGAAGTATCGACGTCCAGTATTTTCTGATGAAGCCCGATGCTGCAGGCCTCAAGGCATCGAAGCCGTCCAGGTGAGGGTCCGAGTCTGCCAGGACAACCCTGATTCCGGTCTCCGCCGCCGTGATCGCAGCCTCCATGCCGGCCAGCCCGCCGCCGACCACCAGCATTTCAGGGCTAAGGTTGACCGCTGATCGGTGGCGAGTCGCCGGTGCAGTCGCAGATGCCCGACCAGGAGCGCACGACGCGCACGTGGGCGAGGTCAGGAAAGTATTCGACAATCCTGGAGGCCCGGTCCGCTGACTCCTCCCAGGTTGCATAGGAATTCCATGACTGCCAGTGGTCCAGCGGACCCCCAAGGATCAGGTCGCCTTTCAGGGTCTGCTGCGTGTAAAAATGCAGCCGTGGAGAGGCAACGTAGTAGTCGAGAAACGGCTTCATCACATCGGTAGTCATCACCTGCATCGCATAGGTCTCGACCGGAAACCTTATGCCGATCATCCGGCCGATTTCTGACGAGTAGCCGCCGACGGCTACGTGAACCTTGCCCGCTGCGATGCTGCCGACATTGGTCTCTACGCCTGTTACTTTTTCGGCGTCGATATTGATCCCGGTCACCTCGACACCGACACAGATATCGACGCCGTATCGCGAAGCTCCCTGCGCATATCCCCACACGGCCGCATCGTGATGGACCGTGCCGCCCTCGGGATGAAACTGTGCACCGAATATCGGCAGTGCCGGCTTGTCGCTGATGTCTATCGACGGGACCTTCTTCTTGATCTCTGCCGGGCTGAGCATCTCGATCTTGATACCGGCTCTGCGCTGGCTATCACTCATCATCCGCATGGCAGCCAGTTCCGGGTCGCTGTGGGCAAGCGCGATGATGCCTTTTTTCTGCACCATCAGATTCCATTCCAGGTCAGCGCTCAAGTCGTCCCACATTTCCAGGCTCTCCTT